>NZ_LDUL01000001.1:0-26371 GCF_001043615.1 Burkholderia sp. LK4
GCGGACGATCGTCCGCCGTTTACTGCTGCGCCGGCTGCGGCGCGTCGCCCTGCGCTTCCCATTTCTTCAGGATGCGCACGCGCGCCTGGCTGAAGTCGACCCAGCAGTTCAGCCACGCGTCGTCCGGAATCATCTGCTGCGGATTGGCGGCTCGGACGTAGTCGCACGTGTCGCTCGCGAAGCCGTACCAGCTTGCCTGCGATTTCGCGAGCTGTTTCGCCGCATCGGGGTTGCGTTGCCGGGTCTTGCGTTCGAGCGACCGGTACGCGCGTTCCACTTCCTGGTTGTTGTTGTCGACGACGCACCGGCGTACCGCATCCATCGTCGGCCCCTGCCGTTCGCAATCGACCGCGGCGAACGCGGACGCTGCGCCGCTCGCGAGCGCGGCGACGGCAAGAAGGCGGGTGACGTACCGGATCGTGTCGCGCATGCGCGGAGAGGGAGTCATGGGGCGGGACGTGTGCGACGTACCTGCTTATTGCGCGTTGCGCGCCGACGTCGATGTCGACGTCGATTCGCTCACCGGCACCATCCGCGCCTTCGTCTCGTTCGCGGCTTTCGTGTCGTCGTCGGGTTCGAGCACGAACCGGAACGAATCGACCCGCTGCATGACCTTCGCCGCATACGCGCTGGATCCGCCGCTGTAGCTCTTCAGCCCGGCCAGCACGTTGCCGCCGGCCGCTTTCACGTAGCCGGAGAGAATCCGGGAGCCGGCCTCGACGTTCGCATTCGGTTCGGTCAGGTCCTTCACGTTACGCAGCATGCCGCGGTGTGCGGACGGCACGACCTGCATCAGTCCGGTCGCGCCGTGCTGGCCGCGCGCCTTTTCCTGGAAGCGCGATTCGATCGAGATGATGGCGTAAACGAGTGCGGGAGGCAGCGAATATTTCGTCGCAGTGACGCTCACGATATCGGCGAGCTTGGCGGCCCGTTCCTTCGCGACACCGAATTTCTTCGTCAGGTAGGACGTGATGCGGCGGTTTGCTTCGTTCGGCTGATCGTCGGCGTTCGCGAGCGGCGCGGAGGCGACAGCCGGCGCCGACGCCAGCACGTCGGGCGCAGAGGCAGGCGCTGCGGGCGTTTGCTGAGCCGATACCTGTTGCGCAATGCCGAGCGAGAGCACGATCAGCCAGAAAAAGCGTCGTCGCATGGTCGAGTGCGGGGAAATGGGAGGCGCATAGTATATCGGCCAATCGGGCAAGACGGTCGAGCGCCGGCTCGAATGAAAGCGATGTGTAGGCTTGTGACGTTCGCAACGATCGACGCGGCGATCGTTGCGCGGACACGCATCGGAGTCCGGATGACCGCTAGTTGATGATCTCGCCGATGCCGGTTTCGATGCGGATTCTCAGTTGCTGAATGAACGCCGGATCGTACGGTTCCCAGTGATCGAGTTCGCCGACGATCTTCAAAGGCGATGTGCTTCGATACGAGCGCGTCGGATTGCCCGGGAATTTCTTGTCCGTGACGTTCGGGTCGTTTTCGAATGCCCCGGTGGGCTCGACGATATAGACCCGCGGCTTGCCGTCGCCTTTGGCCATTTCCGCGGCAAGGCCGGCGCCCTTGGGCAGGGCCGTGAAATAAACGTGATTCATCACGACGTCATCCCGGTAATTCGATCTGAAGCCCGCCGTCAGCACGTCGCCGATCCGCAAATCCGCTTTCGTGCCATGAAAAAACGGGCCGGTGTCCAGGACAGCCATGGCTTCTCCCTTGGAAAATGTCGCGACGACTTCTAGGCGCGCCGCGCGCTCGCCACTCGCGCGATCGCGCCGATCGCATCGCTGACGAGCACCGCGAGCAGCCCGACGATCACGCCGCCCTGCAGCACGAACGCGGTATTCGACGTCTGCAGGCCCGCGATGATCACGTCGCCGAGGCCGCGCGCGGCGACCGTCGAGCCGATCGTCGCGGTGCCGAGATTGATCACGACCGCGAGCCGGATGCCGTTGACGATCACCGGGAACGCGAGCGGCAGCTCGACCGACACCAGTTGCTGCCAGCCGCTCATCCCCATCCCGCGCGCGGCGTCGACGACATCGCGCGGCACGTCCTCGAGCCCCGCGATCGTGCTTTCGAAAACCGGCAAGAGACCATACAGCACGAGCGCGATCAGCACGGGTTTCAGCCCGAAGCCGACGGCCGGCACCGCGAGCGCGAGCACCGCGACCGGCGGGAAGGTCTGGCCGATGTCGACGACGCTGCGCGCGACCGGCAGGAAATCCGCGCCGGCCGGCCGCGTGACGAAGATCCCGGCCGCCACCGCGACGATCGTGCCGATCAGGCTCGACAGCGCGACCGTGCCGAGATGCGCGAGCGTCAGGTCGAGCAGGCTCGCGCGATCGTAGATGACGGGCGCGCCGTTGTCCGCGAACGGTGCGAAAAGGCCCTGCAGCCACATCGGCCGCACCAGCAGCACGAGCAGCAGCGCGAGCGCGGCGGCGCGCGCCGTGAACGCGGCAACGTGGCGGGGCAGGGGCGAACGCAAGGGCCGTGTGCGTTGCATGGTATCCGGCGTCGTCATGCGGGCTGCCTGGCGTGCGCGCGGATCGCGTCGAGCGTGATGCGGCGCGCGCCGCGCGCGTTGCGTGCATCGCCGTCGTCGACGGGCAATGCGTCGACACCGCGCCACAGCAGTTCCGACACCGCATCGCGCAGCGTGCGCGTCGCGTCGATCGGCTCGCCGTCCGCATGGCCGGGTTCGGCCACCGCGTCGATCGGCGTTAGCGCGAGCAGGCGCAGCGGCCGGTCGACGCCCGCGACGAGC
Source organism: Burkholderia sp. LK4 (assembly GCF_001043615.1). NCBI lineage: Bacteria > Pseudomonadati > Pseudomonadota > Betaproteobacteria > Burkholderiales > Burkholderiaceae > Burkholderia > Burkholderia sp. LK4. Next base: position 2,768 of record NZ_LDUL01000001.1, read on the forward strand.
TGCTCGACGACACCGGCCGCCGGCTTGCCGAGAATCTCGGCCGGCGGCGCAACCTGCAGCAGCCGGCCGCCGTCCATCACCGCGATCGTGTCGCCGAGCTTCAGCGCTTCCTCGATATCGTGCGTGACGATCACGACCGTGATGCCGAGTCGGCGCTGCAACGCGAACAGGTCGTCCTGCGCCTTGCCGCGGATGATCGGGTCGAGCGCGCCGAACGGCTCGTCCATCAGCAGCATCGCGGGCTCGGCCGCGAGCGCGCGCGCGACGCCGACACGCTGCTGCTGGCCGCCCGACAGTTCGTGCGGCAGCTTGTCCGCGAACTCGGCCGGCGCGAGATGGAACAGGTCGAGCAGTTCGTTCACGCGCGCGTCGATGCGCGCGGCCGGCCAGCCGAGCAGGCGCGGCACGGTCGCGATGTTGCGCGCGACGCTCCAGTGCGGAAACAGCCCGTGCCCCTGGATCGCGTAGCCGATGCCGCGCCGAAGCTGTTCGGGCGCGACGGTCGCCGTATCGACGCCGTCGATGCGGATCGTGCCGCTGGTGGGGGCGATCAGCCGGTTGATCATGCGCAGCAGCGTCGACTTGCCGCTGCCCGACGCACCGACGAGCGCGGTGATCGTGCCGCGCTGCATCGTCAGCGAAACGTCGTCGACGGCGACGACATCGCCGAAGCGTTTGCCTGCATGTTCGATCTCGATCATCCTGTACGCCCCTTCGCGAGCGTGGTCGCGGCTTCGAATATGACGGCGGCCACCAGCGCGAGCGCGATCGTCGGGATCGCGCCGAGCAGCACGAGATCGGCGGCCGATTGCCCGATCCCCTGGAAGATGAAGGTGCCGAAGCCGCCGCCGCCGATCAGCGCGGCGACCGCGGTCAGCCCGATGTTCTGCACGAGCACGATGCGCACGCCGCTCAGGATCACCGGCAGCGCGAGCACGAGGTCGACATGCAGCAGCCGCTGCGCGCGCGTCATGCCCATCGCGCGCGCGGCTTCGGTCACGTGCGGCGGCACTTGTCCGAGCCCGACCACGACACTCGACGCGATCGGCAGCAGCGAATACAGGAACAGCGCGAGCACGGCCGGCGCGACGCCGATGCCGCGAATGCCGAGCGCGGCCGCGAGCGGCACGTGTGCGGCCAGCAGCCCGAGCGGGGCCATCATCAGCCCGTACATCGCGATGCTGGGGATCGTCTGCACGATATTGAGCACGGGCATCGCGACGGTTCGCACCGCCGCGATGCGCGCGCAGGCGATGCCGAGCGGCACGCCCGCGACGAGCGCGGCGGCCACCGAGCCGCCCGCGAGCGACACGTGACGGATCGCTTCGCGCCAGAAATCGTCGCTGCGCACCGCATATTCGCGCATCACGGAGAGGCCGTCCCACCAGCCGCTCGCGAGCGGCACCGAGATCGCGGCGATCGCGACGACGAGCGCGGCGAGGCGCCGCCACGGGCCGAATGCGAGCCGTGCGAGCGCGTCCGCGACGAGCACGGCCCACGCGAACAGCAGCAGCCAGACGCCCGCGTCGGGCGACACGCGCGCGAGCATGTCGTCGGCGGCGACGACGTGCGTCGCGGCCGCGCCGAGCGCGTACGCGAGCGTCGCGAGCCATGCGCAGCCGGCCGCGAGCCGCCACGCGGGGCGGCTCGCCTTCATCGCCCACAGCGCGCCGGCGATCCACAGCGCGGCCAGCGCCGCGCCCTGCATCGCCGGCAGCGCGGCGAACACCGACAGCCCCGTGCCGGCCGCGATCCGGTTCGGCCGCAGCACGACGAACGGCAGGCCGAGCACCGCGACGATCGTGAGGATTCCGATCAGGATGCCGACCTTGTCGGGGATCACGCGCCGCGCGGACGCCGCCGCGCGTTCGGTCATTTCACGAAGCCCTTCGCTTTCAGGTAGCTTTTCGCGACGCCGGCCGCCGGCTCGCCGTTGATCTGGATGCGCGCGTTCAGCGACTGCAGCGTCTTCAGGTCGAGGCTCGCGAACACCGGTTTCAGGTAATCGGCGATCTGCGGGTGCGCTTTCAGCACGGCTTCGCGGATCACGGGCGCCGGCGCGTAGACGGGCTGCACGTGCTTGTCGTCGTCGAGCACCGCGAGGCCGCTCGACGCGATGCCGCCGTCGGTGCCGTACACCATCGCCGCGTTCACGCCGTCGGTCTGGTTCGCGGCGGCCTTGATCGTCGCGGCCGTGTCGCCGCCCGACAGCACGACGAGCTGCTCGGGCTTCAGCTTGAAGCCGTACGCTTTCTCGAACGACGGCAGCGCCGACGCGCTGTTCACGAATTCGGCCGACGCGGCGAGCTTCACCTTGCCGCCGCCCGCGACCCACTTGCCGAAATCGGAGAAGGTCTTCAGGTGCTGCGACTGCGCGACGGGGGCGAGCAACGCGACGCCCCACGTGTTGTTCGCGGGCGCCGGGGCGAGCCACACCAGATGGTTCGCCGCGTAGTCGAGCTTCTTCGCGGCGTCGTAACCCTGGCTCGCGTTCTTCCACAGAGGATCGTCGGCCTTGTTGAAGAAGAAGGCGGCGTTGCCCGTGTATTCGGGGTAGATGTCGATCTCGCCGCTCGTGAGCGCCTTGCGAACGATCGGCGTGGTGCCGAGCGCGATCTTTTCGGTGACGGGGATGCCGTGCGCCTTCAGCACTTGCGAAATCAGGTTGCCGAGCAGGTTGCCTTCGGTGTCGATCTTCGACGACACCACGACGGGTGCGTCGGCGTGCGCGCCGGGTGCGACGAGGGCAGCGGCGAACGCGAGGCCCAGAATCCGGGCGGGCAGGGCGAGCTTCATGAGCCAATCTCCAGGACGGGGGCGTAGGCCGCACGTTACTTGACTGGGCGGGCTTTGGCAAACCGCGTGCGGCGGCGTGTCCACAGCCCGCGTGGGGATAGCCTGCATGAGTCGCGCGGGCTTGTTACACTCGATTTCGTCTCCGCCTGCCGACAATTGCTGACATGAAACCCGAGCTGCTGGTCCTCATCGCATTGCGCGGCGACGCGCACCGCGAGATCGCCGCGTCGTTCGACGTGCGCCATGCCCCGACTGCCGAAGAACGCGAACGCGCGATCGCCGAACACGGCGGCACGATACGCGCGGTGCTGACCAACGGCAGCACGGGGCTCACCGGCGCCGAGATCGACCGGCTTCCGCAACTCACGTTCGTCAGCGCGCTCGGCGCGGGCTACGAGCACATCGACGTCGCCCATGCGAAGGCGCGCGGCGTCACGGTCGTGACGGGCGCCGGCACCAACGACGACTGCGTGGCCGACCACGCGTTCGCGCTGCTGCTCGCGGCGGTGCGCAACGTGGTGCCGCTCGATGCGAAAACCCGTGCCGGCGTGTGGCGCGACGGGCTGCCGATGCCGCCGAACGTGTCGGGCAGGAAGCTCGGCATCGTCGGGCTCGGCAAGATCGGCGAGAAGTGCGCGCGTCGCGCGGCCGGCTTCGACATCGAGATCGGTTATCACAACCGGTCGGAGAAGAACGTTCCTTATCGCTACTTCGACCGCGTCGACGCGCTCGCGCAGTGGGCCGATTTCCTGATCGTCGCGACGCCGGGCGGCGCGGGCACGCGGCACCTGATCGACCGCACCGTGCTCGATGCGCTGGGGCCGGGCGGTTTTCTCGTCAACGTGTCGCGCGGCAGCGTTGTCGATACCGCTGCTTTGGCAGACGCGTTGCGCGAAGGGCGCATCGCGGGCGCGGGGCTCGACGTGTACGAAGGGGAACCGGAACCGCCGCGCGCGCTGACGGATCTCGACAGCGTCGTGCTGACGCCGCACATGGGCGGCTGGTCGCCGGAGGCGCTCGATCGCTCGGTGCAGCAGTTTCTCGACAACGCGAAGCGGCATTTCGCGGGGCAGCCGGTGTTGACGCCGGTGTGATCGGCGGTTTGCGCTGCCGGTGCGAAACAAGGTCGCGGTCTGAAGGTCGCGGTCGGCGTCGGGGCCGCCCCGCTCGACGCGGCTGCGAAACCGGCATGCCTCCGGGAACCGGGCCGGACTCCCGATCGGGTGAATCAGTTCGCGGGACGCTCGCCCGCCCGGTCCGCCGCTGCCACTTCATCGGTGGACGGTAGCGGCCGAATGGTCACCTCGCCGGAAATGAACCGTTTCCCTTTGAAATCCCGGCCGTGGTAGCGCGTGCTGATTGCGTGAAATTCCGCGTTGCCGGAGGCCAGATGCTCCAGTTCGGTCACATAGGCACGCACATCCGCCCGGTTCCCCAACGGGCCGGCCAGGACACGATCGCGGGCGGCCATCAGGTTGCGCTCGTTTTCGGCAACCAGCGTCGCCAGCTTGTTCAATGCATCCTGGAGTTTCAGGCCTTCGCGATACATCAGCAGCCAGACGGAATTGACCGAATCGGCGATATGGATTTCCTTTCGGAATGAATACGGGTCGTTGACCAGCGTAATCGAGTCGATGGCGGCCGTTCTCATTTCTGCCAGCGATCGGTCGGCAATCAGGTGATCGGTCATGTCCACGTCGATCGCGTACTCCGTCATGATGGCGGCCCATTCCCCGTAATTGTCGATGCGCCGCATTTCCAGGTAGGCGTCGAACGTTAACTCGTCCATTTTCAGCGCCAAGGGATCCGTCTGTCTGATGATCAACGTGTGAAGCGATTCCTCCAGCCGTTTCCAGACGCGCGGTTTCGACAATAGCTGGTCCTTGATGGGGAGCCGCCCGTCATGCAGCAGTTGTGCGATCGGGGCCGTATCCGGCGGCCGGATGCCTGCGATCGCGTCGAAGTAGTGCTGTCGCAAAGCCGACCGCCGTTGCGTTTGCTCCAGCATGTCCGGGTTGGTGATGGTGTCGTCGATCAGCGTCGTGATGCTCATCATCCGTTCGAGATCGTAGATCCTGTCGTTCAGGGTGTGCGGATAGCACAGGCCCCCGAATGACGGCATGCTTTGTGCCAGATAGTGTTCCACCGCCTTCTGGCTGCCGTAATGGGCGAGGATATAAGGACTGTCGGTGAGCGCGATCCGGCGCTCCGTCTCGTCGTGGAGCGGATGCCACATCGGTTTCAGTTGCAGATGGAAGTCCGGGTGGAATATTTTTTCCCCGGGCTTCGGCAGGCCGGGCAGGTTGCGGACGAAGTTGGGAATGTCTTTCATGGCAGGTTCTCGTGCAGGACGTTCGGCGGCCGGAAGAAGGACGGATTTCATCGATCGCGCTCGAGCACGAAGCTGTAGATCGAAACCTGATGCTTGACGATGGCGACCGCCAGGCTTTCGCACATGACGCGGAGTTCCTCCAGTGCCCCGACTGCGCCCGCCGGGAAATGCCGCTCGATGTTGTCCTGCACGCTCAACAACCATCGTGTCGCGTCGGTCCTGTCAGGCAGGATCCGCATGTCCTTGACCGAGAAACCGCTTTGCTCGAACACCTGGCGCAGGTACGCCGGCGTCTTGCGATACTTGCACGCCAGCCTGTCGACCATGTCAGGCGTATCGGAGCGATATTCCGAGAGATCGACGTTATATAGGTTGTCCGAAATAATGACGGTCCCGGTCGGGGTCAGCCGCTGCCGGAGTTTTGCCATCACCATTTCGAAGAGATCGTACGGAAAGTGGGAGATCTCCCCGCGCATGATCGCGAGGTCGTAGGGTCGCTCGATATCCGGCAGCAAATCGATGTCCAGCGCATTGCACCGGAACAGCTTGATCCTGCCGGACAATCCCCGCGCCGCATTCATCTCGGCACAGTATTCGAGCTGGCGATCGCTGATGTTGATGCCATCCAGGCGATGGCAGTCGGGAAATCGCTCGGCCAGATCCCGCAGCACCGTTCCCCATCCACATCCGATATCGAGTATCCGGTTGACCGGCTTGTCATCCGGCATTTCCAGTCCGGCGATCTCGAGTTGCCGTTCGAAATAGCGGAGACCGGATTCGTCGAGGTCGATCGGCCCGGACGATTGAAAATGGTCATATACGCCGAACTGGAACCAGAGACGATTGCCGATGGCCTTGCTCCAGTTCTGCGGGTCGTCCTGGTAAGCCTGTACGACCCGGGATTCGTAATCGCTCCGCTCCGGGCCCCGAATCGCCACGAACGGCATGCTGCCTCGATGATTCAATGGCAGGGTTGAAGCGGCTGTCGTATCGGTGGACAGATTGCTCATCGCAATTCTCCGAAGTGGGGCGCGACGTCATGTACTGGAATGCCGGGATTCCGGTTCGTGGTGCGGTAGTGATGGCTGCGATAGGCGGTTGCCCGGTCGAGGCGGGCGGGGCTTCGACTGAAACAGGGAATCCTGCGTACCCGATGCAAGAAAACGAAAGCGAGGTCCGCCGAACGAGATGTCCGCAACCGTTGACGGGCATGAGGTGACGTGCGAATCAGGCGAGTCTCGCGCCGACCGCTTCAGCGTGCCCGGATTTTTTTGAAATCTAGTCGATGGGTTTTCGATGTCAAGCGACAGTATTTTGTTTCGTTTTTTGATTTAAAGCGTCGCTTGATTGATGGAACGTGAAATTATTATTCGGGCGCAGCGTTTTAGGGAAACGGGGGAGTTGAATGGACGAGATGTAACGGTGTTGCCCTTGAGTTGATGCGGCGCTGCGTACCGCCCCTGTCCGCCACGCGGTCGTGGCCGCGCGACGGGCAGGAGGGCATGCCGCTTTTTTAGAGAGCGGCCAGCGGCACCGTCACCGACGTCCCGGCCGGATCGAGCGTGAGGCCCGTGCCCGGCGTCGGCCGCAGCGTTGCCTCGTTGTCGCTGGACAGGACGACGAGCCCCAGCCGGTGGCCGGCTTCCAGCTTGTAGTCACGCGGCATGAAGGTCAGCTTCAGGTCGTACGGCAAGCCGGGCAGCACGGGTTCCGACAGCCACTCGGAGAGCCGGTTGCGCGGGTCGGTCCACGCGCGCGTGACGATCGTGGCCGTACCGTCCGGCGCACGATCGACCAGCAGGGCCGTCACGTTGGCCACCGCCGTGAAGGTCAGCCTGACGCGTGCGGTCGCGGCGCCGGACAGGCGTGTCGCGGCCGTGAGCGGCGCGGTTTCGAAGCGGCTGCGGTTTTCACCCGTCGCTGTGTTCGCCAGCGTGAGCGCAGGGATGCGCGCATCGTCCGTGAAGCGCGCGAGCGGGCCGCCGGTCGGCTGCCGCAGCAGCGTGCCGGTGCCCGCGCCGTCGCCGCCGGCAAAGTACGTGACCGGCGTGGCGTGGCGTGCGGCCCAGTCCGCTTCCTTCAGCAGCGTGCCGTCCGCCTGCTCGATCACCGCGCGCGGATCGCGTTCGACGCCGTTGTCGTAACCGATCAGGTAACGCGTGAACCAGCGGTTCACCTCCGCGGTCCACGCATCGGCCATCGCCGGCACGCGGGTCGGGTCGGTGTGCTTCAGGCGGTGCAGCCACAGCTGCGTCGGCACGCCCTGGCGCCGCATCGCGAGATACCACGACGTCGACTGGTCGACGCGCACGTTGTCGTCGGTCAACCCTTGCGCAACGAGCGCCGGCGCGACCGCGAAGCCGGTCGGGATGTCGCGCGCGGCCCAGAACGGCGAATAGTCGCCGGTCTTGCGGTCTTCCTGCTGCAACGCTTCGTCGATCAGGTGCGTGCAACGCTCCGGATGCGCGTTCGTCAGCAGCGCCTTGATGTACACGTCGACGTCTTCGCCCTGATAGCCTTCCGGCGCACGCACGAGCCCGCCCGAGCGGTAGTAGCCGTACATGTTCGTCAACCCGGCGACCGGCACGATCGCATCGAGCCCGCGCGTGCGCAGGCTCGCGACCATCTTCGGCAGCGTGCCGTCGTACGACACGCCGTACATGCCGACGTGGCCCGTCGACCAGTTCGCGACGACCGTCTTGCCGTTCGCGTCCTTCGCGGTCGCGTCGCGGCCGAGCCAGCGGATCACCGATGCCATCGCGACCGATTCGTCGCGCGTGAGGATCGTCGGGCAACCGTCCGAGCCGGCGGTGCCGAGCGAATCCGCGTAGACGATCGTGAAGCCGCGCGGAATGAAGTAGCCCTCGATCCACGAGCGCCCGGCGGCGGCGGCTTCCACCTGCTGCAGCATCCGCACCTGCGGCGCGGCAGCCATGATGTGCGCGGAGGTCGACGCGGCCGCGGCCGCCGGCGCATTGGCGGCGGGGTGCGGCGTGCCGTCGAGTTCGACGTCGACGTTGTGGTCGGGGCTGTCGGCGAGGCCCGCGTAGTACGGGCTCGCGAGCACGATGACGGGCGTGCGTGCGCCGTTCGCGGTTTCGGTCGGGCGCACGATGCGCACGTGGATGCGGTCGCGCGTGCCGTCGCCGTCGGAATCGACCGACGTGTCGACCCACGCGTTCTCCTCGATCGTGCCGCCCGACAGCGACGGCTGCACCTGGCCGTTCGCGATCACGGGGCGGTAGCGGCCGCCGCTGGCCGGATTGGCGTACGGGACGCCGGACGGCGAGAAGCGTGATGCGAGCGACTGCTTGTCGGCCGCCGATGCGGCGGCCCCCTCCTGTTGGCCCTGCGCGAGCGCCGAGACGCCCGCCACGCTGCCGCCGTCGTCGCCGCCGCACGCGGCGAGCGTCGTGGCCGCCACGAGCGCGGGAAGCCACGCGCGACGCAATCCGGTTCGATGAATGTCCATTGTCGACCTCTTGTTGTGATTGTCCGGAACCGGCCGGCCCGCGATATGCCCCCCGCGGCCCGGCCGGGTGCTGCATCGGATGAAGCGGAACTGCACCTTCGAAAGCGCCGGGCGCAATGCCCGGGTGTCACGGCCGGCGTCGACGCGCGTCACGCGTCGCGCAACCCGGCGGGTGTCGGGGCGACTGCATTGCCCCGACCGGAAAGCGTCAGCACGGCAGCCGTTTCATGACGCGCGGTCGGCCCGCTGCCGGCGGTGCGAAATGAATGGAGGAGTGCGAATCAAATGTGGGCATGCCCGATCTTCCTTCTGGTTTCGGATGAAACGGAACGGCACGATGCGATGAGGCGGGGATGGTGCGAACGGCGGTGCTGCAACGGCAGGAAAGCGCGACGCGAGTCGGCGAGGCGAGCCGGATTGCTTTCCGGAAGCTTGCGCAAACTTATCTCAGTGAAATCTCGGTGTCAAACTTTTTTAGCTCAAGTCAAACAAAGTATTGGCGCGCGCTTCGCGATCGATGTGCGATCGGTCTAAATTTCCTCGAAATTTGTCCGTAAACGGTAAAAAACGGATTGAAAGGAGAGAGAGGGCATGACGATTTCAGTCACGGCAGCGAGCGGCCTGACGCTCGCGCAGATGGTGCAGGAAGCCGCGCTCGACGGGCGTCGACAGGCGGACACGGCGGCCGGGAAACCGCAGGACACGCCGCTTGAGATCCGGGCGCTGGACCCGGTCGCGATGCAGGCGGCGCGCACGAAGCAGATGACGATCCTGGGCGACCTGTCGACGAAGCTGCGCGACGTCACCAGCCAGCTCGCGACGAGCCTGCAGGAGATCATCGCGAAGCGCCCGGACCTGGCCGACGCGAAGTTCGACTTCATGACCGACAACGGCCGGATCAAGGTCGTGTCGAAGACGATGACGGAGAGCGATCGCGCGTGGGTGGAGTCGACGCTGAACGCGAACGCGGGCCTCGTGCTCGCGACGCGCGAGTTTCACCAGCAGGCCGTCGACTTCGCCGAGCAGGGCGCCGCCGCGGTGGGCGACACGTTCTCCGACGACGATCGCAAGGTGGCCAGCCAGCGCGCCGACGCGGACTTCCTCTTCATGAAGGAGATGAACGCGTCCGTCGCGCGCAACCGGAAATTCGAAGAGGTCGGCGGGCATTTCACCACGCAGGACGGCACGCGGCTGAACTTCGACGAGTCGGCCGGCAGCGCACGCGGCACGCTCGCGCTGCTGGATACCGATCGTCAGTTGTCGTCGGGCGCGGCGATCTTCGTCAGCGACGTGTCGGGGCAGAAGACGTACGGCAGGCGTGCGGGCCTGATCGACGTCGGCTTCGGGAACGCGTTCGAGGACATCCTGAACGGCACCCATAGCCTCGGTTTTCACGAGACGGCATGACGGCGCGCCATGCCGAAGCGCCGCGCGCCTATTCGTCGCGCAGCGCTTCGGCCGGCCGTACCCGCGCGGCGCGCCAGCTCGGGTAGAGCGTCGCGACGCACGACATCAGGAATGCGGCCGCGGCGATCTCGATCACGTCGGCCACCGCGAGCTTCGACGGCAGCGAACTGAGGAAGTACACGGACGGCGTCAGGAAGTGGATGCCGAGCAACCGCTCGACCGCCGGCAGCACCCACGGGATGCTCACCGCGATCGCGCAGCCGAGCGCGACGCCCGCCAGCGTGCCGGTGAGGCCGATCGTCATCCCCTGGATCGCGAAGATCTTCATGATCGACCCGGGCGGCGCGCCGAGCGTGCGCAGGATCGCGATGTCGCCCTGCTTCTGCGTGACGGTCATCACGAGCGACGACACGAGGTTGAACGCGGCGACCGCGACGATCAGCATCAGGATCAGCGACAGCATGCGCTTTTGCAGCCGCTCGGCCTCGAACCACGTGCGGTTCTGCCGCGTCCAGTCGCGGATGTAGAGATCGCCCGACAGCGAGCGCGACAGTTCCAGCGCGACGTCCGGCGCGCGCTGCAGATCGTCGAGGCGCAGCCGGATGCCGGTCGGCGCGCGCACGTTGAACAGCGTCTGCGCGTCGCGGATATGGATGTATGCGAGCGCGCTGTCGTACTGGTAGTGGCCCGACTCGAACGTGCCGACCACGTTGAACTGCCGGAACTGCGGCAGCGCGTCGCCGATGCGCGCGGTGTTGCCGGGCGCGAAGAACGTGATGCGGTCGCCGATCTTCACGTGCAGCGCGTCGGCCAGCGCCGAACCGAGCACGATGCCCATCCCGCCCGGTACGAGCGCGTCGAGCCGCCCCGTCTTCGGCTTGCGCGCGATCTCGGACACGCGCGGCTCGAGCACAGGATCGATGCCGCGCAGCGCGACGCCCGTCACGCTGCCCGCGTTCGTCAGCAGCGCCTGCGCGTCGACGTAGGGCGCGACGGTGCGCACCGCCGGATTCCGCAGCGATTCGTGCGCGGTGAGCCGCCAGTCGGGCATCGCGCCGGTGGGCGAGAAGATTTCCACGTGCGCGAGCACCGACAACATCCGGTCGCGCACTTCGGTCCGGAAACCGTTCATCACCGACAGCACGACGATCAGGGCGGCGACGCCGAGCGCGATGCCGGCCATCGCCGCGCCGGCAATGAACGACACGAAGCCGTCGCCGGCCGAGCGCCGGCCGCCGCGCGCGTAGCGCAGCCCGATCTGCCATTCGAACGGGAGTTTCAAGCGGGTTCCTTTCATTTCGATTCGATTCGTGCCGAGCCGCGCATTCTAGCGAACGCGGCGCGGGTGCGCGCAGCGGTTGGGGCGGCGCGCCGAAATCCCGTCCGACCGGCCGGTCGACGGCCGGCGTTGCGCGCCGGCACACCGATATTTCCATCGTTTCGGGTCTGATCGATAATGGCGGCCAGCATCCGGTCGAACACCACATTCCAAGCATTCCGGCGCAACCAGGGCCGCGCCGTCACAGACCAATAAATCTCGGGGAACGCCGCCGAAGCCGGCCGCACGTCCTTGAACAAGGAAATAACAACATGGATTTGCTGCGCTTCCTGCTGCTCCTGCCGATTCGCGCGGCGGGCTTCGTCTGGTGGCTGCTCGGCTGCGCGCTGCGGCCGCTGGTCGGCGACGTGTCGTGGACGGCGCCCGCGTGGATGGGCATCACCGCCGCGGCCGTGCGCCGCCGCCCGTGGCATGCCGGCGGCCTCGTGCTGCTCGCGGCCGCGCTCGGCTACGGCGGTTACTGGTTCAAGCATCGGCCGAAGCCGCCGGAGCCCGAGACCGTCACTTTCACCGTGAAGGCGCCGCCGATCACCACCTATGAGGTGGACGACAGCGACAAGCCGAAGATCACCGTGCATCCGCTCGACGTCGTGTTCGCGCAATCGGCCGCGCCGATCGAGCAGGTCGGCAAGCCGGCCGGAGACGGCATCGAGATGACGCCCGCGCTCAAGGGCGCGTGGGCGTGGGTCGACGACAAGACGTTGCGCTTCACGCCGGCGGCCGACTGGCCGGTCGGCGCGCACGTCGAGGTGCGTTTCGCGGTGCACCGGGTGTTCGCGCCGCAGGTGACGATGCACGACGACCGCTTCGCGTTCGATGTGCCCGCGTTTGCCGCCACGTTCGGCAACAACGAGTTCTACCGGAATCCCGACAATCCGGCGGAGAAACAGGCGCTGCTGCAGCTGCGCTTCAACTATCCGGTCGATCCGGCCGAATTCGAGAAGCGCATCGGCCTCGTGCTGGTCGGCCGCGACGGCAAGAATGCGACGCCGCTGCGCTACACGGTCAACTACGACAAGATGAAGACGAGCGCGTGGGTGTATTCGCAGCCGCTCGAGATTCCGCGCGATCCGCTGGTCGCACGGCTCGACGTCGACAAGGGCGTGAAGAGCGCGCGCGGCGGCAACGGCACGCCCGACGTGCTGCACGCATCGGTCGACGTGCCGGGGCTGTACAGCCTGTCGATCGACAACATCGCGCCGACGCTCGTCGACAACGAGCGCTACGAGCCCGAGCAGGTGATCGTCGCGGAAGCGTCCGACGGCGTGCGCAGCGCCGATCTCGCCGCGCGCGCGAAGGCGTGGGTGCTGCCGAAGCGCAAGCCGGGCGTCGATCAGTCGGACGACGATCCGCCGTACGAATGGAACGTGGCCGACATCAGCGAGGCGGTGCTGAAGCAGTCGAAGCCGCTGCCGCTCGAGGCAGTGCCCACCGAGAACGATTTCGCGACGCTGCAGAGCTTCAAGTACCACGCGACGCCGGGCGAGCGCGTCGTCGTGCGGTTCGAGGGCGACTTGAAGTCGGCTGGCGGCTACCTGCTCGGCAAGCCCGTGACGACCGCGTTCACGGTGCCCGACTATCCGAAGCTGCTGCGCTTCATGGCCGACGGTTCGCTGCTGTCGATGAGCGGCAGCAAGCGGTTGTCGGTCGTGTCGCGCAACCTGCCGGGGATGAAGGTCGAGATCGGCCGCGTGCTGCCTGACCAGCTCCAGCATCTCGTGAGCTTCAACAACGGCACGTACGCGCGGCCCGAGCTGTCGTATTCGTTCAGCGAGGATCACATCGTCGAGCGCTTCGTGCAGACGCGCGCATTCCCGGCCGGCGACCCCGGCAAGGCGCATTACGAAGGCATCGATCTCGGCCAGTACCTGAAGGGCGGCAAGCGCGGCGTGTTTCTGCTGCACCTGACGAAGTACGATCCGGCCGCTGAGAAGAAAAAGGCCGACGACGCGAAGGATGGCGATGCTTCGTCCGGCGACGGCAGCCAGGATCAGTCCGACAACGCCGATTCGGGCGACAGCAGCGGCAACGGCGACGATAGCGACAGCGCGCTCGGCGATACGCGCCTGATCGTCGTGACCGATCTCGGGATGCTGGTCAAGAAGGCGCTCGACGGCAGCCAGGACGTGTTCGTCCAGTCGATCCGCACGGGCAAGCCGGTTGCGGGTGCAACGGTATCGGTGCTCGCGGTGAACGGCCAGGCACTGTTCACGCAGACGACCGCCGCCGACGGCATCGTGCATTTCCCGGCGTTCAAGGGGCTCGACCGCGAGAAACGTCCGCAGCTGTACGTCGTGAAGAAGGACACCGACCTGTCGTTCCTGCCGGTGGCCGGCCGCGATCGCCAGCTCGACTTCTCGCGTTTCGACGTCGACGGCGAGCGCAATGCGACGGGCCAGGGGCAACTGTCCGCGTACCTGTTCTCGGATCGCGGCCTGTACCGGCCCGGCGATCCGTTCCACATCGGCCTGATCGTGCGTGCCGCGAGCTGGGCGCGCAGCCCGGCAGGCGTGCCGCTGCAGGCGGAGATCGTCGACCCGCGCGGGATCACGGTCGAGCGCAAGCCGGTGACGGTCGATGCGTCGGGCTTCACCGAGCTCGGCTATACGACGGCCGAAACGGCGCCGACCGGCACGTGGACGGTCAACCTGTACATCGTCAAGGACGGCCAGCCCGGCGCGGAGCCGATCGGCAGCACGACGGTGCAGGTGAAGGAGTTCCTGCCGGACCGGATGAAGGTCGACGCGAAGCTGTCGCAGCAGGTCGTCGAAGGGTGGGTGAAGCCGAAGGGGCTGAAGGGTGTCGTCGACGCGCAGAACCTGTTCGGCACGCCGGCGGAGAAGCGTCGCGTCGCGGCGACGCTGACGCTGCGCCCGGTGTGGCCGTCGTTCCGCAGCTGGCAGGGTTATCACTTCTTCGACGCGCGCCGCGCGAAGGAGGGCTACACGACGACGCTGCAGGACGGCACGACCGACGAGCACGGCCATGCCGAATTCGACCTCGACCTCGACAAGTACGCGGACTCGACCTACCAGCTCTACTTCCAGGCGAAGGCCTATGAGGCGGAGGGCGGGCGCAACGTCGCCGCGAACGCGCAGACGCTCGTGTCGAACAACGACTGGCTCGTCGGCTACAAGTCCGTCGACGATCTCGGCTACGTGAAGCGCGGCAGCCCGCGCACGGTGCGGCTCGTCGCGATCGATCCGAACGCGAAGGCGATCGACGTGAAGGGCCTGCGCGCGCAGCTGGTCGAGGAGCGCTACGTGTCGGTGCTGACCAAGCAGGATTCCGGCGCATACAAATACGATTCGCGGCTGAAGGAGGTGCCCGTCGACGAGAAGCCGCTGACGATTCCGGCGGCCGGGCTCGACTTCACGCTGCGCACCGACAAGCCGGGCAGCTATGCGCTCGTGATCCGCAACGCGGACGGCGCCGCGGTGAACCGCATCGAGTATTCGGTCACGGGCGACGCGAACGTCACGCGTTCGCTCGACCGCAACGCGGAGCTGCAGGTGAGCCTCGCGAAGCACGACTACAAGCCGGGCGAGCAGGTCGAGATCGCGATCCGCGCGCCTTACGCGGGCAGCGGCCTGATCACGATCGAGCGCGACAAGGTGTATGCGCATGCATGGTTCCATGCGGACACGACGAGCTCGATCCAGCACATCACGGTGCCGGCCGGTTTCGAGGGCAACGGTTACATCAACGTGCAGTACATCCGCGATCCGTCGTCCGATGAAATCTTCATGAGCCCGCTGAGCTACGGCGTCGTGCCGTTCTCGGTGAACCTCGATGCGCGCCGCAACGCGCTGTCGGTCGATGCGCCGGCGCTCGTGAAACCCGGCGACACGGTGAATTTCACCGTGCATTCGGCGAAGCCCGCGAAGGTCGTCGTGTTCGCGGTCGACGAGGGCATCCTGCAGGTCGCGCGCTACAAGCTCGGCGATCCGCTGAAGTTCTTCTTCCGCAAGCGGATGCTCGAAGTCGGCACGTCGCAGATCCTCGACCTGATCCTGCCGGACTTCGAGAAGCTGATGGCGATGGCCGCGCCGGGCGGCGACGCCGACGACGCGATCGGCCGTCAGTTGAACCCGTTCAAGCGCAAGCGCGACAAGCCGGTCGTCTACTGGTCGGGGATCGTCGACGTGAACGGCGACACGCGCCTGAGCTACACCGTGCCCGACTACTTCAACGGCAAGCTGCGCGTGATGGCCGTGTCGGTGTCGCCGGACCTGGTCGGCACGTTCGAGGGCGCGACGACGGTGCGCGGCGACTTCGTGCTGTCGCCGAACGTGCCGACGACGCTCGCGCCGGGTGACGAGGCCGACGTCAGCGTCGGTGTCTCGAACAACCTGACGGGCGCCGGCAACCAGCCGGTGCCGGTCGCGGTCACGCTGAAGACGGGGCCGCAGTTGCAGGTGATCGGGCCGGCCACGCAGAACGTCGCGCTCGCGCCGCAGCACGAGGGCGTCGCGATGTTCCGCGTGAAGGCGACCGATACGCTCGGCTCGGGCGCGCTGTCGTTCGGTGCGCGCTACGGCGCGAAGGGCGCGCAGCAACGCGTCGACGTGTCGGTGCGGCCGGCCGCCGCGTTCCGCACGCAACTCGACATCGCGCGGCTCGACCCGGGCAAGAAGGCGAGCGTGCCGAACCTGCGGTCGATGTACGACGCGTATGCATCGCGCGACGCGAGCATCTCGACCGCGCCGCTCGTGCTGTCCGAAGGCGTGGCGTCGTATCTCGTCAACTTCGAGCACTACTGCAGCGAACAGATGGTGAGCGCGGCCGTGCCGCACGTGTTCGCGGCGAAGTGGCTGTCGGTGCGCGCGCTGACGAGCGCGATGCATGCGACCGACGCCGGCGCCGACACGTCGAATGCGGAGGCGATCGCGCAGTTCCTCGGCGTGCTGCGCGGCCGGCAGAACGCGCAGGGCGGGTTCGGCCTGTGGAGCGCGACGCCCGACGCCGATCCGTTCGTGTCCGCGTACGCGATGCACGTGTTGCTCGACGCGCGCGAGCGCGGCATCGCCGTGCCGAAGGACATGCTCGACGCGGGCAACCAGTATCTGCAGAAGCTCGCGGCGAACGATTCGCTCGGTTCGCTCGACCTGCTGCGCCAGCGCGCTTACGCGGTGTACTTGCTGACGCGCCAGGGCAACGTGACGACCAACAGCCTCGCGGCCGTGCAGAAGCGGCTGCAGGACGCGTATCCGAACGACTGGAAGAACGACCTCGCGGCCGCCTGGCTTGCCGCGTCGTACCAGCTGCTGAAGCAGGACAAGGAGGCCGCGGCGCTGATCGCGGGCCCGCAGGCGCTGCTCGAGCGCAAGCGCGCGTCCGACGGCGGTTACGCGACCGGCTACTACCTCGATCCGCTGACGCGCGACGCGAGCGTGCTGTACCTGATCGCGAAGCACTTCCCGGAGCGCGTGCGCAAGCTGTCGCCGCGCGCGATGGACAACCTCGCCGCGCCGCTCGTCGACAACCGCTACAACACGCTGTCGTCGGCGATGACGATTCTCGCGCTCGATGCGTATGCGGCGTCGAGCGCGGGGCAGCTCGACCAGCTCGCGATCGACGAGGTGCGCGCGGGCGCCGCGCCGAAGGACGTGTCGTCGATCCAGGCGAACCTCGTGCGCTCGGGTACGTGGACGGCCGGTGCGTCGCGTGTCGACTTCGTGAACGGCAGCACGCTGCCCGCGTGGTGGATCGCGAGCCAGTCGGGCTACGACCGCGGCACGTCGACGAAGGCGATCCGGAACGGCCTGGAGATCGTGCGCGACTACACCGACACGGACGGCAAGCCGCTCGGCAAGATCACGCTCGGCCAGGAGATCGACGTGCACCTGAAGATCCGCGCGACGGGCCAGGCGAACGTCGGCAACGTCGCGATCGTCGACCTGCTGCCCGGCGGCTTCGATCCGGTGATCGCGCCGCCGCCCGTCGCCGACACGCAGGACGCCGACAGCGACGGCGGCGCGTCGGCGCCCGCGGCCGATGCGCCGTGGCGTTCGCCGATCGGCGTCAAGGGCTCCACGTGGCAGCCGCAGTTCGCGGACGTGCGCGAGGACCGCGTGGTGATCTACGGCACGGCGACGACCGACGTGCGCGAGTTCGTCTACCGGATCAAGGCGAGCAACGCGGGCCGCTTCGTCGCGCCGCCGGCTTACGGCGAGTCGATGTACGACCGCCGCGTGCAGGCACAGGCACCCGGCGGCACGGCACTGACCGTGGAGCGCGTGCGATGACGACGCGGCTGCAACGGCCGTGCCAGAGGTGCCGGATGCGCGGAGTGCCCGCGCGTGGCTGACGCCCCGGTGCTGCGGCGCGCGCTGCGCGGCGCCGGCCGCTGGCTGCATCGCTGGCAGAACTGGATCGCCGGCGCGCTGCTCGTATTCGGTGCGCTGGCCGCGTGCCGGCTGTGGCCGCATCCGCCGCTGCGCGACTGGAAGCCGTCGTCGGTCGCGGTGGTCGATGCACAGGGCCGCTTGTTGCGGCTCACGCTGGCGAAGGACGACCGCTACCGCCTGTGGGTGCCGCTCGACCGGATGTCGCCGCAGCTCGTCGAGGCCGTGATGCTGCACGAGGACCGCTGGTTCCGCTGGCATCCCGGCTTCAACCCTTACGGCCTCGCACGTGGTGCGTGGATCACGTATGTGCGCGGCGGCAATCCGCAGGGCGGCTCGACGCTGACGATGCAGCTCGCGCGCTCGCTGTGGCGGCTGAACACGCGCACGCCGGCGGGCAAGCTCGAGCAGGTTGCGCGCGCGGTGCAGCTCGAACTCTTCTATTCGAAACGGCAGATCCTCGAAGCCTATCTGAACGATGCGCCCTACGGCCGCAACGTCGAAGGCGCGGGCACCGCGAGCGTCGTGTATTTCGACCGGATGCCCGATGCGCTGACGCTGCCCGAGGCGCTCGCGCTCGCGGTGATTCCGCAGGACCCGGCGCGGCGCGTGCGCGGCGGGCAGGACGAGATCAACCGTGCGCTGGCCGCGTCGCGCAACCGGCTGTATGCGCGTTGGCTGACGAAGCATCCGGGCGATGCGTCGCTCAAGCCGCTGTTCGCGTTGCCGCTTGCGATGCGGCCCTTGTCGGCGCTGCCTTTCGATGCGCCGCACGCGGTCGACCAGGCCCTCGCCGCGCGCAGCGCGTGGCGCACGGCCTCGGGCGGTGCGCCGGACGACAGCGACGGCGGCGCGCGGCTCGTGACGACGCTCGATCTCGACCTGCAGCGCACGCTCGAACGGCAGATCGCGCGTTATGTCGCGCGCAACGACACGCGCGGCGTGCGCAATGCGGCGGCCATCCTCGTCGATACGCGCGACATGGGCGTGAAGGCGCTGGTCGGTTCCGCGAACTTCTTCGACCGCACGATCGACGGGCAGGTAAACGGCACGCTCGCGCGGCGCTCGCCGGGCTCGACGCTCAAGCCGTTCATCTATGCGCTCGGTTTCGACCAGGGCGTGCTGCATCCGCAAACGGTGCTGCGCGACGTGCCGACCGCGTTCGGCCCGTATGCGCCGGAGAATTTCGACGGGCATTTCCTCGGGCCGATCACCGCGACCGACGCGCTGAACCGCAGCCGCAACGTGCCGGCCGTGTGGGTCGCATCGCAGCTCAAGTCTCCCGACCTGTACCGGTTTCTGCAGGAAGCCGGTGTGCGTCGGCTCGCGAGCGCGCAGCACTACGGGCTCGCGCTCGTGCTCGGCGGCGGCGAAGTGACGATGCAGGATCTCGCGGGCCTCTACGCGATGCTCGCGAATCGCGGCGAATTCCGGCCGCTGCGGCTGCGCGCGGACGAACCGGCGCTGCCCGGCCGGCGCTTGTTGAGCGCGGAGGCGAGCTACATGACGATGGACATGCTGCGCCAGCATCTGCGCCCCGACGAAACGAGCGGCGCGCAGCCGTCGAGCGTGCCCGTCTACTGGAAGACCGGCACGTCATGGTCGTTCCGCGATGCGTGGACGGCCGGCGTGTTCGGCCCGTACGTGCTGGTCGTGTGGGTCGGCAATTTCGACAACTCGACCAATACGGCGTTCGTCGGCGTCGACGCGGCCGCGCCGCTGTTCTTCCAGGTCGTCGACGCATTGAATGCCGAGCGCACGCTCGTCGAGCCGCCGCGCGCGGTGCCGCCGCGCCTGAAGCGCGTGCGGATCTGCCTCGCGAGCGGCGACCTGCCGAACGAGTGGTGCCCGCAGCAGGGCTGGACGTGGTTCATTCCGGGCACGTCGCCGATCCGTGTGAGCACCGTGCACCGGCCGGTCGTGATCGACGACGCGACGGGGAAGGCCGCGTGCCCGCCTTACGACGGCAAGCGCACGCATACGGAGATCTTCGAGTTCTGGCCGTCGGATCTGCAGCAGGTGTTCGTGCAGGCCGGCATTGCGCGCCGGCGGCCGCCGCAGAACGCGGAGTGCCGCGACGCGGGGCAGGTCGACGGCGATCCGCCGCGCATCACGTCGCCGTTGCGCGGCAGTACGTATGCGATGCGCGTGAAGAGCACGGAGGAGACGCGCATCGCGTTCAACGCGACGGCCGATGCGAGCGCGCATGCGCTGTACTGGTTCGTCAACGATGCGTTCGTCGGGCGCAGCGTGCCGGGCGATGCGCTGTTCTGGCAGCCGCGGACGGCCGGCAGCTATACGGTGCGCGTGGTCGACGATCACGGCCGCGGCGATCAGCGGCCGCTGGCGGTGGGGCTCGAACAGTGATGGACGACGGCCTGCCGGTGCAGGGCCGGCCTCAGACGCTGTAGCCGATCCGCAGCACGCCCCATTGCCGTCCGCCGACGACGATGGGCGCGGAAACGTCCTTCATCAGCGCGAAGTTGCCGTTGCCCATGTCGCGCCGATAGGTCTGCAGCAGGAACGGCTTGGTATGCGACACGGAGGTGCGCGCCGTGCGATCCGTGTAGATCCGGCGATTCCGGCAGTTCGCGGCGTTCCACGCGGCGTCCGCGCGCTGGGGCAGCGAGAATTTCCGGTTGTGGGTCGGCAGGTAGCACTGCCGGTCGAAGCTCGCGCAATAGACGATGCGCGCGTCGATCCCGAGCACCGGCTCCTGGATGGCCGGCAGCACGCGATCGGTGAAGTCGGTGAAGCGCGTCATGAACTGCTGCGGATCGGTGCCGGGAATCGGCACGTAGTTTGCGTCGAAGAGCGCGTCGAGTGCGATTTCGCCGCGCCCGACCGCTTCCTCGAAGCACTTGCTGATCGCGGCGGCCGTGTGCCGCGCGGTGTCGATCAGGCGCGTGTCGGGCGATTCGATGCCGGTCGCGGCCGTGAGTTCGATGAGCGTCTCGGAGACGGAGAGCAGGTTGCCGAGCCGGTCCTTGGCCTGCGAGAAGTTGTCGCTCGAATCCTCGACGCCGGATGCCATCTCGCCGACCTGTTCGTCGAGCCGGTGGCATTGCGTCTCGATGTCATCCGTCAGCGACGCGATCTGCTCGGCCTCGCCGGCGAGCTCGGTGATCGCGTGCCCGGTCGCGTGCACGACTTCGCCGATCGTACGCGTGCCCTCGCGCACGCGATGCGCGCGGGCGGCGTTGTCGGTTCCTTCCGCGATCAGGTGTTCGGTCTGCTCGGCGAGGCGCGCGAGGGTCGTCTCGATCTGGGCCGTCGCCTGTCCGGTCTTCGCGGATAGGTTCTTGACCTCGGCCGCGACGACGGCGAAGCTTCGGCCCGAATCGCCGGCACGTGCGGCCTCGATCGCGGCATTCAGCGCGAGCAGGTGAGTTTGTCGCGCGATCACGGAGATCTCCTCGGACACGGCCCGTACATGATCGAGCGCGTCGCGCAGCGCACCCATCTGGTTGCCGATCGACGTGACGCCTTCGACGAGGCCGTGGATGTCGGCGAGCGACGCCTCGATCGTCTGTTGCGACTGGCGAACCGCGTTCGACGCATTCGCGCTCACGGCGCGCACCTGCTGCGCGGCCTCGGCAATCCGGTGATTGCCGCGCAACGTGACGGCGGCCGATTCGCGCAGCGTGTGGCAGACCTCCGCCTGTCGGGCGACGCGGGCCGCGACTTCCTCGACGTGACCCGACACGTCGCAGATCTCGATGCCGAGCTTGCCGGCCTGCTCGGCGATGTCGCCGACGAGCGCGCGCGACGAACGGTGGCCGCGGCCGATTCCGAAGAAGTTCACGTTGCAGGGTCTCCTTGAAGGGACGCGTGCCTGGTCATCGGCGGATGCTGGGCGTGCGTTCCTGTCTTGACGGCAGTGAGGGCACGGACTTGAGGTCGGGTAAACATCGAGGCCGGGATCGCGATGGCGGATCGTCGGGCCGGTGCGGCGCGTTGCCCGCCATTCACGGCTTTTGCTGCTTTTGCGGCGTTTGCGGCAGCCGTGTTCCGGCGCCGGGCCGGATGGGCGCACGCGGGCTGCCCGGCCGGCCCGGCGCGTCGCGCCGCGTCAGAACACGTGGTGGATGCCGGCGTTGACGCCGACCGTCGTGCCCGGCAACCCGAACAGCGCGCCGCCCGTGATGCCGAGGCCCGTATTCATCGCGCCATGGTTGTTGACGACACCGACCTGCGCGTACAGGCCCGTTCGCTTCGACAGGCTGTAGTCGGCGCCGAGCGCGGCGAGCAGCGAATGATTGTGCGAATCGTTGCGATCGATCGTGTACCACGCGCCGGTGTTCAGGTCGAGGGCCGGCGTGACACGATAGTCGAGGCCGGCGCTGTACACGTTGTTGCTGAACGAACCGGCAACCTTGTAGCTCGTGAACGACGCCTTGCCGGTCAAGGGCCCGAACGTGTAGGCGGTGCCGATCGTGCGGCCGACGAACGCGACCGTGCTCGATACCGGCGTCGGCGACGTGCCGCCGTTGCCGTCGTAGAGCGCCGCGTTGAGCATGAAGCCGCCATTCGCATACGTGAGGCTGCCGGAATACTGGCGTCCCGCCTGGAAGTCCCCGGCTTTTCCGCCGAAGCCGAACATCGCGCTGCCCGTGAGCCCGGCGATCGTCGGGCTCGTGTACGAAATCGCATTCGGGTTGAAGAGGCCGGTGACGAGCACGTTGTCGACGTACGGGATCAGCGCGGCGCCGAAGTGCGAAACGTTGCGCGGGTCCGATCCGAGCACCGCGAGCACGAACGGCGAGAACTGCAGGCCGACCTTCGTTTCGCCGAACCCGCCGTCGATCCCGACCCACGCCTGGCGGCCGAAGAAGTTGCCGTTCGAATGGCCGAACGCCCCGTCGGTGATGTTGAAGCCGCTCTCGAGCTTGAATTTCGCGTGCAGCCCGCCGCCGAGATCCTCGGTACCCGTCAAGCCGAAGTTGGTCGGCGTCATGCCGGTATCGGTCAGCGCGAACTGGCGGCCCGCATTGCCGCCGGTCGTCGAATCGAGCGACCGGCTCGTGTAAAGCAACGCGGCGTCGAGGTCGCCGTACAGCGTGACGCTGCTCTGCGCGAAAACACTCGTGCTCGCCGCCGCGCCGAGCAGCGCCGCGCAAATCGTCCGTGTCGTGATCTTCATCGTCTGTCTCCGTTTTGTTGAATTTAGTAATACGTATAGCTAATTAATATTGCGGCGGCTGAATCGACGCGTGCCGCCTGCATGCCGTGCCGTCGGGGAACGCACGGCGGTGCTTCGCGAGGGCCGGAATGCGACCGCATCCCGGCACCGCGACGAAGCGAAACGCTCCGCCCGGGCGGGCGGTGTTACAGCGAACGGTTCAACTGCTCGAGGATGGCCGGGTTCTCGAGCGTGGACGTGTCCTGCGTGATCGCTTCGCCCTTGGCGAGCGAGCGCAGCAGGCGCCGCATGATCTTGCCCGAGCGCGTCTTCGGCAGGTTGTCGCCGAAGCGGATGTCCTTCGGCTTCGCGATCGGCCCGATCTGCTTGCCGACCCAGTCGCGCAGCGTCTTGGCAAGTGCCGCGGCCTCCTCGCCTTCCGGACGCGAACGCTTGAGCACCACGAACGCGACCACCGCCTCGCCCGTCGTGTCGTCAGGACGGCCGACCACGGCCGCCTCGGCCACCAGCTCGTGCGAGACCAGCGCCGATTCGATCTCCATCGTGCCGAGCCGGTGGCCCGACACGTTCAGCACGTCGTCGATCCGGCCCATGATCGTGAAGTAGCCGGTGTCCTTGTCGCGCACGGTGCCGTCGCCAGCGAGGTACAGCGTGCCGCCGAGTTCTTCCGGGTAGTAGCTCTTCCTGAAGCGCTCCGGGTCGCCCCAGATCGTGCGGATCATCGCGGGCCACGGGCGCTTGACGACGAGAATGCCGCCTTGCCCGTTC
>NZ_LDUL01000010.1:0-342614 GCF_001043615.1 Burkholderia sp. LK4
CGACGCGCTCATGTTCTCCTGGCCACCCGCGATCACGATGTCCGCGTCGCCCGCGACGATCGCGTTCGCCGCCAGCATCACGGCCTTCAGGCCCGAGCCGCACACCTTGTTGATCGTCATCCCCGGCACTGCCGTCGGCAGCCCGGCCTTGATCAGCGACTGCCGCGCCGGGTTCTGGCCCGAGCCGGCCGTCAGCACCTGGCCCATGATCACTTCGCTCACCTGCTCGGGTTTCACGCCCGCGCGCTCCAGCACCGCGCGGATCACCGTCGCGCCCAGTTCGGGCGCCGCAATCTTCGCAAGCGAACCGCCGAATTTGCCGACCGCGGTCCGCGCGGCCGATACGATCACTACGTCCGTCATTTCCCTTTCCTCCAGGCCCGCACGACACGGCGCATCGCTACCGGCCCTGTTAAAAAAACTGCGGTGCACCGGACAGCGTGCGCCGCTGTCCGTCTTTCGTCAATCGCGCTGCAATACGTACCGGCCCGGCGCCGGCTCGATCACCGGGAACTGTGCGGAACCGGGCTGGGCAGGCGGCGCCACCTTGCGGCCGCCGTACTGGTCGAGCCACTCGACCCAGGTCGTCCACCAGCTTCCCGGATGCTCGGTCGCACCGGCAAACCAGTCGTCCGCCGATTCGGGCAGGTCGCTGTCGTTGATCCAGTAGCTGCGCTTCTTCTTCGCCGGCGGATTGATCACGCCCGCGATGTGCCCCGACGCGCCGAGCACGAACTTCAGCGGGCCCGACAGGATCGACGTCGACGCATAGGCCGTCTGCCACGGCACGATGTGATCCTCGCGCGAGCCGTAGATGAAGGTCGGCACGTCGATCAGCGTCAGGTCGACCGATTCGCCGCAGACGGTCAACGCGCCCGACTCGCGCAACTTGTTCTCGAGATAGGTATTGCGCAGGTACCACGCGTACATCGGGCCCGGCAGGCTCGTCGAATCGCCGTTCCAGTACAGCAGGTCGAACGGCGCCGGCGTGCGGCCCTTCAGGTAGTTGTCGACGACGTAGTTCCACACGAGGTCGTTCGGCCGCAGGAACGAGAACGTGTTCGCGAACTCGACGCCGCGCATCAGCCCCGGCTGCGTGCCGTTCTTGCCGCCGATGGTCTGCTCGCGCATCTGCACGTGCGCCTCGTCGACGAACACGTCGAGGATGCCGGTGTCGCTGAAGTCGAGCATCGCGGTGAGCAGCGTCATCGACGCGACCGGATGTTCGCCGCGCGCGGCGAGCACCGCGAGCGCAGTCGCGAGCATCGTGCCGCCGACGCAGAAGCCGAGCGTGTTGATCTGCTCGCGGCCGCTCACCTGCTGCACGGCGTCGATCGCCGCGAGCAGCCCTTCGTTCATGTAGTCGTCCCACGTCTTGTGCGCGACCGATGCGTCCGCGTTGCGCCACGACACGAGGAACACCTGATGGCCGTTCGACAGCGCATGCGCGACGAGCGAATTCTCGGGCTGCAGGTCGAGGATGTAGAACTTGTTGATGCACGGCGGGACGATCAGGAGCGGCCGCTCGAACACCTTGTCCGTCTTCGGCGTGTACTGGATCAGCTGGATCAGGTCGTTCTCGTAGACGACCGCACCTTCAGTACACCCGAGGTTCTTGCCGACCACGAACTGCGATTCGTCGGTCTGCGAAATCTTGCCGCGCTGCAGGTCGCCGAGCAGGTTCATCATCCCCTGCCGCAGGCTTTCGCCCTGCGTCTCGAGAATCGATTTCTGTGCGTCGGGATTGAGTGCGAGGAAGTTGCTCGGCGCGGCGGCGGCCGTCCACTGCTGGACCGTGAAACGAATGCGCTCGCGCGTCTTCGGATCGGTCTGAAGCGCGTCGGCCAGCTCCTGCAGATAGCGCGCGTTGAGCAGATACCAGGCCGCCGCGAACGCATGCGCCGGCGACGCCTTCCATGCATCGCCGCTGAAGCGGCGGTCCTTCAGTTCGGGCGACTCGAGCTTCGCGGCGGCGGCCTGCTGCATCAGCGCCATGCAATCGCGCGCGTAGTCGGCCTGCAACGCCTGAAGCCGCTCGGGGGGAATCGCGGCGGCCGGCAGCTTCAGCCCGGCGAACGGCGACGCCAGCGCGCCGAAATCGGGCATCGACGGCACCTGGAACGGAAACGAGGTCGGAAACTGGAATGTCGCGAACGGATTCACGGTGGCCGACGCAGTCGCGGCACGTGCCGGATCCGCAAAACCGCGCCACGCGTTCAACCACGACTCGAACATCTGCTGCATCGGCTGGGCGGCCGGATCGAAACCAATGCTGCCCGAGGAAGTGCCCGCTTCAGCGGACGTCGACGATTTTTTCGATGCTGTCATTACCTGCCTTACCGGTGATTCGTGAGCGTCTATCGTGAAATCCTGCTCGCGCGCGGCGTGCCGGCTGCGAGCCGGGCCGTCATGCTCTGGAGAGGCGTCTCCAGATTCTGCCGCAGTGCGGTATTTTTATCATTATCGTTTTCCCCATGTGAAGCGCCATATCAAACCGCTGAACAATTCCGCACGGAGATAATCCTCGCGCAACAGGCGGGACAAGGGTTCCGGCGAAACATAAAACATTTTGATTGACTTGACTTCGCATTTTTCATTCAGCCGCGCACGTAACGCGGCATGGCCGCCGCAAAATCGAGATAACCCGATTTTGCAGCGCGACAAATTCCGCGCCCATGCGCATCCCGTCAATCCGCCAGCCAGATCGCCCCCGCCATGCGGCCCGTCACGCGATCGCGCCGGTACGAATAGAAGCGCGCCTGCTCGGTGACCGTGCAGGCCGTCCCGCCGCTCACGTGCGCCACGCCCGCACGGGCAAGACGCAAGCGCGCGAGCGCGTAGAGATCGGCCAGGAACTTGCCGGGCGCGCCATCGATCGCGACGAACGCAAGCCGGGTTTCATCATGCTCCGACTGCGGGGCCGTGTCGAGAAACGCGTCACGCACGTCGGCGCCGACCTCGAACGCCCGCGGGCCGATCGCCGGCCCGAGGTAAGCATGAAGCGCGTCCGTCGCACCGCCCGCGAGTGCCGCGACCCGCGCCGCCGTCTGTTCGACGATGCCGGCCGCCAGCCCGCGCCAGCCCGCATGCGCGGCACCGACGGCGCGGCCCTGCGTGTCGCACAGCAGCACCGGCAGGCAATCCGCGACCATCACGACGCAGACGGCGCCGGCACGGTCGGTGACACTCGCGTCGGCCTGCACCGGCGCGACCCCTGCGTTTGTCGCCGCGTCTGCCGCCGCGATCACCTCGTCCGCGCGCACGATCTGCGCGCCGTGAACCTGCTCGAGCCACGCGGCGCTCGACTGGCCAGCCAGCGCGAGCAGGCGCGCGCGATTCGCGGCGACACGAGCCGGATCGTCACCGGTATGCAGGCCGAGATTCATCCCGCCCGGCAGAGCTTCCGCGCCCTGCCAGCGCCCGTACGGGCCTTCGCTCACCCCGCCGTCGCGCGTCGTGATCAGCGCGCGCACGCGCGGCGACACCTGCCAGTCGGGCTGTACGCAGTCCTGCCACGTCAACGGCGCCAGGTTCGTCATCGGCACTCACTCCTCCTCATCGTCCAGGTACGGCTCATCGTCGTGATACTCGCCGCCGAAATCGTCATCGTCGTAGACACCGTCATCGTCGTCGAATTCCTCGTCGCCCTGCCCGAAGCCGAGCGCCGCGACGAGGGCGTTCATGTCGTCCGGCAGCGGGCAGCGCCACTGCATCGCCTTGCCCGTGACCGGGTGCACGAGACCGAGCCGCCATGCATGCAGCGCCTGCCGCGCGAAACCGTCCGGCAACGGCGCGACCGAGCGCTTGCCGCGCGCGCGCCCGTACACGGGGTCGCCGAGCAGCGGGTGCCCGGCATGCGCGCAGTGCACGCGGATCTGGTGCGTGCGGCCGGTCTCGAGATCGCACTGGATTGCCGAAACCGGCTGACGTTGCCACAGGCATGTGTCAACCGTGCGGAAATGCGTGCGCGCGGGCTTGCCCGATGCGCCGGTGACGACGGCCATGCGCGTGCGTTCGCGCGGATCGCGGCCGATCGGCGCATCGATCGTGCCTTCCTCGGGCATCGTGCCCCACACGAGCGCGAAATAGCGGCGCTTCACCGTGCGGGCCTGCAACTGGCGCACGAGATCCGTCTGCGCGGCCAGCGTACGCGCCACCACCATCAGGCCCGATGTCTCCTTGTCGAGCCGGTGGACGATCCCCGCGCGCGGCAGGCCGGCCGCCGCGTCGCCATAGCGATGCAGCAGCCCGTTGAGGATCGTGCCGCTCCAGTTGCCGGCGGCCGGATGCACGACGAGGCCGGCCGGCTTGTTGATGACGACGAGCGCGTCGTCCTCGTAGATCACGTCGAGCGGCACCGGTTCCGGCGTAAAGGCGAGCTGCTCGGGGAGCAGGTCGGGCACGAGCTCGATCCTGGCGCCGAGCGGCACCGGCTGGCGAATCTTCGCCGGCGCGCCGTCGACGAGCACGCGCTGCGCCTCGATCCAGCTCTGCAAGCGGCTACGCGAGAATTCAGGGAACAGTTGGGCGAGCGCCTTGTCGAGGCGCTCACCCGCGAGCGACAGCGGCACTTCGACGACGCGCGGCGCGTCGTCGGCCGCCGCGGACGGCACGACGGGCGCCTGCATGGCGTCGCCGGCCAGATCGTCATCGAGGGAATCCCCCGACGCAGCGTCGGCGGGCCGATCGCTTGGGCTATAATCTTCGCGATTTGGTGTGCCCGGCTGGGCATTCTGCGAACTTGAACGGGTCATTTAGACTGGGTCACCGAGACTTGAAGCTAGGACATGCGAGCATGATGAATTCGACCAAACGCACGGCCAGAACCGTCGCCGCCCGGGCTGCGGCGGTAGCGGCCGCGGCCCTCATCGCCGGCTGCCACGGCTTGCCGCAGAAGCAGGACGAGACGGCTACCTGGTCGAACAACAAATTATACTCAGAGGCCCAGGACGCACTGTCCGGCGGCGACTGGGGCAAGTGCGCGAAATATTTCGAATCGCTGCAAGGTCGCGATCCGTTCGGCCACTTCGCACAACAGGCGCAGATCAACGTTGCGTACTGCAACTGGAAGGACAACGAAGCGGCCGCCGCCGACCAGGCCGTCGATCGCTTCATCCAGCTCCACCCGGATCATCCGGATATCCCGTACGCGTATTACCTGAAGGGGATGATCCACTTCAATGACGATCTCGGCCTGTTCGGCCGGTTCTCCGGCCAGGACATGAGCGAGCGCGATCCGCAGGCACTGCGTGAATCGTACGATGCGTTCAAGGTCGTCGTCGACCGCTTCCCGAAGAGCAAGTACGCGCCCGACGCCGCCGCACGGATGCGCTACATCGTCAACGCGCTCGCGTCGCACGAAGTGCACGCGGCCGACTACTACTACCGGCGTGGCGCCTACGTCGCGGCCATCAACCGTGCGCAGCTCGCGATCAAGGACTACAAGGGCGCCCCGGCGATCGAGGACGCGCTGCACATCATGATCCTGTCGTACGGCAAGCTGAACCAGCCGCAACTCGCCGAGGACACGAAGCGCGTGCTCGCAGGCACGTTCCCCGACAGCCCGTACGTCACGGGCCACTCGCGCCCCGGCGCGAAGAAATCGTGGTGGCAGTTCTGACGAAAGCACCATGCAGCGCCCGCTGCACGAACAAAAAACCCGGCCATCGAGCCGGGTTTTTTATTGGCGCCGCGCTCAGGCAGCGTCGGTGCGAGCGCGCGACGAGCGCCGCGCGCGCCGTCACGTGCGCTTTGCGGAACGGTGCTCGTCGAAGAAGTCCTGGACGACCGCGATCTCGCGAGTCCGCTTGAACGGCGGCAGGCTCTGCCAGATCCGGCGCCCGTAGGGCTTGTCGACGAGCCGCGTGTCGCAGATCATCAGCACGCCGCGATCCGTCTCCGCGCGAATCAGCCGGCCCGCGCCCTGCTTCAGCGTGATCACGGCCTGCGGCAACTGGTGCACGGCGAACGGGCTCAGCCCCTTCTTCGTCAGCGCATCGAGGCGCGCGGCGAGCACCGGATCGTCCGGCGGCGCGAACGGCAGCTTGTCGATCACGACGAGCGACAGCGCATCGCCGCGCACGTCGACGCCCTCCCAGAAACTCTGGCTGCCGACCAGGATCGCATTGCCGTATGCACGGAAACGGTCGAGCAGTTCGGTACGGCTCGCATCGCCCTGCACGAGCAGCGGCGTGTTCCAGCCGCGCGATTCGATCACGTCGCGCAGCTTCGACGCGATCCGGTCGACCGCGCGCAGCGTCGTGCACAGCATGAACACGCCGCCACCGGACGCCTCGATCGCCGGCAGCGCGGCGTCGAAGACGGCATCGGTAAACGCCGGCGAAGACGGTTGCGGCAGGTTGCGCGGCACGTACAGCAGCC
Source organism: Burkholderia sp. LK4 (assembly GCF_001043615.1). Taxonomy (NCBI): domain Bacteria; kingdom Pseudomonadati; phylum Pseudomonadota; class Betaproteobacteria; order Burkholderiales; family Burkholderiaceae; genus Burkholderia; species Burkholderia sp. LK4. The sequence goes on from NZ_LDUL01000010.1 coordinate 6,382, forward strand.
CTTGCGACTGGTAGTCGAACGGGCTCGCGAGCGTCATCGAGCGACGCGAGCTGAGGCCCATCTGCGCCGCGTAGTGCGTGAAATCGCCGCGCACCGACAGCGTGGCCGACGTAAACACCCATGCACGCGGCACACCCGCGCGCTGCTTGGCAAAGATCGGCGCGACCGACAGCGGCGTTTCGTGCAGCTGGACCGTGTGCGCGAACACTTCGACCCAGCGCACCTTCTCGTTCGGATCACCGTCGGATGCCGCCTTGTCGCCGGCCGCCGCCGCGTCGGCCTTCGCAGCCGCCTCCGTCGCGCCGGGCGCGACCCAGCCGGCCAGCAGGTCCTGCAGTTCGCGTGCGCGCCGCAGGCACGCGCCGAGCGATTCCGCCCGTTCGGCCTGGCTGGCAAGCGCCGACGCAAGCGCGTCGAGCGCGGCCTCGAGCGCGTCGAGCGCGCCGAACATCGGGTGATCGTCGCCGAGCTGGGCGAGCGACATCCGGACGATCTGGTCGTTCGCGAACGCCAGGCGCAAGTCGCGCGCCGCGCGCTCGAGATCGCCGCCGAGCTTCACCCATTCGACCGCGTCGCGTGCATGGCTCAGGCCTTCAGCTACCGTGTCGCGTGCGAGTTCGAGAATCTGCGTCGTCGACAGCGTCTCGCCGAAGAACAGCGTCGCCGTTTCCGGCAACTGGTGCGCTTCGTCGAAGATGACCGTGTTCGCGTTCGGCAGCAGCTCGGCCATCCCCGTGTCGCGCAGCATGATGTCCGCAAAGAACAGGTGGTGGTTGACGACGACGACGTCGGCCTGCTGCGCCTCGCGCCGTGCCTGCATCACGAAGCATTCCTTGTAATGCGGGCATTCCTGGCCAAGGCAGTTGTCGCGCGTCGACGTGACCATCGACCAGACGGGCGCCGTTTCCGGCACGCTCGCGAGCTCGGCCTTGTCGCCGCTCTTCGTGATCTTCGCGAAACGGACGATTTCCTGAAGGTAGGCCGTATCCTGCCGCGACGGCAGCCGGCCGTTGTCGGCCGTGCGTTGCAGGTAGTAGTGACACAGGTAGTTCGCACGCCCCTTGAGCATCGCGACCGACACCGGCACCGCCAGCGCGTTGCGCACGGTCGGGATGTCGCGCTGGAACAGCTGGTCCTGCAGGTGTTTCGTGCCGGTCGACACGATCACCTTGCCGCCCCACAGCATCGCGGGCACGAGGTACGCATAGGTCTTGCCCGTCCCCGTGCCGGCCTCGACGATCAGCGTGTTGTCCCCGGCATCGCTGTCGGGCTCGGCTGCGGCGGCGTCCGCGCCCGGCTCGGCCGCCTTGTCGCCGTCGCCGAGGCGACGCGCCGGCCGCTTGCGGGTTTCGAAGATCTCGGGCTCGGGCATCCGGCGAGCGGACGCCTCCATCGCGGACGCGACGGCGCGCGCCATCTCGATCTGCGAGGTACGCGGCCGATAGCCGTCGAGCGCGCGCGCGAGCAATCCGCCCTCACCGAAAATCGTGTCGAGTTCGTCGACGCGCTTGCGGCTCAGTTCAAAGGTGCCTTCGGGCGCACGAGCGCGCCCGGCGGACGACTCGTCGCGCCGGGCATCGGGGGTGGCTTCAAGCGGTGAATTCAAGGCAAGCGTTCCTGTGTCCAGCGCCCGGGCGGCGCCGGCGCTTGCCAGGCCGCGCTCAGGCGCGCTTATCCGGTTCCAGCTGCGATTGCAGCAAAATGATTTTGTCCTTGGCCGCCAGCTTTTCCTTCTTCAGCCGGTGCAGCGTGATGTCGTCGATGTCGGAGTGTCCTTCCTTCAGCTCGATCTCCCGAGCGAGCTGCTGGTGCTGCTCCTGCAATGCAGCCAAACGGTTGTGCAATTCCTGCTGCTGTTCCGTGTGACGGTTTTGCATAGTTGCCTCCTCATCGAAGCAGCGCGCCGGCTGGCGTGCCAGCGCGCACGAGACTGATTCCGGATCAATCCAACACGTTACTGCCCCTGCTGTTGCTTCTGCTGCGCCTTTTCGGTCGCTTCCTTCTGACGCCGCTCGACATCGGCCTTGTGCTGCTCGGCTTCCTTCTGCTTCTGCTCGTAGCGCGCCGCGTTGTCCGCCCGCTCCTGCGCCTTCTGCGCGGCCTGCTGGTGCGCCTGGTCGAGCTTGCGCTGGAAGTCGCCCTGCTTCTGGTCGTACGCCTGCTTGTTCGCCGCGCGCTGCGGCCCTTCCGCGCCGCGCTGCGCCTGCTTCAGCGCATTCTGCTCCTGCTTGTCGCGGAATGCAGCGGCGTTTGCCGCGTCGTTCGCCGCGCGCTGCGGCGCTTCCGCCGCGTCCTGCGCCTGCTTCAGCGCCTGCTGCTGGTCGCGCTGCTGCGCGCGCACCGCCCGCTGCTCGTCGTTGAGCGCGAGCTGCTCCTGGCGGATGCTCGCCCGCTCGTCGCGCATCTGGTCACGCGCCTTGCCGAGACAGTGATTGACGAAGAACTTGCTGTAGCAATCGTGCTCGGCCACCGCATAACGATAATCGTTTTCCGCGGAGCGTTGATTGAGCACTTTTTGACGGGCGTCGAAATCCGGTGCGGCGGAGGCGGCAACGGGCGCGGACACGGCGGCGTCCGAGGCCTGCGCGAATGCGCCGGAAGGCCCGGCAGACAAAGCCGCGGCGAGCGCTGCGCCGAGCGCGACGAGAGAAATTCGGGAAGTTGGCAACGTCGTAGGAAAGCTGCGGGACATGTGTCAAATTCTATCACCCCCGGCTGGACGCTCCGCCATTTATGGCAAAATGCCCCGCTTCACTCACCCGCGGCATCTGGCCCGTCGGGCCCGCCACGCAGCCCGCCGCTTCGGGCCTGCCGGCCCGCGCCGCGATTTCAGCAGGCAGATCATCCACGACATGACGGAAACCGTAGCACTCAAGATCGTACAGCGCATCGCCACCGAACTGTCCGTCCAGCCGCGCCAGGTCGCGGCGGCCGTGCAACTCCTCGACGAAGGCTCGACCGTTCCGTTCATTGCCCGGTACCGCAAGGAAGTGACCGGCAACCTGGACGACACGCAGTTGCGCCAGCTCGAGGAGCGCCTCCTGTATCTGCGCGAGCTCGAGGACCGCCGCGCGGCGATCCTGTCGAGCATCGACGAACAGGGCAAGCTGACCGACGAGCTGCGCGCCGCGATCGACGCGGCCGACAGCAAGCAGGTGCTCGAAGACCTTTATCTGCCGTACAAGCCGAAGCGCCGCACGCGTGCTCAGATCGCCCGCGAGGCCGGCCTCGAGCCGCTCGCACAGGCCCTGCTCGCGAACCCGCTGCTCGACCCGCAGGCCGAGGCGGCCGCGTACGTCGACGCCGACAAGGGCGTTGCCGACGTGAAGGCCGCGCTCGACGGCGCGCGCGACATCCTGTCCGAACAGTTCGGCGAAACGGCCGAGCTGCTCGGCAAGCTGCGCGACTACCTGCACAGCCAGGGCGTCGTGTCGTCGGCCGTCGTCGAGGGCAAGGAAAACGAGGAAGGCGAGAAATTCCGCGACTATTACGACTACGCGGAAACGATCAGGACCGTGCCGTCACACCGCGCCCTCGCACTGTTCCGCGGCCGCAACGCGGGTGTGCTGACGATCAAGCTCGGCCTCGGCGAAGAGCTCGACGCCCAGGTGCCGCATCCCGGCGAGGCGATGATCGCGCGCCATTTCGGCATCGCGAACCAGAACCGCCCGGCCGACAAATGGCTGTCCGACGTATGCCGCTGGTGCTGGCGCGTGAAGGTGCAGCCGCACATCGAGAACGAACTCCTCACGCAGCTGCGCGAAACGGCCGAAACCGAAGCGATCCGCGTGTTCGCGCGCAACCTGAACGACCTGCTGCTGGCCGCGCCGGCCGGCCCGAAGGCCGTGATCGGTCTCGACCCCGGCCTGCGCACGGGCGTGAAGGTCGCGGTCGTCGACCGCACCGGCAAGGTGCTCGCGACCGACACGATCTACCCGCACGAGCCGCGCCGCGACTGGGACGGCTCGATCGCAAAACTCGCGCGCCTCGCCGCGCAGACGCAGGCCGAGCTGATCAGCATCGGCAACGGCACCGCATCGCGCGAAACCGACAAGCTCGCGAGCGAACTGATCGCAAAACATCCGGAGCTGCGCCTGCAGAAAATCGTCGTGTCGGAAGCCGGCGCGTCGGTCTACTCGGCGTCCGAACTCGCGGCGAAGGAATTCCCCGACATGGACGTGTCGCTGCGCGGCGCCGTATCGATCGCGCGCCGCCTGCAGGACCCGCTCGCCGAGCTCGTGAAGATCGAGCCGAAGGCGATCGGCGTCGGCCAGTACCAGCACGACGTAAACCAGCGCGAACTGGCCCGCTCGCTCGACGCGGTCGTCGAGGATTGCGTGAACGCGGTCGGCGTCGACGCGAACACCGCGTCGGCCGCGCTGCTGGCGCGCGTGTCGGGCCTGAACGCGACGCTCGCGCGCAACATCGTCGACTACCGCGACGCAAACGGCCCGTTCCCGTCGCGCGAGCACCTGCGCAAGGTTCCGCGCCTCGGCGACAAGACCTTCGAACAGGCCGCCGGCTTCCTGCGGATCAACGGCGGCGAGAATCCGCTCGACCGCTCGTCGGTGCACCCGGAAGCGTATCCGGTCGTCGAGCGGATGCTCGCGAAGATCAGCAAGCGCATCGACGACGTGCTCGGCGACCGCGAAGCGTTGTCGGGCCTGTCCCCGACGGAATTTGTTGACGAACGTTTCGGCCTGCCGACCGTGCGCGACATCCTGGCCGAACTGGAGAAGCCGGGCCGCGATCCGCGTCCGGAATTCAAGACGGCCACGTTCCGCGAAGGCGTCGAGAAGGTGTCGGATCTCGTGCCGGGCATGACGCTCGAAGGCGTCGTGACGAACGTCGCCGCGTTCGGCGCGTTCGTGGATATCGGCGTGCACCAGGACGGGCTCGTCCATGTGTCCGCGATGTCGACGAAGTTCATCAAGGACCCGCACGAAGTCGTGAAGGCCGGCCAGGTCGTCAAGGTGAAGGTGCTCGACGTCGACGTGAAACGCCAGCGGATTGCGCTGACGATGCGCCTCGACGACGAGGCAGCAGCGCCCGGCATGTCGTCGCGCAGCAGCCAGGACCGCGGCAACGCGGGGCGCGGCGCCGCCCGCCCGCAGCGTTCGCGCGAGCCGGAACCGGCCGGCGCAATGGCCGCGGCGTTCGCGAAGCTGAAGCGCTGAGCACGCAAAAAAGGCGTCGCCGCACAAAAAAACCCGCCTCCCGGCGGGTTTTTTTATTGAGTCGTCGTTTGCATTTCCGATATCCGGGATGAAAACCGAATATGCGCGTTTCCATCGCCATTCCCCTGCGTTTAATCGGCAAATTAAACAATCCGCATTGCGACATGCGTTTTCTTGACGCTTCACAAGCGACACATAAAATAAGTTTTCGAACGGCCGTATTTTGATGCTTCTGTATTGGGCAGCGATCTTGCCGTTCAGCGACAGCGTTCTCCGCGGCGCTCGCATGCCCGGTGAATATCCTGCCTCCCGTATTTCGGTCTCGCTTTTTTGCAGTCGATTCGCGACGCATTGCATCCGGTATTCGCCTGACCGGCGAACCGGGACGGATTCGCGAAAATGGATCGGGGAACCATGACAGACGATCATCTGAAAACCGAACTGGCCGCATTGCGCGCGCCCGTTTTCGACGTGCCGTGGGCCGGCGCCTGTTCGCCGCACGTCGAGCGAATCGAATCGCGCATGCTCGAGTGGGCCAACGCATACGGCCTGCTCATCAGCGACGCCTACCGGGAACGCGTCGTACGCACCCGATACGGCTGGCTCGCCGCGCGCTGTTACCCGAACGCCGATCCTTCCCTGCTGCAGGCGCTCGCCGATTATTTCGTGTGGTTCTTTCTCGTCGACGACCTGTTCGTCGATCGCGTCGAGCCGGTCGGCCCCGATACGTTGCGCAATCTGACCGCGATGATCGATGTGCTCGACTACGAATGTACCGGCCCCCAGCCCATATATGGCGAGCGAGCATGGCTCGATGTGTGCCAGCGCCTGCGCGCACGCCTGTCGGCCGAACATTTCGCGCGCTTCGCACAAGGCATGCGCCTGTGGGCCACCACGGCCGGACTGCAGATTATCGGCCACCTGAGGGCCGAGCCGATCGCAGTGCAGCAATACGAAACGATCCGGCGTCACACGAGCGGGATGAATCCTTGCCTCGCGCTGGCGGACGCGGCCAATGCCGGTGCCGTCCCGCCCGATACGTTCCATCGGCCGGAAATCCAGACACTGTTCCGGCACGCGAACCATATCGTCTGCTGGAGCAACGACATCCAGAGCGTTGGCGTCGAAGCGTGCCAGCCCGGGCAGTTCCGGAACATGGTGATGATCCAGGCTTCCCGCGGCCATACGCTGCAGGCCAGCGTCGACTACACGGCCGAGCGTGTGCGCGCCGAGATCAGCGCATTCGTCCTCTGCGCCGATGCACTCGCCCAGCATGCCGACACGCGCGTGCGCGGCCTTGTCGACGGCTGCCGATACTGGATACGCGGTTATCTGGATTGGGTTGCGCGGGATACGCAGCGCTATACGGCTGCGGCCGCGGCCAGCGATGCGGACGATCGCGGCCTGATTGCCTGGTCGGCGGACTCGGCGGCGCGCGGCTGAACGACCCGCGCGCCGCACCCGGTCAGATCTCGATCTTCGTGCCGAGCTCGACCACGCGGTTCGCCGGAATCGAGAAGAAGTCGGTCGGCTTCGCCGCGTTCTGGTGCATCCATGCGAACACGCGCTCACGCCAGATCGACATCCCGGGCAGATGCGTCGGCACGACCGTTTCGCGCGCGAGGAAGAACGACGTGTCCATCAGTTCGAACGTCATGTCGTGCGTGCGGCCGAATTCCTCGAGCACGGCCTTCACGTCGGGCGTCTCGTTGAAGCCGTACTCGGCCTTCACGATGTACAGCCCGCCGCCCGCATCACGCGCGGTCTGGCGCTTGTCGTCGCGCACGTAGGGAAAATCGCGCGTCACGAACGTGAGGAAAATGGTTCGCTCATGCAGCACCTTGTTGTGTTTCAGGTTGTGCAGCAGGCTGACGGGCACGAGCTTGTCGTTGCCGGTCAGGTAGATCGCGGTGCCCGACACACGATGCGGCGGATGTGCGAGCAGGCCCTGCAGGAACGGCTCGAGCGGAATACCGTCGGCGGCCGTGCGCTCCTTGACGATGTGACGCCCCTTGTACCAGGTCATCAGCAGGAAGAACAGCAACGCGCCGATGCCGAGCGGCAGCCAGCCGCCCTGCGCAACCTTCAGCAGGTTCGCGCCGAAAAAGCCGAGGTCGACCGCGAGGAACACGGCGATGATCGCGCCGACCAGCAGCCGGTTCCAGTTCCATACCTTCACCATCACGACTGCGGCGAGCACGGTCGTGATCACCATCGTCGCCGTCACCGCGATGCCGTACGCGGCCGCGAGGTTGTCCGAGCTCTTGAAGCCGATGACGATGCAGAGGATCACGAACAGCAGCAGCCAGTTCACGACCGGCACGTAGATCTGGCCGATCGCCAGTTCCGACGTATGCAGCACTTTCATGCGCGGCACGTAGCCGAGCTGGATGGCCTGCGACGTCAGCGAATACGCGCCCGAGATCACCGCCTGCGACGCGATCACGGTCGCGACCGTCGACAGCACGACGAGCGGCAGCAGCCCCCATTCGGGTGCCAGCAGGAAGAACGGGTTCTCGATCGCCTTCGGGTTCTGGATCAGCAGCGCGCCTTGGCCGAAGTAGTTCAGCACGAGCGACGGCATCACGAGCCCGTACGCGGCGATGCGGATCGGTTTCGCGCCGAAGTGGCCCATGTCCGCGTAAAGCGCTTCCGCACCGGTCAGCACCAGCACGACCGAGCCGAGCACGACATAGGCCTGCAGCACATGCTCCGACATGAACGACGCGGCGTAATACGGGTTGATGGCCGCCATGATGCCCGGCACGCGCACGATGTGGTACACGCCGAGCGCGGCAATCACAACGAACCACAGCACCATGATCGGGCCGAACAGCTTGCCGACCAGCGCGGTACCGTGGCGCTGGATCCAGAACAGCGCGATCAGGATCACGATCGTGATCGGCATCACGAGATGGGACAGGTGCGGCGTCGCGATCTCGAGACCTTCGACCGCCGACATCACCGAGATCGCCGGCGTGATCACCGCGTCCCCGTAGAACATGCATGCGCCGAATATCCCGAGCGCCATCAGCGCGCCCGCGACGCGGGTCTTCGAGTCGAGCGGCCGCAACGACAGCGCCATCAGCGCGAGCACGCCGCCTTCGCCGTTGTTGTCCGCCCGCATCACGAACAGCAGGTACTTGATGCCGACCACCAGGATGATTGCCCAGAACAGCAGCGAGATCACGCCGAGGATCGACCCTTCGGTGAGCGGAATGCCGTGTGCGGGGCTGAACGCCTCCTTGAGCGAATACAGCGGGCTGGTGCCGATGTCGCCGAACACGACGCCGATGGCTGCTATCGCTAGCGCCCGCATCGAGTGTTGCTGCGTCGAATGCGGCGCGTGTGCTGCGTCGGTCGCGTGGATCGTGTCGTTCATATGAAGCGTAATAATCGGGTCCGGGTCGGACAAAACGAGCGCTATTCTACTCGCGCCCCCTTGAAACGCCGCCCTGCTCTGTTGCCATGGAACCACGTGAGCCACGCCATGCATGCAATCCGGCGCAAGCTGTGGCAGGGCTGCCAATCATAGCCGGGGCAGCGCCGTCTGCCTACCGGATCCGCGGCCCGCGCGCCGCCGGCGTGCATGGCGCCCCAATGAAAAACGGCGCCGCAAGCGGCGCCGTACAAGGCTTTCCTTCGATTGGCCGGCCGCTTACGCGCCCGAACCGTCGCGCTGGGCGCGACCGCGCTTGATCCACGCCTCGAGGTTGTGCGGGCGAACCGTGTCCCACTCCTCGAACGGCTGATGAATCCACGGATTCGTCGGCAGATACTGCGTGTGATAGTCGGGCTTGACCTTCGAGCAACCCTTGTACCAGAGCACGGCAGAACGCACGGCCGTCACGGACGGGTAGCGCTCCTTCAGGTGCTCCTGCACGCGCGCAAGCGTGACGCCCGAATCCACGAGATCGTCGACCAGCAGCACGTTGCCCGCCAGGTTGCCGCGCGTCATCGTGATGTACTGCGCGATGTCGAGCTCGCCCTGCTCCGTGCCGGCCGCTTCCCGGTACGAACTCGTCGCGAGGATCGCGAGCGGCACGTCGTAGATGCGCGACAGTTGATCGCCGACGCGCAGACCGCCGCGCGCGAGGCACAGGATCTGGTCGAACTTCCAGCCCGATGCATGCACCTGGAGCGCGAGCAGCTCGATGAGACGGTGATATTCGTCCCAGCCTACCCACAGGTTCTTGTCGTCGTTGCGCGGATCGGTCATCAAGTCTGCCGCCGTCATCGTGATTTGCTGCGTCATCTGGGGTTACACCTTGAACGGATGGCGGAGCAGGATCGTTTCGTCGCGGTCCGGGCCCGTCGATACCATGTCGACCGGCACACCGGCCACTTCCTGAACGCGGGTCAGGTAAGCCTGGGCGTTTGCCGGCAGCGCGTCCCACGTCTTGATGCCGACCGTGCTTTCCTTCCAGCCGGCAAACGTTTCGTATACGGGCTCGCAACGGGCCACGTCGGCGGCACCGCGCGGCAGGATGTCCGCATCCTTGCCGTCGATCTTGTAGCCGACGCACAGCTTGACTTCGTCGAGGCCGTCGAGCACGTCGAGCTTCGTCATGCACAGGCCCGACACGCCGTTGATCTGGATCGAGCGGCGCAGCGCGGCCGCGTCGAGCCAGCCCGTGCGGCGCGGACGGCCGGTGACCGAACCGAATTCCTTGCCGACGTTCGCGAGCGTGACGCCGACCTGGTCCTGACGCTGCGGGTTGTCCGCATCGTACAGTTCGCTCGGGAACGGGCCCGAGCCGACGCGCGTGCAATACGCCTTCGTGATACCGAGGATGTAGTTGAGCTTCTGCGGGCCCACGCCCGCGCCGGCCGACGCCGCACCCGCGACGCAGTTGCTCGACGTGACGAACGGATAGGTACCGTGATCGATGTCGAGCAGCGTGCCTTGTGCGCCTTCGAACAGCAGGTTCTGACCCGCATTGTTCGCGTCGTACAGGCGGCGCGACACGTCGGCCACCATCGGCTTCAGGCGGTCGGCATAACCGAGCATCGTGTCGAGCGTCGCCTGGAAATCGACGGCCGCGCCGCCCAGGTACTGGGTCAGTACGAAGTTGTGGAAATCGAGGTTTTCGCGCAGGCGGTCGGCGAAGGTCTTCGCGTCGAACAGGTCCTGCACGCGCAGCGCGCGGCGGCCGACCTTGTCTTCGTACGCGGGGCCGATGCCACGGCCCGTCGTGCCGATCTTGCCCGCGCCCTTGCGCGCTTCGCGCGCCTGGTCGATCGCGATGTGGTACGGCAGGATCAGCGTCGTCGCTTCGGAAATGAACAGGCGGTCGCGCACGTTCACGCCGGCCTCTTCCAGCTCGCCGATTTCCTTGAACAGTGCTTCCGGGGACAGGACGACGCCGTTGCCGATGTAGCAGGCGACGCCTTCACGCATGATGCCCGACGGAATGAGGCGCAAGATCGTTTTCTTGCCGCCGATGATGAGGGTGTGGCCGGCGTTGTGACCGCCCTGGAAACGCACGACGCCCTTAGCGTGGTCCGTCAGCCAGTCGACGATCTTGCCCTTGCCTTCATCACCCCATTGCGTTCCCACGACGACGACATTGCGCCCGGGAGTCACGTTCACTGCGCTGGCAGACATGTTGATTCGTTAGCTGGTTAAAAACGTATTCTACCTATGTTCGCGGGCGATTCCGAATTTTTCCGTTTCGCTTCAACGATATGCACGCCGAAGCACGTCCCGCGAACGCCTGTTTATCGGGGTTCGACCACCCATGCGCCGCCGCGCTCGACGAGCGAACGGTCGCAGGCGAACTCGTCGAGCACATGATCGTGGCCCGGCAGCGCCTGGATCACGACCTCGCCCGCATCGCGCAGCGCCGCAACGGCCGCGCTCAGCGCATCGTCCTGCGCCCACGGCGCGAGAATCGCGGTACCGCGAGCCTCGACCGGGGAAATCCGGGCGAGCTCGCGCAGGTCGAGCGAGAAGCCGGTGGCCGGACGCGCACGACCATACGCCTGGCCGACGTGGTCGTAGCGGCCGCCGCGCGCGATCGCGTTCGGCACGCCGTCGATGTAGGCGCTGAACATCGCGCCGCTGTGATACGCGTAGCCGCGCAGGTCGCCCAGATCGATCGCCACTTCGGCACCCTTCGCCTGCGCCGCGAGTTGCGCCAGATCGTCGAGCGCCCGCGTGATTTCGGGCAGCACCGGCAACCGCGTCCGCGCCTCGGCGAGCACGCTCGCATCGCCATAGAGGTGCGGCAGCGCCCGCAGCGCGGCGCGCGTATCGGCACCGAGATCGTCGGTCAGCTCGTTCAGCAGCGGCACGTCCTTGCCCGACAGCGCGTCGTACAGCGACTCGCCACGCTCCGCGGCCTGCGCGTCGCGCGCCAGCAGCGCCGCGAGCACGCCCGCGTGGCCGAGGTCGAGACGGATGCGCGACAGGCCTGCGAGATGCAGCGCATCGAGCATCAGTTGCTGGATCTCGAGGTCGGCTTCCAGCCCGGCATGCCCGTAGATTTCGGCGCCGATCTGGATCTGCTCGCGCGTCGCGTGCAGGCCGCGCGGACGCGTATGCATCACGTGGCCCGCATAGCAGAGGCGCGTCACGCCCTGGCGGTTCAACAGGTGCGCGTCGATCCGCGCGACCTGCGGCGTGATGTCCGCGCGCAGGCCGAGCGTACGGCCCGACAGCTGGTCGACCAGCTTGAAGGTGCGCAGGCGCAGGTCGGCGCCGCCGCTCGTCAGCAGCGACTCGAGATACTCGAGCAGCGGCGGCATCACCATTTCGTAGCCATACGAACGGAAGCGGTCGAGCAGCCTGCGGCGCAGCTCCTCGATCTTGCGCGCTTCCGACGGCAGCACGTCGGCGATATTCTCGGGAAGTAACCAGGTCGACATCGGTACGGTCCTACGACGGGAAACAGCGCGCGACCACGCGCGCCGCGATGTGAATCGGAAATTCTGAATTCGGGCGGGACGGACGGCGGATGCGCCGTCCGGATCAGGTGGCGAGCAGCAGCAGTATGAGCCCGAGCACCATCACGATCAGCCCGCCGATCCGGATATGATGCGGCGGCCGCTCAGCCATTCTACGAAACGTGTCGCGCCAGGCGACGGGAAACACGAAGGGGAACGCCCCCTCGATGATCAGCATCAGCGCTACTGCGAGCAACAACGAGCCAGCCAGGTCCATGCGAGCGACGGCGCCGCTCGACGCGGCGCCCCAAGGTCAGTGTTTGCGGGGAGCAGCCGCCGCCGGTGCGGCACCGCCCGTCGGGCTGCGCATGAAGCGGAAGAACTCGCTGTCGGGATCGACGACGATGATGTCGTTGCGCTTGAACGTGTTCCGGTAAGCCTGCAGGCTCGCGTAGAACTGATAGAACTGCGGATCGCGGCCGAACGCATCGGCGGCGATCGTCGCGGCCTTCGCGTCGCCCTCGCCCTTGATCGTCTGCGCGGACTTGTACGCGTTCGCGAGCACGGCCTGCTGATCGCGTTCGGCGTCGGCCTTGATCTGCTCGACGTCGGCCGCGCCTTGCGCACGCACCTGCGCGGCCTGATCGCGCAGTGCGCCGATCATCCGCTGATAGACGGCATCGGTTTGCGCAGCGGGCAAGTCGACGCGCGTCAGCTGGACGTCGACCACGTCGACGCCGAAACCGGACGCCTTTGCCTTCACTTCGTCGCGGGCCGCATCAGCGATCGCACGCTGGCCGCCGAGCGCATCGTCGAGCGCATGCTTGCCGAACGCGTCGACGAGTGCGCCCTTCAGTGCGCCGGCCAGACGTTCGCTGGCGGCCGCCGGGTCGCCCCCTGTCGCCGTGAAATACTTCATCGGATCGCCGATCCGGTACTTCACCGCATAGGCGACGAGCAGGTCGTGCTTGTCTTCCGTCGCCACTTGCAGCGGATCCGACGACTCGAGCGATTGCAGCCGCGTGTCGATCAGCGTCGCCGTCTGCAGCGGCGGCGGCAATTTGAAATGGATGCCGGGCCCGGCCAGTTCAGGCTGCGCGCCGTCGCGCCCCGACAGCACGGCCGCATGGCGCGGATCGACGGTAAGGACTGTCGAGGATGCCGCGAAGGCAACGATCACGATTGCGACGACGAGCGCAATGATTCGGTTCATGTTCTGCGCTCCCCGTTACTTCAGATCGTCTTCGCGCGACCGGCTGCGAAACGCCTCGCGCGATCGCAGCACGTCGTTGCCCGACGCTGCCGCGGGCGACGCCGCACTCGCGGGCGCCGCTACCGCCGGCGCGACGGCCGCCGGTGCCGACGCCGCATCGGGTGCGGATGCCCCCGTGGACGCCGCGGCGTTTTGTCGCCCCTGCTCGACGAGCTTGTCGAGCGGCAGGTAAACGACGCTGTTGCCGCCCTTGTTGCCGACGAACACCTTCGTCGAGTTCGAATAGATTTCCTGCATCGTCTCGAGATACATCCGCTCACGGATCACCGCAGGCGCCTTCGAGTACTGCGCATAGACCTGCTTGAAGCGGTCGGCATCGCCTTCGGCTTCCGTGACCACGCGATCGGCATACGCCTTTGCTTCGTCGACGAGCTTCGCGGCATCGCCCTGCGCCTTCGGCAGCAGGTCGTTTGCATACGCCTGCGCGGCGCGCTTCGCTGCCTCGCGCTCGTCGCGCGCCTTGGCGACTTCGCCGTACGCGGCCTGCGTCTGCTCGGGCGCCGCAACGCTCTGCATCGTGACGGCCGTCACCTCGAGTCCCGACTGATAGCGATCGAGATCGCGCTGGATCGCGGTGGAAAGCTGCTCGCGCAGCGCGTCGCGGTCCTGGTTCAGCACGTCGGCCGCGCTGCGCGTACCGACGATCGCACGCACCGCGGCCTGCGCGGCCTGCGACACGCTGCGCTCAGGGTCGACGCTGCGGAACAGGTAATCGGTCGCGGAACGGATCCGGTACTGGACGATGAAGCGCACGTCGACGATATCGGCATCGCGCGTCAGCATCGCGGCTTCCTTCACGTTCGCGAGGCGCACGACGTTGTTGCGGCCGATCTCGATCGAGCGGACCTGCGACGTGTCGACGATCTCGTGCGACGCGAACGGATACGGCGCGCGCCAGTGCACGCCCTGGCCGACCGTACCCGACAGCTTGCCGAGCTGCAGCACGACGCCTGTCTGGCCTTCCTGCACGACGAACAGCCCGCTGCCCGCGTAGACCGCGACCAGCACGCCGATCACGATGCCTACGCCGACTCGCGCGGCCCGCCCGTTGTCAGGACGAAAACCGTTGCCGCCCTTGCCGCCGAAAAGGCCGTTCAGGCGCCGGTTGAAGTTGCGCCACATCTCGTCGAGATCGGGCGGACCATCGCCGTCGCCGCCTTGCGGACGCTTCGATTCGTTCGCACGGGGACGGGATCCGTCTTTGCCATTGCCTTCGCCGCGTCCCCAGCGGGGATCGTTGATCGACAGCAAGGCGCGCATCCGCCGCCAGGTACTCCGCTCGTTGTATTCGTTCACCAGAGTTTGTTCACCAGATTAGACGCCGGCGAACCGGCCGGGACCGGTTAGCGCCCGTGTTCGGAAATCGTGTGGTCTTCGTGTGGTTCAGCGGGAGCGCCGTCGAGCGCGCCGTCGGGTAACGTCGCGCTGGAAAGGTGTTCCGCGGAGGCGATTTCGGCGATGGCGGCACGCAACGCGTCAAGACCCTGACCGGTGCGCGCGCTCAAAAAGACGCGCGAAATATTACCATACTCGTCCCGCTCGACCGCGTCGCCGCGGGCCGCCAGCTCAGGCACGGCGTCGATCTTGTTGAACACCAGTACCTGCCGGATCGTGTCCGCGCCGATCTCGTGCAGCACGCCGTTGACCTGCTCGATCTGTTCGAGCCTGACCGCGCTCGATGCATCGACCACGTGCAACAGCAGATCCGCGTGAATCGTTTCCTCGAGGGTCGCGCGGAATGCGGCGACCAGCTGGTGAGGCAACTCGCGGATGAACCCGACCGTATCCGACACGACGATCTGGCCGACCTCATCGCCGAGGTACACGCGCCGCGACGTCGTGTCGAGCGTGGCGAACAGCTGGTCGGCCGCATAGGCCTGCGCTTTCGTCAGCGCATTGAACAGCGTCGACTTGCCCGCGTTCGTATAGCCGACCAGCGACACCGACATCGTGCCGCTGCGCGCGCGTTGCCGGCGTTGCGTGCTGTGTTGCCGGCGCAGCCGGTCCAGCCGCGACTTCAGCATCTTGATGCGTTCGCCGATCAGCCGGCGGTCGGTTTCGAGCTGGGTTTCGCCAGGGCCGCGCAGGCCGATACCACCCTTCTGCCGTTCGAGGTGGGTCCACGCGCGAATGAGTCGCGTCGACAGGTACTGGAGCTGCGCGAGCTCGACCTGCAGCTTGCCTTCGTGGCTACGGGCGCGCTGCGCGAAGATGTCGAGGATGAGGCTGGTGCGATCGACCACACGCCTGTTAAGTGCCTGCTCCAGATTACGTTGCTGGGCCGGCGCCAATGCGTGATTGAAGATGACGATTTCGACGTTGTGCGCGTCGCAGGCGAGCCGGAGTTCTTCGGCTTTGCCGCTGCCGATGAACATCTTGGCATCGGGACTGGAGCGACGACCCGTGAGGGTGACGGCGGGACGGGCCCCCGCACTGGAGGCGAGAAGACTGAGTTCTTCGAGACTGGCTTCGAAATCGGTCTTGCCGAAATCGATGCCGACGAGCGCTGCGTTGATCAAATTTTCAGGTGTCAAGATAAGGCGGCTGGCATCGGTCGCTCGCGGCGACCGGATGCCGGCCGCTGCGATAGGTTAGGACGAGGCTTCCGCGTCCGGGTGGAAATTCACCGGGCGCGCCGGCACGACCGTCGAGATGGCGTGCTTGTACACCATCTGGGTCACCGTATTACGGAGCAACACGACGTACTGGTCGAACGATTCAATGTTCCCTTGAAGCTTGATGCCGTTGACGAGGTAGATCGAAACGGGAACGTGCTCTTTGCGCAGTGCGTTCAAAAACGGGTCTTGTAACAATTGCCCTTTGTTGCTCATGGCGTACTCCATCTTTTTTTGCAGGTTGATCTGGATTGGCGGCGAAGAAAAAGAGATCCGGCGCCAATCGCTACACTATAGCCGATTTTGCCTGGCCCACCCGGGGCATAGGCCGTGCGGCCTACCCCTCGTGTAACGCGTGTAACAGGCGTGCTTCAGCTCTTGTCCGCGTACGGATTGTTCGACGAACGGAACTCTATGCGCAATGGAGTCCCCGTCAGTGAGAAAGTTTCGCGGAACCGGTTTTCCAGGTAACGCTTGTACGTTTCCGTCACGGCGTCGAGCGCGTTGCCGTGGATGACGATGATCGGCGGATTCTGGCCGCCCTGGTGCGCGTAGCGCAGCTTTGGACGCACCGGGCCGCGACGGCGCGGCTGCTGGAACTCGACTGCCTCGATCAGCGCGCGCGTGAGCTTCGGTGTCGGCAGCTTCGCCATTGCCGCCGCGTACGCGTCGTCGACCGAGCGCATCAGCGTGCCGATGCCGGTCTTCTTCGTGGCGGAAATGAAGTGCGATTTCGCGAAGTCGAGGAATTTCAGCTTGCGGGTCAAATCCGCTTTCGCCCGATCGCGCGCATGCTCGTCGAGCCCGTCCCACTTGTTGACGCCGATCACGAGCGCGCGACCCTGTTCGACGACGAAGCCGGCGATGTGCGCGTCCTGGTCGGAAATGTCCTGCTGCGCATCCAGCAAAAGAATGACGACGTTCGCGTCGGAGATCGACTGCAGGGTCTTCACGACCGAGAATTTCTCGATCGCCTCGAACACCTTGCCGCGGCGCCGCAGGCCGGCCGTGTCGATCAGCGTGTATTTCTTGCCGTTACGCTCGAAGTCGACGTAGATCGAATCGCGCGTCGTGCCCGGCATGTCGAACGCGATCACGCGATCCTCGCCGATCAGCGCGTTGACGAGCGTCGATTTGCCGACGTTCGGGCGGCCGACGATCGCGATCTTGATGCCGCGCGAAGGATCGTTGTCGTCCTCTTCCGCCGGCCGGTCCGCGTACGCGACCTCCAGCGCCTCGTTGATCATGTCGGTCACGCCGTCGCCGTGCGCGGCCGAGATCGCGCGCGGATCGCCGAGCCCGAGCTCGTAGAAGTCGGTCGCGACCGCCGTGTACTTCATCCCCTCGGCCTTGTTGACGACCAGGAAGATCGGCCGGCCGGTCTTGCGCAGGTAGTCGGCGATCGACTTGTCCTGCGGCGCAAGCCCGTTGCGGCCGTCGACGATGAACACGACGACGTCGGCTTCCTCGACGGCCTGGCGCGTCTGGCGCGCCATCTCGTGCAGGATGCCGTCCTTCGCGACAGGCTCGAAGCCGCCCGTATCGACGACCAGGTACGGCCGCTCGCCGACGCGCCCTTCGCCGTAATGGCGATCGCGCGTCAGGCCGGGCAAGTCGGCGACCAGCGCATCACGCGAACGCGTGAGCCGGTTGAACAGCGTGGATTTCCCCACATTGGGGCGCCCAACGAGGGCAATGACCGGTTTCATCTGTGTTTTCTACGGTGAAGCGCAGCAGCGGGAGGCCCGCTGCTGCGGGCGGCTGCGCTGAATGAAAATATCACGAATTCGCGCCGCGCCGAATGCGCGCGCCTGGCGCGCGATGCGCGCCGTCGTCTTTCGTCTCGAACTGCCTTTCAAATACCGAGCGGCCGGGAGCACCGGCCGCCTTCAAGTCGCACGACCACGGCGCGCGGGACAAGCCCGTCGCGCTGCGGTCGCGCATGTTTCCTGCGCGTCAGCGCGGACGGAATCCGTACAGGCCGCCGTCCTTCGTCTGCACGACGAGCGTATTGCCCGCGAGGACCGGCGCCGCCGTGATCGCGCTGCCGTCGGTCTTCATCCGCGCGATGAAGCTGCCGTCTTCGCGCGACAGGAAGTGCACGAAACCCTTGTAATCGCCCATCACGACCGCGTGCCCGAGCAGGTACGGCACGCCGACGTCGCGGCTCTTCAGCTTGTCGTTGCGCCAGAGCTGGTTGCCCGAAGCGGCATCGTACGCGGTCACGACCGACCAGTCGTCGCCGCCGGCAACGACCGAGTCGTCCTGCGCGAGGCCGCTGCGGCTCGAGAACGGCTTTTCCCACAGCGGGCGCCCCGAGTTCGCATCGAAGCAGCCGAGCTGACCCTGGAACGTCACCGCGCAGGCTTCCGCACCCACGAGCGTCGGCGGGCCGCTGACGTCGTTGATGCGCTCGACCTCGGTCACGCCCTTCGGGAACGACACCGGCGTCTGCCAGAACGGTTCGCCCGTCTGCAGGTTGATCGCGACCAGCCCGCCGCCGGGGAAACCCGCCAGCACCGCCGCGTCACCGGCGAACGTCATGCCGGCCGACACACGCAGGTTCAGCGGCACCGCACGGTTGCGGTAGTTCCACTTCTGCTCGCCCGTCTGCGCGTTGAACGCGACCACCTGGCCGTCGATCGTGCGGACGACCACCAGGCCGTTGCCGACGAGCGGCGGCGAGAAGATCTCGCCCTGCACGCTGGTCTTCCACAGTTGCTTGCCGTCCGGACCCAGTACGAACACGCCGCCCTTCAGCGCGCCGACCGCGGTCAGGTTGCCGTCGCTGCCGACACCGGCCGACAGGTCGGAGCCGACCTTCGCGCGCCAGACCGTCTGGCCCGTCTTCGCGTCGATCTTCTCGACCGAACCGTTTTCGCCCGCCGCATAGACGGCGTCGCCCACGGCCACCGGCGAGAACAGGTAGCGCCCGCCCTTGCCGACGCTCGCCTTCCAGACCTGTTGCACGTCCATCACGGGCTTGAACTCGGTGAGCGGCGTCGGCACGCGGCGCGCGTCCTTCGACGACGAGCAGGCCGCCAATGCGAGGACAGCCGCCGCGCAGGCAACGGGCACAGCGTAACGTTTCAGCAAATTCATCGGTTAGCGAAGCAGAGTTAAGAGGTTGAGGGGACCGGGGTTCAGCCGCCGAGCGCGTCCAGCTTGAACTGCACGAGCTGGCGGGCAGACTGGTCGTCCTTCGACAGGCCGTCGAGCGCGAGCTTGTATGCGGCGCGCGCGTCGTCGGTCTTGCCTTGCGCGGCAAGCAGATCGCCGCGGCGATCGGCCACGAGGCCCTTGAATGCATCGACCGGCGTACCCGACAGCAGCGCGAGGCCCGCGTCGTACGCCTTCTCGTCGAGCAGCAGCGACGCGAGGCGCAGCTTCGCGATCTGCTTATACTCGTCATCCTTGGCGTGATCGACGGCCCATTGCAGCTGCGCCTTCGCACCTGCCGTGTCACCGGCCGCGTACAGCGTCTTTGCTGCGGAGAGCGCCGTCATCTGTGCATACGGCGTGCTGCCGAACTTGGCTTCCATGTCGGCGGCCGCGCGAGCCATCGTCGCCTTGTCGTTCGCGGCGGCAGCCTTCTGGACCTGTTCGTACAGCCCGGACGCCTCGGCAGCCTGACGGCGCTGCCAGTAGTTCCAGCCATTGAAACCGGCCGCGACGACGAGCGCCGCGAGCACGATCCACGTGGTGAGGTTGCCCCAGCGGGCCCACCACGCCTTCAGACTTTCAATCGATTCTTGTTCGTCGTGATAACTCATCGGCGAGCGATTCCTTCCTGTTCAGGCCTTTCTTGTCGAGCGGATGCCAGCGCGATCAGTCGTCGCCGTCTTCGGCGGATGCAACCATCGCATTGATTAGGAATTCGGTCAAGCCTTCGACCGGTACGGTCTGCTGAACGTTCTTTTCCCCGTCTCCGCCCGCACCGCGCAGCGCCTTCACGCCCACCGTACCGTTCGCAACCTCCTCTTCGCCGAAGATCACCGCGAACGCGGCGCCACTGGCGTCGGCCCGTTTCATTTGCGACTTGAAGCTCGCCGGTGCGCCGTCCGCGCTGCAGTGGAAGATCACGTCGAGGCCCGTATCGCGCAGGCGTTCGGCCGCGATGAACGCCTGTTCGCGCGCGGTCTCGCCCTGGTGCACGACGTACACGTCGACGCCTTCCTGCTCGGGCGCGAGATCTTCTTCCTTCAGCAGTTCGAGGATCCGCTCGATGCCCATCGCCCAGCCGCACGCCGCGGTCGGCTTGCCGCCGAGCTGCTCGATCAGCGGATCGTAGCGACCGCCGGCCGCGACCGTGCCCTGCGCGCCGAGCTTGTCGGTCACCCACTCGAACACGGTCAGGTTGTAATAGTCGAGACCACGCACGAGACGCGGGTTGATCTTGAACGGGATGTTGTTCGCGAGCAGCAGGCGCTGCAGCCCTTCGAAGTGCGCGCGCGATTCTTCGCCGAGGAAGTCGATCAGCTTCGGCGCATTCTGCGCGATTTCCTGCAGCGCGGGATTCTTCGTGTCGAGCACGCGCAGCGGGTTCGTATACAGACGGCGCTTCGCATCCTCGTCGAGCACGTCGGCGAACTGCTCGAGGTACTTGATCAGTTCGACGCGGTGCGCGGCACGCTCTTCGGCAAGGCCGAGCGAGTTGATCTCGAGCTTGATGCCGGTCAGGCCGAGGTCATCCCACAGGCGCTGGCACATCATGATGATCTCGGCATCCGCATCGGGGCCCGCGAAGCCGAGCGCCTCGACGCCGACCTGGTGGAACTGGCGATAGCGGCCGCGCTGCGGACGCTCGTGACGGAACATCGGGCCGATGTACCACAGGCGCTTCGGGCCGTCGTACAGCATGTTGTGCTCGATCGACGCGCGCACCACCGCCGCGGTATTTTCCGGGCGCATCGTCAGGTTCTCGCCGTTCAGCGCGTCGGTGAAGCTGTACATCTCCTTCTCGACGATGTCCGTGACCTCGCCGATACCGCGCGTGAAGAGCTGCGTGTGTTCGACGATCGGCGTGCGGATGTTCTGGTAGCCGTATGCGCGCAGCAGCGATTTCACGGTGGCTTCGAAGAACTCCCAAAGGCCGGCATCCTGCGGGAGGATGTCGTTCATGCCCTTGACGCCGGTGAGCTTCTCGATCTTGCGTTTTTGTTCAGTCATCGTGTGTGTGGACGAATTAGTTCAGGGCCTCGGTACGGCCGTAATTGCGTGCGACGTAGTCGCTGACGATCTGCTGGAATTCCTCGGCGATCCGCTCGCCGCGCAGCGTCTTGACCTTCTCGCCGTCGATGAAGACGGGCGCGGCCGGGTTCTCGCCCGAACCCGGCAGGCTGATGCCGATGTTTGCGTGCTTCGATTCGCCCGGGCCGTTGACGATGCAGCCCATCACCGCGACGTTCATCTTCTCGACGCCCGGATACTCCTTGCGCCAGACCGGCATCTGTTCGCGCAGGTAGGTCTGGATCTGCATCGCGAGCTCCTGGAACAGCGTGCTCGTCGTACGGCCGCAGCCCGGGCACGCGATCACCATCGGTGCGAACGAGCGCAGGCCCATCGTCTGGAGGATTTCCTGGCCGACGATCACCTCGCCCGTGCGCGATGCGCCCGGTTCCGGCGTCAGCGAGATGCGGATCGTGTCGCCGATCCCTTCCTGCAGCAGCACGCCGAGTGCAGCCGTCGAAGCCACGATGCCCTTCGAGCCCATGCCGGCCTCGGTCAGCCCGAGGTGCAGCGCGAAGCCGCAGCGGCGGCCGAGTTCGCGGTACACGGCGATCAGGTCCTGCACGCCGCTGACCTTGCACGACAGCACGATACGGTCGCGGCCGAGGCCCAGTTCGACCGCACGCTCGGCCGAGCCGATCGCCGACTGGATCAGCGCCTCGTACATCACGCTCTGCGCATCCCACGGCTGCGAACGCGCACCGTTCTCGTCCATCATGCGCGCGAGCAGATCCTGGTCGAGACTGCCCCAGTTCACGCCGATCCGTACCGGCTTGTCGTACTTGGCCGCGGCCTCGATCATCTGCGCGAACTGCGTATCGCGCTTCGCGCCCTGGCCGACGTTGCCCGGGTTGATCCGGTACTTCGACAGCGACTCGGCGCAGCCCGGGTAGTCACGCAGCAGCAGGTGGCCGTTGTAGTGGAAATCGCCGACGAGCGGCACGGTCACGCCCATGCGGTCGAGCTGCTCGCGGATCGCCGGCACGGCGGCCGCGGCCTCGGGCGTGTTGACCGTGATGCGCACCAGTTCGGAGCCCGCGTTCGCGAGTTCCTTGATCTGGATTGCCGTGCCGATCGCGTCGGCCGTGTCGGTATTCGTCATCGACTGCACGCGCACCGGCGCGTCGCCGCCGATCGTCACGAGCTGCCCGCCCCAGCGGACATCCACCGCATGCGATACGCGGCGCGGCTGATGCCCGCCGAACACCGGCTCGGTTGAACAAATCTGACTGCTGCGTGGGGATTGAGCTTCGGATTGCATCGATAGATCCATTTACGCGGAATGCGCCGCGACGCGGCGCATGAATTGAAAAAGCGCCGTGCCCTCACGGCCTGCCGATATCGACGACAGGCCTTCGCCACGGCGCTTGACGTCAGGGCAACGTGAACCGCGCCACGTTACCCCGCGCTGCCGAATATTTTGCCGGATCGACGGGTTTTCCGTCGAACGCAACGGTGTCGAGGCCCGCCTTGTTGCCGATCGTGACCTTGAACGGGCCATCGCCCGCGACCTGCTTCGCCTCGCCGCCGCGCACCAGCCCGGAGAACAGCTCCTTGCCGCTCTTGTCGCGCACGCTGAACCAGCTGTCCTGCTTGACCTTCAGTTCGACCATGGACTGGCCGGCCGCGACCGCGACGCTCGCCGGCTGAGCCGGCGCGGCGGCGCTTGCCGCCGCCGTCGCCACGACCGGCTGCGATGCGGCAGCCGTCACGGCCGGCGCCACCGGCGCGGGCGCCGGAACTGCCGACGCAATAACCGGCGCCGGCGCAGCAGATGCAGCAGCCGGGGCCGGAACCTCATTCGCGACCACGGCAGCCGCACCGCTTGAGGCCGCCTCTTCGACGGTTGACGAGGATGCCGCCGCCGGCACGCTCGCGGCCGACGCATGCTCCGCGTCGCCGCTCCTGAAGCGCGCGAGCAGGCTCGACGAATCGCCGCCAGTGTGCCACATCAGTACGGCGACCACCGCGACGACGACGATCGCCGTGCCCCACAACCACGGATGATGCCGCGACGATCCGCCCAGCGGAATCGACACGCGGCCGCGCGGCAGATCCGTCCCCGACGACGCGGGCATCGACAGGTCGACTTCCGGCACCCCGCGCTCACGGCGCAACGCCTGCGCGAACGGCTCCGGATCGACGCCGAGCATCTTCGCGTAGCTGCGTACGACGCCGAGTGCAAACGTCACGCCGGGCAAGTGACTGATGTCACCCGCCTCGAGCGCCCGGAGCTTCTGCGGTGCGACCTTGAGTCGCGCCGACACGTCGTCGACGGTCCACCCTCTTGCCTCCCGAAGCTGCGCCAGCCGGCTGCCGACCGCCGCAAGCGATTCCAACCCTGCCGGTGCCGGCTTCGCGCCATTCGTCTCTGCGCCGTTAGACGGCTGCGGCTCACTCATCCTTGTCCTCGCGTCGATTCTTCTTCACTGGCGGCCGCCGCCGGTTCCCGCCGGCCGGCACCCGCAACTGTCCATACCATGCGCGACGCCGTGGCGCCGCGACCGATCGCTATTCGCGTGTTGTACCGCCCAAAAGGCGCTGACATCCCCGGCCAGGCGCCCCTGTCAAATCGCCCGAACCTCGATGATTTTCCCTGCTGCGCCCGTTCGTTCCGCGAGGCGCGTGCGATCCTTCACTGCGCCGGCCAGCTGGCCGCACGCGGCATCGATGTCGTCGCCGCGCGTCTTGCGCACGGTCGTGACGACACCCGCGTCGATGAGGACCTGCGCAAAGCGCTTGATCTGCTCCGGTTTCGAGCGGATGAGGCCCGATTCCGGAAACGGATTGAACGGGATCAGATTGAACTTGCACGGCACGTCGCGCGTGACGGCCAGCAGTTCGCGCGCATGCGCTTCGGTGTCGTTGACGCCGTCCAGCATGCAGTATTCGAAAGTAATGAAGTCGCGCGGCGCGACTTTCAGGTAGCGCTGGCAAGCTGCCATCAGCTCACGCAGCGGATACTTCTTGTTGAGCGGCACCAGCTCGTCGCGCAGCGCATCGTTGGGCGCGTGCAGCGAAACGGCCAGCGCAACCGGCAACTCGGCGCCGAGGCGGTCCATCATCGGCACCACGCCGGACGTGGACAGCGTGACGCGGCGGCGCGACAGGCCGTACGCGTTGTCGTCGAGCATCAGCCGCATGGCCGGCACGACCGCGCTGTAATTCAGCAGCGGCTCGCCCATGCCCATCATCACCACGTTGGTGACGACCCGCTCGGCCTTGCCGTTCGGGCCGGGTGCGCGACCCAGCGACGCTCGCAATGCAAATTCGGCCATCCGTAGCTGGCCGATGATTTCGGCTGTCGACAGGTTGCGGGAAAAACCCTGCTTGCCCGTCGAGCAGAAGCGGCAGTTCACCGCACACCCGGCTTGCGACGACACGCACAGCGTGCCGCGCGTCTCTTCCGGGATGAACACGGTTTCGACCGCATTGCCGTTTCCGACGTCGATCAGCCACTTGCGCGTGCCGTCGGCGGAAACGTGATCGCTGGCGATCTCGGGCATGACGATCGACGCGCGGCCCTTGAGTTTCTCTCTCAAGGACTTCGCAAGATCGGTCATGCCGTCGAAATCGCCAGCGTTGTACTGGTGGATCCAGCGCTGCAACTGCTTGGCGCGGAACGGCTTCTCGCCGAGGCTGCCGCAGTACGCGACAAGACCCTCGGCATCGAAGTCGAGAAGATTGACGGAAGTTTCGCTCGTCATGATGTGCTGCCTTGCCGCGTGCGCTGAATCCTGCCTACTTGCTGCCAGCCAGGGCTTAGCGCGAGTAAACGTTCATTTCCGGGAAGAAGAACGCGATTTCGACCGCTGCCGTTTCCGCAGCGTCCGAGCCGTGCACGGCGTTCGCGTCGATGCTGTCGGCGAAGTCGGCGCGGATCGTGCCCTTTTCCGCCTTCTTCGGATCCGTTGCGCCCATCAGGTCGCGGTTCTTCAGGATCGCGCCTTCACCTTCCAGAACCTGGATCATCACCGGGCCCGAGATCATGAAATCGACGAGGTCCTTGAAGAACGGACGCGCTGCGTGAACCGCGTAGAACTTCTCTGCGTCAGCACGCGACAGGTGCGCCATGCGCGATGCGACGATCTTCAGGCCGGCGCCTTCGAAACGGCTGTAGATCTGGCCGATCACGTTCTTTGCCACCGCATCCGGCTTGATGATCGACAGGGTGCGCTCGATTGCCATAAAAACTCCAAAAAATTAAGAAGTTACAGGTTCAAATGAATCCGCTATTGTAGCACAATCCCGTGTATCATTGCGATTGAACCCTTACACGCGTGAAAGGTTCAGAATCCATATGTTTTGTGCTGCCCGGACATTGAAACCTCCCGGCACGGAACGTATCTTAGCCATAGCTGCTCCGGTTTGCTGCGCCGCACACCGCGCGCGCCGAACCGGCCCCGGACGCCCACGCGTTCAATGTTAGGAGAAACCATGAACGACTATCCGTACAATTTCGGCCGCGGCGGTTCCGTCAGCACCGCCGAGGTTCGCAACCGCGTGCTGCGGAACACGTACTGGCTGCTCGCGCTGTCGATGGTGCCGACCGTGCTGGGCGCCTGGGTCGGCGTCGCGACGGGCTTCTCGCTGTTCGCAGCCACGAGCCCGATGATGAGCCTGCTCGCGTTCTTCGCGATCGCGTTCGGCTTCATGTTCGCGATCGAGCGGACGAAAAACAGCGCGGCCGGCGTGTTCGTGCTGCTCGGCTTCACGTTCTTCATGGGCCTGATGCTGTCCCGGCTGCTGAGCTTCATCCTCGGCTTCTCGAACGGCCCGTCGCTGATCATGCTCGCGTTCGGCGGCACCGGCATCATCTTTGCCGCGATGGCGACGATCGCCACCGTCAGCAAGCGTGATTTCTCGGGGCTCGGCAAGTGGCTGTTCATGGGCGTGATCGTCATCCTGCTTGCCTCGGTCGCGAACATCTTCCTGCAACTCCCGGCGCTGATGCTCACCGTGTCGGTACTCGCGATCGCGATCTTCTCCGCCTACATGCTGTTCGACGTCCAGCGCGTCGTGAACGGCGGCGAGACGAACTACATCTCGGCGACGCTCGCGATCTACCTCGACCTGTACAACGTGTTCACGAACCTGCTCGCGCTGCTCGGCATCTTCGGCGGCAACCGCAACTGACGTTCGCCACGCATCATGAAAAAACCGGCCCGTGGGCCGGTTTTTTTACGTCCGCCGCCCGGATCTCAGTCGCGCTCGAACAGCGCGATCGATTCGACGTGCGACGTATTCGGGAACATGTTCACGACACCGGCGCCCTTCAGGCGGTAGCCGGCCTCGTGCACGAGCAGGCCCGCGTCGCGCGCCAGCGTCGACGGGTTGCACGACACATAGACGATGCGCTTCGGCAGCGGGCCTTCACCGCTCTGCGCGATCTCGGCCAGCGCCTTCGATACCGCGAGCGCGCCTTCGCGCGGCGGGTCGATCAGGAACTTGTCGAATGCGCCGAGCGCACGGATGTCGTCGCCAGTCACTTCGAACAGGTTCCGGCACGCGAACGTCGTGTGGCCGTCGACACCGTTTTCGCGCGCGTTCGCCAGTGCGCGCGTCGTCAGCGTGTCGCTGCCCTCGATGCCCATCACCTCGCGCGACAGCCGCGCGAGCGGCAGCGTGAAGTTGCCGATCCCGCAGAACAGGTCGAGCACGCGGTCGTCGCGCGACGGCGCGAGCAGGCGCAGCGCACGGCCCACCAGCACGCGGTTGATCTGATGATTGACCTGCGTGAAGTCGGTCGGCTTGAACGGCATGCGGATACCGAATTCCGGCAGCGTGTAATCGAGCGACACGTCGAGCGGATAGAACGGCGTCACCGTATCGGGGCCCTTCGGCTGCAGCCAGAACTGCACCTTGTGCTCGTCCGCGAATGCGCGCAGCAGCGCTTCGTCGTCCGCGTTGATCGGCTCCAGCACACGCAGCACGAGCGCCGTGACTTCCGAGCCCACCGCGAGCTCGATCTGCGGCATCCGATCGCGAATCGACAGCCCTTCGACGAGCCGGCGCAGCGGCACCAGCATCGCCGACACGTGCGGCGGCAGCACTTCGCAGCTCGTCATGTCGGCCACGTAGCTGCTCTTCTTCTCATGAAATCCGACCAGCACGCCGCCCTTCTTCGCAACGTTGCGCACGGTCAGGCGTGCACGGTAGCGATAGCCCCACGACGGGCCGTGGATCGGCGCGAACATCGTTTCCGCGCGCAGCTTCGCCAGGTGCCACAGGTTGTCTTCGAGCACGCGCTGCTTGACCGCCACCTGTGCGCGCATGTCGAGATGCTGCATCGAGCAGCCACCGCAGGTGCCGAAGAACGCGCATTTCGGCTTCGTGCGCATCACGCTCGGGCGCAGAATGTCGACAACCGTCGCCTGCTCGTAGCTCGGCTTGCGGCGGAAGCTCGAATAGGTCACGCGCTCACCCGGCAGCGCGCCCTCGACGAAGATGACCTTGCCCGGCTCGCCGTCCTCGGTGATCGTGCGGCCGACACCGCGCGCTTCCATGTCGAGCGATTCGATCTCGAGAACCGGGGCGATTCCGGGCGCGACGGGCGCATTTCTTGATTTGCGCGCAGAAGTGGGGACGGCTTCGGACACCAGCTTTTCCTGACAAACGTTGAAGAAGGCGAGATTGTAGACGACGAAGGCCCGCATCGCCCGCTTTGCATGAGGCAGGCGTCCATACTTGAGCATGGACCGCACGACATTGCGCCGGAATGGCCAGGGGCGCAACTCCGCCCGGGCGGGCGCGGCGAAGCCGAGCGGGCGCCTCCCCCGGCCTGGAATCCACCCGCCAGGAGATTCGACCATGCGACTGATCGACTGGAACATCCAATGGGGTCGGGACGCGGACGGCGTCGTCGATCTTTCGCGCACCGTCGCGGCAATCCGCGGGCTCGGCGACTTCGACGTGCTGTGCCTGCAGGAGGTCACGCGCGGCTTCGGCGCATTGCCCGGCCGGCCCGGCGCCGACCAGTTCGCCGAACTCGCGGCGCTGCTGCCCGGCCATACGATCGTCGAAGCGATCGGCGCCGACCTGCCGCCGATCGAAGCCGGCGCACCGCGTCGCCAGTTCGGCAATGCGATCGCGACCCGGCTGCCGGTCGGGCGCGTGCTCCGCCAGTTGCTGCCGTGGCCGGCCGACGCCGGCGCGCCGTCGATGCCGCGCGTCGCGCTCGACGTCGAGCTGCAGGCGCCCTTCGGACCGCTGCGCGTGGTCACCACGCATCTGGAATACTATTCGGCGCGCCAGCGGCTCGCCCAGGTCGACGCGCTGCGCGACCGGCACCGCGAGGCCTGCGCACACGCTGCACGACCAGCGCCCGCCGAAGCCGCCGAGGGGCCGTTCAGCACGACCGGCCAGCCGTGCGATGCGATCGTCTGCGGCGATTTCAACAGCGCGTTCGGCAGCGATGCCTATCGTCGATTCCTGGCGCCGCTCGCAGACGCGCCGCGCTTCGTCGACGCATGGGTCGCCCGGCACCCCGGCCGCACGCCACCGCCGACGGCGGGTGTCTACGATACGGCGCAATGGTCGGAGGGGCCGCTCGCGTGCGACTTCGTATTCGTGACCGATACGCTGCTGCCGCACGTGATGCGCTGCGAAATCGACGGCGACGTCCGCGCATCGGATCACCAGCCGGTGCTGCTCGAACTCGATTGATCGCGCCGGCCCCGGCGCACCCCACCCGCGCTACGCGGTGAAGCCGGCGAGGTATTCGGCCCAGTGCGACGCCGGCTCCTGCGCAAGCGAGTTCTTCACGAGCAGGATCTCGTCCGCATACTCGCTCGGCGTCAGGCCGCCGCGCATCAACTGGAACCGGCAATACAGCAGGTAGGTATTGACGACGTCGGTTTCGCAATAGTTGCGGATTTCCTCGATCCGCCCGTCCAGGAACGCCGGCCACACCTGGCTGCCGTCCATCCCGAGCTTGCCCGGAAAGCCGCACATCTTCGCGAGTGCGTCGAGCGGCGCGTTCGCGCGCGCCTGATACATCGCGAGCACATCCATCAGGTCGGTATGCCGCGAGTGGTAACGCGAGATGTAGTTGTTCCACTTGAATTCGCGGTCGTCCTCGCCGAGATCCCAGTAGCGGGTCGCGGGAATGCCGTGCACGAGCGCGCGGTAATGGAGCACCGGCAGATCGAAGCCACCGCCGTTCCACGACACGAGCTGCGGCGTGTATTTCTCGATCACGCGGTAGAACGACTGGATCAGCGTGGCTTCGTTGTCCTGCGGCGTGCCGAGCGAGCGTACGCGAAACCCGTTGTTGTCACGGAACACGCACGAGATCGCCGCGATGCGCTGCAGGTGGTGCGGCAGGAAATCGCCACCGGTCTTCTCGCGGCGCGCGGCGAACGCATGTTCGGCCACCGCGGCATCGTCGAGCGTCGCGGGCAGGTCTTCCAGACGGCGAATGCCGTCGACATCGGGAATCGTCTCGATGTCAAAAACAAGAATCGGAGTCATCAGTTACAGAACGGCGTCCTTGCGCACGCCGTTGGAGGCGAAAAACCGCTTGAGGCGCACCAGCGCTTCCTGCTGGATCTGGCGCACGCGCTCGCGCGTGAGCCCCATCTCGTCGGCCAGCTCCTCGAGCGTCGCCGGTTCGATGTGATTCAGGCCGAAGCGGCGCTCGATCACGTGGCGGTGCTTGTCGGACAGCCGCGACAGCCACGCGCGAGTGAGCGTCTCGAGTTCGCGATGCTGCACTTCGGCGTCGGGCGACTGGCTCTGGTCGTCGGGCAGCAGGTCGAGCAGGCTGCTCGCGGGATCGAGGTCGAGCGGCGCGTCGAGCGACGCCGTGTGCTCGTTGAGCGCGAGGATGTCGGTGACTTCCTCGGCGGTCTTGCCGGTGAGATAGGCGATGTCGTCGATGCTGGCTTCGCGGCGCTCGGCCGCCTCGCCCGTCGACATCGAATTCTTTTCGAGGTGGCGCTTCGCGCGCAGCACCTGGTTCAGTTCGCGGATCACGTGCACGGGCAGGCGCACCGTGCGGGCCTGGTTCATGATCGCCCGCTCGATGCTCTGGCGGATCCACCACGTCGCGTAGGTCGAAAAACGGAAGCCGCGCGTCGGGTCGAATTTTTCGATCGCATGCATCAGGCCGAGGTTGCCCTCCTCGATCAGGTCGAGCAGCGGCACGCCGCGGTTCAGGTATCCCTTCGCGATGCTGACGACGAGGCGCAGGTTGCGCTCGATCATCACCTGCCGCGCCTCGAATTCACCGGCCTTGGCCAGACGCGAATAGCGCTGCTCCTCCTCGACGGTGAGCAGCGGCTTCACGCTGATGCGGTTCAGGTAATGCTGGATCGTGTCGGCCGTGAGTTCGGCCTGCAGCAGCGTGCGGAAATCGTCGACGTCGGGCGACGCCTCGGGCCGGCCTTCGCGCTCGTCGTCGCCACCGTCCGCCTCCGCGTCGCGCGCCTCGAGATCGCGTTCGTTATCCGCGTTGTCGTCCTCGTCGTCCGTCGAAGCACCCGCTCGCCCCACCGATGCTTGCGTGGCACGACTGATCTTCTCAGACTCGGCTTGCGGCTCGTGGCGCTTCGATTTCGGCATGGTCGTCTCGGTTATTGAGGCGGCAAATACTTCAGCGGATCGACAGGCTTACCCTGCCGGCGAACCTCGAAATGCAGCATCACGCGGTCGGAATCGCTGTTACCCATCTCGGCGATCTTCTGCCCCTTCGTCACCGCGTCCCCCTCTTTTACCATCAAAGCGCGATTGTGTGCATACGCCGTGAGGTAAGTTGCATCGTGTTTGATGATAATGAGGTTGCCGTAGCCACGCAGGCCATTGCCGGAATAAACGACGCGGCCATCGGCTGCCGCCTTCACGGCCTCGCCGGCCGTACCGCCGATATTGACGCCCTTGTTCTTCGCGTCGTCGAACCCGTTCAGCACGGGGCCGCGCGCGGGCCACGCGAACGTCACGGGGCCGCTCGGCGCAGCTGCCGTGTCGCTCGATGCGGCCGCCGCGACAGGCGGCGTCGCGACCGACGACGTACCGGCGGCCGGCGTTGCCGGGCCGCTGCTGAGCGGCGCGGTAGCGACGGCGGCGCCCGCGATCGGCGCGGCGACCTGCGTGCCCGCAACAGCGGCACCGGCCTGCGGCGACACGCGCAGCAGCTGGTCGACTTCGATCTGATTCGGGTTCGCCAGGTTGTTCCACGCGGCGATGTCGCGATAGTTCTGCCCGTTTTCGAGTGCGATCCGGTACAGCGTGTCGCCCGGCTTTACCCGGTAGTAACCCGGCGGCGCCGGCGGAAGCGGTACCGCGGGCTGCGCGGCGGCAGTCGTGCCGAGCGAACCGGAGCGATCGACGACGGGCGCGTTGTCGAGCCGCGTCGCACAGGCGGCCAGTAGCGTGGAGAACGCAGCTACGCAGATCGCGCGCTGGGCGAGCGTGAGCGGTTCCCTGGAACGGTTGTTTTGCATCGCGCGCAACATACTCATCGGTTTCAAATTACTCCGGATTTTAAAGGGACAAAGAAAACGCGATCAAGCCGTGACTCCCGCCATTGCGCGTGCGCGACGCGCTCGACGAGCGTGAGCACCTGGTGCTGCCCGCTCTGCGCGCCGACCGGCGCGACAAGGCGCCCGCCGATCGCGAGCTGCTCGAGCAGCGCCTGCGGCACGTCGAGCCCCGCCGCCGCGATCACGATCGCGTCGAACGGGGCCGCGGACGGCAGGCCGACACGCCCGTCGCCGTAGTGCAGACGGATGTTCGGCACGCGCAGCGGCCGCAGGTTCAGCTTCGCGCGCTCGTAGAGCGGCTTGATGCGTTCAATCGAATACACGTCGCGTGCCACGTGGCTCAGCACGGCGGCCTGATAGCCGCAGCCCGTGCCGATCTCGAGCACGCGCTCGAGCGTGCGGCCGGCCATCGCGAGCTCGATCATGCGCGCGACAACCGACGGCTTTGAAATGGTCTGCTGGTGGCCGATCGGCAGCGCGGAATCCTCGTAGGCCTGCGTCGCCAGCCCCGGATCCACGAACAGGTGGCGCGGCACCGCGGCCATCGCGTCCAGCACGCGCGCGTCGGTCACGCCGTTCGCGCGCAGCCGTTCGACCATCCGTTCGCGCACGCGTTCCGACGTGAGCGCGAACGCGCCGGCCGGCGCAACGCTCGGCGCGGCCGGCTTCGGCATCGCGGGCTTCAGCGCGGTCGGCTTCGGTGCGGTCGCGGGCTTCGCGGCGGGGGAACCGGGCATGGCCGTGCGCGCGGCAGCGGCTTTCACCGCAACCGGTTTCAGCACGGCCGCGGGCTTGTCGGCGGCCTTCGATGCCGCGACCGCCGCATGGCGTTCGCCGGCCCGACCTTCCGACTTGCGTGGCGCTCGCTTGAGATCTTCGAGCGCGAGCGGAAACCGCTTCGCGCGCTCGCCGCTCATGAAGCCCGCCCTCCGGCGCGCGCCCATTCGCGCGTCGCGGGCAGCATCTGGGTATGCGTGAGGTCCAGCTGCAGCGGCGTGATCGATACGAAACCGTTTGCCACCGCATGAAAATCGGTGCCTTCGCTGGCGTCCAGCGCTTCGCCCGCCGCACCGATCCAGTAGATCGGTTCGCCGCGCGGGTCGATCTGGCGAATCACCGGCTGCGACGGATGACGTTTGCCGAGACGCGTGACTTTCCAGCCTTTCAGTTCGTCGTAAGGCAGGTTCGGAATATTGACGTTCAACAGCGGCTGCCCCGGCAGCGGATGCGCGAGGGAGTGCTCGACGATCTCCGCGGCGACGCGCGCGGCGTCCGCGAGATGGGCCCAGCCCTTGTCGACCAGCGAGAACGCAATGGCCGGCACGCCGAACATGATGCCTTCGGTGGCGGCCGCAACTGTCCCCGAATAGAGCGTGTCTTCGCCCATGTTCTGGCCGTTGTTGATCCCGGAAACGACGAGGTCCGGCCTGGCGTCGGCCATCCCTGTCAACGCGACGTGCACCGAATCGGTCGGCGTGCCGTTCACGTAGAAGAAACCCGTACTCGCTGCGCGCTGCACCGACAGCGGCCGCGACAGCGTGAGGGAATTCGACGCGCCGCTGCAGTTCTGCTCGGGCGCGATCACCGTGAGTTCGGCCAGCGGCTGCAGCGCGTCGCTGAGCGCGGCGAGACCGGGGGCGAGATAGCCGTCGTCGTTGCTGAGTAGGATTCGCATCCGGCGATTGTAACCGAGGAAAGATGGCGCGAGAGCGACAGTCCGGCGACTGCGGAAGGACGGTTGCGGGCAACCGTACACGCTGCACCGCCGCGTTGCGCGGCGGCGTTCCGCACGCTCAGGAAAACGCCCCGCCGCCCCGGGTTTTCCAGCACCAACGGCGCTCGCTTGTGGAACATGCCCTTCGGGGAGCCCGGCGCGAGGCGACAGGCCCAGGGGCGGTCAGATCGCGCCGGCGTCGCGCAGTGCGGCAATCGCCTGCGCATCGTAGCCGAGGCCGCGCAGCACCTCGTCGGTATGCTCGCCGAGTTCGGGCCCGAGCCAGCGCGTTTCGCCCGGCGTGTCCGACAGCTTCGGCGTGATGTTCGGCAACGGAATGTCGGTGCCGTCGGCCAGCTTGAAGCGCTGGATCATCTGCCGCGCGACGAACTGCGGATCGGTGAACATGTCGGCGGCGCTGTAGATGCGCCCGGCAGGCACGTCGGCCGCGTTGAGCACGACGAGCGCTTCATCGATCGTGCGCGGCGCGAGCCATGCGGCAATCGCGTCGTCGATCTCCTGCGTGCGCGGCACGCGCCCGTCGTTTTGCGCGAGTGCGGGATCGTCGGCGAGGTCGTCGCGCTCGATCGCCTTCATCAGCCGCTTGAAGATCGGGTCGCTGTTGCCGCCGATCACGATGCTGCCGTCGCGGCATGCATACGTGTTCGACGGCACGATACCCGGCAGCGACGCGCCGGTGCGCTCGCGCACCATCCCGTACACGCCGTACTCGGGCACCACGCTTTCCATCATGTTGAAGACGGCTTCATACAGTGCAACGTCGACCACCTGCCCCGCGCCGCCGTTGACCTTGCGGTGATGCAATGCCATCAGCGCGCCGATCACGCCATGCAGCGCGGCGATCGAATCGCCGATGGAGATGCCGATGCGCGGCGGCGGCAGGTCGGGATACCCGGTGATGTGGCGCAGCCCGCCCATCGATTCGGCGATCGCGCCGAAACCGGGCCGGTCGCGGTACGGGCCCGTCTGCCCGTAGCCGGACAGGCGCACCATCACGAGGCCCGGGTTCTCGGCCGACAGCACGTCGTAGCCGAGCCCGAGCTTTTCCAGCAGGCCCGGGCGGAAATTCTCGATCACGATGTCGGCCTCGCGCGCGAGTTGCCGCGCGATCGCCTTGCCGGCGTCGGCCTTCAGGTTGAGCGTGACCGATTTCTTGTTGCGCGCCTGCACGGACCACCACAGCGAGGTGCCGCCCTGCTCCGGATGGAGCTTGCGCCACTTGCGCAGCGGGTCGCCGCCGTTCGGATCCTCGATCTTGATCACTTCCGCGCCGAATTCGGCGAACAGCCGCGACGCGAACGGCCCCGCGATCAATGTTCCGAATTCGAGCACTTTGACGCCCGCGAGCGGGCCCTGGCTGGTGCTCATGTGTCTCCCTGGCATGAGGAACGGCGCCGCCGACCGGCGGCGCCCGGCTTACATCGTGCGGCGGTCGAGCATCGCGCGGGCGATGGTGCCCGCGTCGACATATTCGAGCTCGCCGCCCACCGGCACGCCACGCGCGAGGCGCGTGACCGCGAGCCCGCGCGCCTTCAGCGTCTGGCCGAGGTAGTGCGCGGTGGCCTCGCCCTCGTTCGTGAAGTTGGTCGCGAGCACGACCTCCTTGACGACCCCGTCGGACGCGCGCCGCACGAGGCGGTCGAAATGGATTTCCTTCGGGCCGATCCCGTCGAGCGGGCTCAGCCGACCCATCAGCACGAAATACAGCCCGCGGTAAGTCATCGTCTGCTCGAGCATGATCTGGTCGGCCGGCGTCTCGACGACGCACAGCAGCGTCGGATCACGCTCCTCGTCGCTGCAGACCTCGCAGATCTGCGCTTCGGTGAACGTATTGCACTTCTCGCAATGCTGCAGGTGCTCGGTCGCGAACAGCAGCGACCGGCCGAGCCGCTCCGCGCCCTCCCGATCGTGCTGCATCAGGTGGACCGCCATGCGCTGGGCGGATTTCGGCCCGACACCGGGCAGCACGCGCAACGCTTCGACGAGAGCGGACAGGGCGGACGGCTGTTTCATACGGCGGCAAAAAGTGGCACGGACGCCGCGTTCAGAACGGCAGCTTGAAGCCCGGGGGCAGCGGCAGGCCGGACGTCATGCCGCTCATCTTTTCCTGCGACGTCGCTTCGGCCTTGCGCACCGCGTCGTTGAACGCAGCCGCGACGAGATCCTCGAGCATGTCCTTGTCGTCCGCGAGCAGGCTCGGGTCGATCGACACGCGACGCACTTCGTTGCGGCACGTCATCGTCACCTTGACGAGGCCGGCGCCCGACTGCCCTTCGACTTCGATCAGTGCAAGCTGCTCCTGCATCTTCTTCATGTTTTCCTGCATTTGCTGCGCTTGCTTCATCAGTCCGGCGAGGTTGCCTTTCAACATGGGAATACTCCTTCTTGATCGTGTGAACACCGGCACGCGGCGCGTGCCGGCCAATGTGTGGGCGTGATTGTGCCTGTCGCGGGGCGCTCAGTTCAATGCAGCGTCGGCGGCGGGCCGTCCGGCGCCGCGTCGGCAAGCGGGCGCACCGAACCCTCGACGATGCGCGCACCGAAGTCGCGCACGAGCTGCTGGACGAACGGATCGCCGTGAATCTCCTGCTCGGCCTCACGCTGGCGCGCCGCGCGCGCAGCCGCATCGAGTGCCGCCGCCGTACGCCGGGCAGGCCCGACCTCGACGGCCACCTCGACCGGCTTGCCGAGCGCATCGGCCAGCGCGGCCTTCAGCTTCGCCACCTGCGCAGCGTCCGCATATTGCGGCACCGGCACTGAAAGTTTCAACGTAGTCGCATCGACGGCCGTCAGCTCGCTGTTGAACGCGAGCTGGTAGGCGACGCCCTTGAGCGGCAGCCGCGCGGCCAGCGCCGGCCACTCGCCGTCGAAGCCGACTGGATCGAGCGCGATCGCGGGCGGCAGCGGACGCGTATCGACCGGAGTGGACGGGCGGGCCTCCGCCGGCTTCGGCGTCACGCGCACATCGTCGGGGCCGCTGTCGAATACCGGCACGAAGCCGTCGTCGGGCGGGCCGCCAAACATCTCGTCGGCACTGAGCGGCACGTATTCGTCGGGCGGGATGTCCTCCCACGGCGGCGGAGCCTGACGCGCATCGGCTGCCTGCGGCGCACGGGCCGCCGCGCGCGGCGTCGGTACCTGTACGGCGGCGGGACGCGGCGCGACGGGCTTCTCGGCGGCCGGCTGGGCGGCCGGTTTCGCGGCGGCGCCTGCGCGACCGCGGTCGGACGACACGCGCATCCCCGCATTGCGCAGCACGTCCAGCGCGGCGGCGGCTCCCCCGGAACGCGCTGCCGGACGGGCGGCGGGCTCGGGTGGCGCAGCGCGCGGCACCGGTTCGGCCGGCGCAGCCGGCGTGTCGCTTCGCTGGACAACCGCAGCCGGCGGCTCGGGTTCATCGCGGGCGGGTGTCGGCCTCTCGCTGGCCGGCTCCGCTTGCGGTACTGCGGCCACGCGCGGCTGCGGCGTTTCGACGACCGGCTCATCAACCGGGGCCGGCGCGGATGCGGGGACGGCAGCCGGCTTCTCGGCCGGCTGGTCTGCTTCGCCGCCAGCCGGTGCCGGCGCCGCTGGCGCAGCCGTTGCCGTAGCCTGCGGCCGCGCTGCCTCGACGGGTGCGGCGGATACCGGCTTCGCCACGGCAGCCGATGCCGCCGCGACGCGCGGACCCGGCACCGCTCGCGGCACGGACGGCTGTCCGCCCGGCGCGCTGCCGGCCGCCACAGCCGGCTCGAACGCGAGCATCCGCAGCAGCGTCATCGTGAAACCGGCGTATTCGTCCGGCGCCAGGCCGAGTTCCGCGCGGCCGACCGTCGCGATCTGATAGAACAACTGGACCTGCTCGGGGCTCAGCGTCTCCGCGAAGCGGCGCAGGTCGCCCGCTTCGGGCCATTCGTCGAGCACCGAGCCCGGCGCGAACTGCGCCCACGCGATCCGGTGCAGCAGGCTCGCGAGATCCTGAAGCGCGGTCGAGAACGACAGGCTGCGCAGCGACATCTCGTCGGCAATCGCAAGGATTTCGGGGCCGCTGCCCGCGGCAAGCGCGTCGAGCAGACGCACCATGTAAGTCTGGTCGAGCGCGCCGAGCATGCCCGACACGGCCGACTCGGTCACCTCGTTTGCCGAATAGGCGATCGCCTGGTCGGTGAGGGACAGCGCGTCACGCATGCTGCCCTGCGCGGCACGCGCGAGCAGGCGCAGCGCCTGCGGCTCGAACGTGATGTGCTCTTCGCCGAGAATCCGTTCGAGATGCGACACGATATGCCCGGCCGGCATCTGCTTCAGGTTGAACTGCAGGCAGCGCGACAGCACGGTGACGGGAATTTTCTGCGGATCGGTCGTCGCAAGGATGAACTTGACGTGCGGCGGCGGCTCTTCGAGCGTCTTCAGCATCGCGTTGAACGCGTGATTCGTCAGCATGTGCACTTCGTCGATCATGTAGACCTTGAAGCGCGCATCGACGGGCGCGTACACGGCGCGCTCGAGCAGCGCGGCCATTTCATCGACGCCGCGGTTGCTCGCGGCATCCATCTCGACGTAATCGACGAAACGCCCTTCGTCGATCTCGCGACAGGCGCGACACACGCCGCACGGCTGCGACGTGACGCCGGTTTCACAGTTGAGTGCCTTGGCGAAGATCCGCGACAGCGTCGTCTTGCCGACACCGCGGGTTCCGGTAAACAGATAGGCGTGATGGAGACGCCCGCCGTCGAGCGCGTGCGTGAGCGCCCTGACGACGTGCTCCTGGCCGACGAGCGAAGCGAAATCCTTCGGACGCCACTTGCGTGCGAGAACTTGATAGGTCATCGGGAAATTGTATCAGTAACGCTGCGTCGCGCCGACACGCGAAACGGTGCGAAAGACAGGCAACGCGCAGGTAAAACGGAGTGGGGTGCAGAAATAAAAAACGCCCGGCGAACGGGGCGAGAAGGAAGGTGACGAGCCCAACCCTCGGCACTGGCAGAAAACGATTGTGGCTGCTTCGTTCCCGACCTGACCAGGTTCACCGCCCCACCATGCGAGGAGGCCCGTCACTGCATATTCTATCACCGCTTCCGGACGAATGCGACCGTTTGTTCGCACCAATGCGAATATGACCGGGCAAACCGGCGCGCATCGGGTCGCACGACGATCGCCCGCATCGAATTGCCTGCGTCCCCTTGTAATTTGCGGGCCGGCCTCCACCTGCAGGGCACAACGGTCGAACGGCGCGCCGTACCCCTACTCGCGTAGCGGCTACTATCGCCGCCCGCAGCAGATAGCAATTTAGGCTAATATGACGCCCGAACGACCCGCGAGCCGCGGCATGCAGCGCTTACACCCCTCCTGTCCGGAGAGCGGAGTGACCTGCCGCAGCGGCCGGCAGCCAACGGCGGCCGGTACGCCGCAACGCGCAAGCAGGCAGTCCCCGAACCGTAAGAGGTATTGACCCAATGAGCGAACAGATCAAACACATCAGCGACGCATCGTTCGAACAGGACGTCGTCAAGTCCGACAAGCCCGTGCTCGTCGATTTCTGGGCCGAATGGTGCGGCCCGTGCAAGATGATCGCCCCGATCCTCGACGAAGTCGCGAAGGACTACGGCGACAAGCTGCAGATCGCGAAAATCAACGTCGACGACAACCAGGCAACGCCCGCCAAGTTCGGCGTGCGCGGCATCCCGACGCTGATCCTGTTCAAGAATGGCGCGGCCGCCGCGCAGAAGGTCGGCGCGCTGTCGAAGTCGCAGCTCACCGCATTCCTGGACAGCCAC
The DNA here is from genome assembly GCF_001043615.1 of Burkholderia sp. LK4. Lineage (NCBI taxonomy): Bacteria > Pseudomonadati > Pseudomonadota > Betaproteobacteria > Burkholderiales > Burkholderiaceae > Burkholderia > Burkholderia sp. LK4. The sequence continues at coordinate 45,533 of NZ_LDUL01000010.1, forward strand.
CTGTAATACCGGCAGTTCCGCGGACGTGTTGTCAACCGGCAACACGTCCGTCGCCAAGCCGCCGTTCGCTCGCTCAAGCGCGAATCGGCCTATGCTAGAATTAAAAAACGTCTACAAGACGCATTTAAGTCTCTGAGCGCTTCCGCTCGCCCTCCTCCCTTTATTTCTTTCGTCGTCTCCTCCCTGGCGGGTTCTCCGTATGCATTTATCCGAGCTCAAGTCTCTGCACGTGTCCGAACTGATCGAAATGGCCAATGGCCTCGAGATCGAAAACGCGAACCGCCTGCGCAAGCAGGAGTTGATGTTTGCCATTCTTAAAAAGCGCGCCAAGACGGGTGAGACGATCTTCGGTGACGGTACGCTCGAAGTGCTGCCGGACGGTTTCGGCTTCCTGCGCTCGCCGGAAATGTCGTACCTCGCGAGCACCGACGACATCTACATCAGCCCGTCGCAGATCCGCCGCTTCAACCTGCACACCGGCGACACCATCGAAGGTGAAGTCCGCACGCCGAAGGACGGCGAGCGCTACTTCGCGCTGGTGAAGGTCGACAAAGTCAACGGGCAGCCGCCCGAGGCCTCGAAACACAAGATCATGTTCGAGAACCTCACGCCGCTGCACCCGAACAAGCCGCTCTCGCTCGAACGCGAAATGCGCGGCGAGGAAAACGTCACGGGCCGCATCATCGACATGATCGCGCCGATCGGCAAGGGCCAGCGCGGCCTGCTCGTCGCATCGCCGAAGTCGGGCAAGACCGTGATGCTCCAGCACATCGCGCACGCGATCAAGCAGAACCACCCGGACGTGATCCTGTTCGTGCTGCTGATCGACGAGCGTCCTGAAGAAGTGACCGAAATGCAGCGCTCGGTCGCGGGCGAAGTGATCGCCTCGACGTTCGACGAACCGGCCACGCGCCACGTCCAGGTCGCCGAAATGGTGATCGAGAAGGCCAAGCGCCTCGTCGAAATGAAGCACGACGTCGTGATCCTGCTCGACTCGATCACGCGTCTCGCACGTGCGTACAACACCGTGATCCCGGCATCGGGCAAGGTGCTGACGGGCGGTGTCGACGCGAACGCACTGCAGCGTCCGAAGCGCTTCTTCGGCGCGGCACGCAACATCGAGGAAGGCGGCTCGCTGACGATCATCGGCACCGCACTGATCGAAACCGGCAGCCGCATGGACGACGTGATCTACGAAGAGTTCAAGGGCACCGGCAACATGGAAGTGCACCTCGAGCGCCGCCTCGCGGAAAAGCGCGTCTATCCGTCGATCAACCTGAACAAGTCGGGCACGCGCCGCGAAGAAATGCTGATCAAGCCCGAGATCCTCCAGAAGATCTGGGTGCTGCGCAAGTTCATCCACGACATGGACGAAGTCGAGGCAATGGAATTCCTGCTCGACAAGATCCGCCAGACGAAGAGCAACTCCGAGTTCTTCGACCTGATGCGCCGCGGCGGCTAAGCGCCCCCGCCCCGCACCGAACGGCCGCCCGCGCATCCTGCCCGGCGGCCGTTTTTCGGTGCCAACCTGAACGTGAACGTACAGGTTGATCTACAATCGCATCATCGCCCGGATCGAATTCCCTCCACGCCCCATGCCGAACGACACCTCCACCCCGCTGCTGACCGTGAGCGACGCCTCGTCGCGACTCGGCGTCACGCCGCGCACGCTGAAGTATTACGAGGAGCGCGGGCTCGTCACGCCGTCGCGCAGCGAGGGCCGCTACCGCCTCTACGACGAAGCCGACCTCGAGCGCTTCGCGCGTATCCTGCGGCTGCGCGCGCTCGGCTTCTCGCTGCACGGCATCACCGAAATGCTGAAGCGCCCGCTGGAAGAAACGGGCGACGGCCGGCGCCGCTACTCGGAAGCGTCGCTGCGCGACATCCGTACCGGCCTCGCCGAGCAGGTCGATACACTCGACCGGCGAATCGCGGCCGTCCAGCGCGAACTGAAGGAAGCCGTCGCGCTGCGCAAGGAACTGCAGCACGACATCGACTACGTCGAGCGGCGTCTTGCCGGCGAAAGCGCCGACACGCTGATCGCGCAGCGGCAGGCCGAAAGCGGCACGCGGCGCGCGCGCAAGGCGCGCGAATGAACGCGATGCCCGGCCGCCCGCCGCTGTGGAGCCGCGCGAACCTGCGCGCGGACCTGTTCCCGTGGGCGCTCGCGCTCGTCACCGGCATCGACTATTTCGACAACGCGGCCTTCTCGTTCTTCGCGAGCTACATCGCGGGCGGCATCAACGCTTCGCCTGACGAACTCGTGTGGTCGTCGAGCGCTTACGCGGTCACGGCCGTGCTCGGCATCCTGCAGCAGCAATGGTGGGTCGACCGGCTCGGCCATCGCCGCTACGTCGCCGGCTGCATGCTGATGTTCTCGTTCGGCGCGATCGCGGCCGCGCTCGCCGACACGTCGCTCGAACTCGCGTTCGCGCGCGGTTTCCAGGGATATTTCATCGGCCCGATGATGGGCGCGTGCCGGATCCTGATCCAGATCAGTTTCAAGCCGCAGGAACGGCCGCCCGCGACACGCGCTTTCCTCATCATGATCCTGCTCGGCAGCGCGCTCGCGCCGATCGTGGGCGGCCTGCTCGTCGCGCATGCGACATGGCGCGCACTGTTTGCGTGCACGGCGCCGGCCGGCATCGCGTTCGCGATCCTCGCGCTGCTCACGCTGCCGGACTCGGGCCGGACGCCCGACGACGAACGCGGCTCCGGACATTTCTGGCCGTATGTCGTGTTCGCGCTCGCACAAGGTGCGCTGCAGATCGTGCTGCAGCAGGTGCATTACCAGCTCTACAGCGGCTCGCCGATGCTGATCCTGCTGACGATCGCGGGGATCGGCGCGCTCGCGTGGTTCGCGTATCACCAGTGGAACCATCCGACGCCGCTCGTGCGCCTTCATGCGTTCCGCGAACGGACGTTCCAGGTCGGGCTGCTGCTCTACATGTTCTATTACTACGAGTCGACAGGCTTCAGTTACCTGACCTCGCGGCTTCTCGAAGGCGGGCTCGGCTATCCGGTCGAGAACGCCGGGCGGCTCGTGGGCACGATGTCGCTGATTTCGGCCACCGCGCTGTTCGCCTACCTGCGTTACGCGAAATTCGTCACGCACAAGAAGTGGTTCGTCGTGCCGGGGTTCGCGGTCGCCATCACGGCCGCGCTGTGGATGACGCGAATGACGCCGCAGGTCGGCGAAGCCGCGCTGATCGTCCCGCTGCTGCTGCGTGGGCTGCTCCTGCTCTTCATCGTGCTGCCGGTGGCCAACCTGACGTTCCGGATCTTCGCGATCGACGAATACACGCACGGCTACCGGCTGAAGAACATCGTGCGGCAACTGACGATCTCGTTTGCGACGTCGTCGGTGATCATCGTCGAACAGCACCGCGTGGCCGTGCACCAGACGCGACTCGTCGAGCGCGCGAACGTGTTCGATCCGCTGTTCCAGCAGGCCGTCGATGCGCTGACGCGCAGCTATGCGGCCGCCGGCCACGCGCTGAACGACGCGCACGGGCTCGCGATCGCGTCGATCGCGCGCATGGTCGCGCAACAGGCGTCGTTTCTCGCGTCGCTCGACGGCTTTTACTTCCTGGCCGGCGTGGCGCTCGTCGGCGGCCTCTTCGCGGCATGGCAAAAAGAGATCGATTGAGTTAAAAGACAGGCTTTGGATTTCCGCGAGCCGCCTTCATGCTCTCGAAACTGACCCGCTGGTTCGACGACCGCCGCCGCGACCGCGCGCTGCGCAGCCATCCGATCCCCGACGCGCTATGGCAGGACACCGTCGAGCGCCTGCCGTTCCTCGCGGCGCTGTCGCCCGACGCGCTCGGCCGGCTGCGCGAACTGACGAGCCTGTTCGTCGCGAAGAAATCGTTCTCGACCGCGCACGGGCTCGAGCTGACCGACGCGATGATCGTCGCGATCGCCGCGCAGGCCTGCCTGCCCGTGCTGAATCTCGACCTGTCGCTGTACGACGGCTGGGTCGGCGTCGTCGTGTATCCGGGCGAATTCGTGATCCGCAAGACGGTGCAGGACGAGGACGGCGTCGTCCACGAAGTGGAGCAGGACGCGAGCGGCGAGGCCTGGGAAGGCGGCCCCGTGATCCTGTCGTGGGAGGATGCGCAGATGACGGACGGCCGCGACGCGTACAACGTCGTGATCCACGAGTTCGCGCACAAGATCGACATGGTCAACGGCGCAGCCGACGGCTATCCGCCCCTTTTTCGCCGCTGGCACGCGCCGTACCTCGATGCGCAGACCTGGGCCGACGTGTTCGAGCACGCGTACGACCAGTTCTGCGCGCGCGTCGACGCGGTGCCGGACCGCGCGTGGGCGCGCTTCGAGCGGGAATCGCTGATCGATCCGTATGCGGCCGACCACCCGTCCGAATTCTTCGCGGTGTGCAGCGAAGCGCTGTTCGTACGACCGAAAGCGTTCGAGTCCGAATTTCCGGAGCTGTACCGGCTGCTCGCGCGCTACTACCGGCAGGATCCGGCCGGCACCGGCGCGCTCGACGCACCGTGAAAATAATTCGTCAACCATCTGATTTTCTGGCATAATCGCCGTTTTTCGACCTTAGGCAAGTGGCTCGCGCCGGGCTTGACGTCGGCTGGATCGCGCAACTTTGTGCGGCACGGCACGGCAAGCGGCGGGTTGGCTACCGCTCTCACCAAGGAAAATCATGAAACCTGGCATTCACCCGGATTACCGCGAAGTCGTCTTCCAAGACATGTCGAACGGCTTCAAGTTCATCACGCGCTCGACGATCCAGACGCGTGAAAACATCGAACTCGACGGCAAGACCTACCCGCTCGCCAAGATCGAAGTGTCGTCGGAATCGCACTCGTTCTACACGGGTCAGCAAAAGATCATGGACACGGCCGGCCGTGTCGAGAAGTTCAAGAACAAGTTCGGCGTTCGCGCCAGCGGCAAGGCGAAGTAAGCTTTGCACCGCATCCGGTGGTTGCAACGCACCGGTATCGCACAAAAGGGCAGCCCAGGCTGCCCTTTTTTGTCTCTGCTCGCCGGAAAAGCACCGGCCGGCGTCCGGGCATCGGCCTGACGCGCAACTGCCGGCGCGTCTACAATGCCGGATGCTCGAAACCGGCTCGACCGCGCGCACCCGCGCCGGCCGCCCGCCCATAACAAATCGCTCATCTGCATGAAGCCTGTCGTCCGTCTCACCGCCTCCGCCACGCGTGCGCTGCCGCGCTGGCTGCTGCTTACCCTCTGCTTCGTCTACGCAGCGTTCGGCCTGTTCGGCCGCGACCCGTGGAAGAACGAGGACGCGGCGGGCTTCGGCGTGATGTGGACGATGGCCAAGGGCGGCTGGCACGACTGGCTGCTGCCGAACCTCGTCGGCAAGTTCATCACGACCGACGGGCCGCTCGGCTACTGGCTCGGCGCGCTGTCGATCCGCGGCCTCGGCCCGTGGGTCGATGCGAGCAACGCGTCGCGCGTCGATACCGGCGTGCTGTTCTGCGTCGCGTGCGCGTTCGTCTGGTACGCAGCCTACCTGCTCGGCCGGCGTGCCGAGGTCCAGCCGTTCAAATACGCATTCGGCGGCGAACCCGAGCCGCGCGACTACGGCCGCACGCTCGCCGACGGCGCGCTGCTGGTGCTCGTCGCCTGCTTCGGCCTCGCGGAACGCGGGCACGAAACGACGCCGCAGCTGGCGCAGTTCGCGTGGATCGCCATGCTCGTCTACGGGATCGTCCGCGGCATCGACAAGCCGATGCAGGGCGCGCTGTGGTGGGGTCTCGCGATCGGCCTCGTCGCCCTGTCAGGCAACCCGGTGCTCGTCGTCGCCCTGCTCGCCGGCACGGCCGTGCTGTGGCTCGTCACGCCCGAGATGCGCAACCTGCGCCTGCCGCTGGTCGGCGTACCGCTCGCGGCCGCGATCTTCGCGCTGTGGCCGCTTGCCGCGTTCGTCGCGGCGCCCGACGACGCCGCATGGTTCTTCAACCAGTGGATTCACGGCAGCCTGATGCGCTTTTCCGGCCCGCCGACCGCCGTGCTCGGCTATGCGGCAAAGAACCTGCCGCTGTTCACGTGGCCCGCGTGGCCGCTCGCGATCTGGGCATGGTGGAGCTGGGCCGGCATGCGCCGCCGCGCGCACGTCGCGATTCCGCTGTCGGTCGCCGTGCCGCTCGTCGCGCTCGTGATCCTGCAGAGCCAGCAGTCGAACCGCATGTACATGCTGCTGATGCCGCCGCTGGCGGTGCTCGCGACGTTCGCGCTGCCGACCCTCAAGCGCGGCGCGATCAATGCGATCGACTGGTTCGCGGTGCTGAGCTTCACGATCCTCGGCACCTTCGTGTGGCTCGTGTGGCTCGCGTCGCTCACGGGCTTCCCGCATCCGCTCGCCCGCAACCTCGCGCGCCTCGTGCCCGGCTACGAGCCGCACTTCAAGATCCTGTCGTTCATCTGCGCGGTGATCGCCACGGTGTGCTGGTGCTTCCTCGTGCGCTGGCGCATCTCGCGGCAGCCGAAGGTCCTGTGGCGCAGCGTCGTGCTGTCGGGTGCAGGCACCACGCTGATGTGGGTGCTGCTGATGACGCTGTGGCTGCCGATCGTCAATTATGGCCGGACCTATCGCGACGTCGCGCAGCAGATCGCCGTGCACCTGCCGTCCGACTACGAGTGCATCTCGCCCGTGCGGCTCGGTGACGCGCAGCTCGCGACCTTCGCGTATTTCGGCAACATGCGCTTCGATTTCTCCGGCGACTGCGACGTGATCCTGCGCCAGGACCGCGCGGACTTCGGCGAGCCGAGCTCGATGTCGCAATACGTGTGGCGTCTCGTGTGGGAGGGCCGCCGCGTCGCCGACCGCGACGAGCGCTTCCGCCTGTACGAGCGCATCGAACGGCCGAAGACGCCCGTCAAGCGGCGTCCGCCGCGCCGTCAGCCGGCCGACTGACGATGTTCGGCGACATCCGCCGGATCGTCGGTCTCGCGTGGCCGGTGCTCGTCGGCCAGCTCGCGATCATCGCGTTCGGCGTGATCGACACCGCGATGGTCGGCCGCTACTCGGCCGTCGATCTGGCCGCGCTCGGGCTCGGCTCGTCGATCTACGTGTCGATCTACATCGGCCTGACGGGCATCCTGTCCGCGCTGCAGCCGATCACCGGGCAACTGTACGGTGCGCGACGCTATGCCGAAATCGGCGAGGAAGTGCGCCAGGCCCTGTGGCTCGCGCTGCTGCTCGCGGTGCCCGGCTTTCTCCTGCTGCATTTTCCCGAGCCGCTGCTGCGCGTCGCGCACGCACCCGCCGCGCTGCACGACCGCACCGTCGACTACCTGCGCATCCTGTCGTACGGGCTGCCCGCCAGCCTCGTCTTCCGCATCTACAACGCGCTGACCAACGCGGCCGGCAAGCCGCGCCTCGCGATGATCCTGCAGATCGGCGCGCTGGTGCTCAAGTTTCCGCTCAACGTGTGGTTCATCTTCGGCGGGTTCGGCGTACCGGCCCTCGGCGGCCCCGGCTGCGGGCTCGCGAGCACGCTGATCAACTGGGCGCTCGCGCTGATCGGCTACACGCTGCTCGCGAAGCTCGACGTGTTCGCGCCGCTCGCGATCTTCTCGCGCTTCTGCTGGCCGGTGTGGGAACGCCAGAAGGCGATCCTGAAACTCGGCGTGCCGATGGGCCTGTCGTACCTGATCGAGGTCACGTCGTACACGTGCATGGCGCTGTTCATCGCGCAATTCGGCACGACGACGCTCGCCGGCCACCAGATCGCCGGCAACATCGGCGCGGTGCTGTACATGACCCCGCTGTCGATCGGCGTGGCGGCATCGACGCTGGTCGCGCGCGCGCTCGGCGCCGGACGGCCCGAAGAAGCCCGGCTGCTCGGCCGGCACAGCGTGATCTTCGCGTGCGGCATTGCCGCGACATACGGCCTGCTCGTGTTCGTGCTGCGACCGCTGATCATCGGCGGCTATACGCCGAACCCGGCCGTCGCCGCGGCCGCGATGCCGCTCGTCGCGATCGTCGCGTGCTATCACGTCTTCGATGCGCTGCAGGTCACGTCGGCGTTCGTGCTGCGGGCCTACAAGGTCGCGGTCGTGCCGACCGTGATCTATGCGGTCGCGCTGTGGGGCGTCGGGCTCAGCGGCGGCTACGTGCTCGGCTTCGACGTGGGCGGCATCGCGCCCGCGTGGCTGACCGGCGCGCGCGGCTTCTGGTTCGCGAACACGGTCAGCCTGATGCTCGCGGGCGCCGGGCTCGTGCTGTACCTGCGCCGGGTGAGTCGCGCGCACGCCCCGGCGCCGGCCTGACGCGCCGCCCGCTAGCTGTTCTCAAGCACGTCGGCCGCATGGTACGACGACCGCACGAGCGGGCCGGCGACGACTTCCCTGAAACCCAGCGCCAGCGCGTCGTCGCGCCATGCGGCGAATGCCTCGGGGCTCACGTAGCGTCGCACCGGCAGGTGGTGCGACGACGGCGCCAGATACTGGCCGAGCGTCAGCACGTCGACTTCGTGCGCGCGCAGGTCGCGCAGCGTGTCGCGCACCTCGTCGTCGCGCTCGCCGAGCCCGAGCATCAGTCCCGACTTCGTCACGAGCGTCGGCCGCGCGGCCTTCGCCTGCGCGAGCAATTCGAGCGAGCCGCGATAGTCGGCGCCCGGCCGCGCCGCGCGATACAGCGACGGCACCGTCTCGATGTTGTGATTGAACACGTCGGGCCAGGCCGTCGACAGCGCATCGAGCGCACGGGCCACGCGGCCGCGGAAGTCCGGCGTCAGCACTTCGACGCCGATGCCCGGCACGCTCGCGCGCACCGCCGCGATGCACGCGGCGAAATGCGCGGCGCCGCCGTCGCGCAAGTCGTCGCGGTCGACCGACGTGATCACGACGTAGCGCAGCCCGAGCGCCGCGGCCGCGTCGGCCAGCCGCGCCGGCTCGTCGGGATCGAGCGGCTCGGGACGACCGTGCGCGACGTCGCAGAACGGGCAGCGCCGCGTGCACAGGCCGCCCATGATCATGAACGTCGCGGTGCGCTGAGCGAAGCACTCGCCGATGTTCGGGCACATCGCCTCCTCGCAGACGGAATGCAGCCGATGGTCGCGCAGCACGGCAGCCATGTCGGCCACCGCCGCGCTCATCATCGGCCGCGCGCGCAGCCACGGCGGCTTCGGCAACGCCGCGCCGGCCGCGGGCTCGACGCGCACCGGAATGCGCGCGAGCTTGTCGCGGTTTCTCGCGCCCGGCTGGCCGAGCGCCGTGAGGCTGGGTCGTTCGAGCGCGGCGGCCATCGTCAGTCTCCGAGGAATGCGACGATCAGGCGGTTCACGTCGGCGGCCGCCTCCATCTGCACCATGTGCCCGCTGCCGGCGATCACTTCGGCACGCACGCCGTCAGGCAAACCCTGCGCGTGATGCGCCGGGATCACCTGGTCGCGCTCGCCCCAGATCACGAGCGTGCGCGGCGCAAGCGTCACGAGCCGGTCGCGGAACACACGCCGCTGTGCGGCGCCGTCGAACGCCGCGTTCGCGATCTTCTCGAGCGCGGCCTGCACGCCTTCGAGCCGCTTGTACTTGACGAGATCCTCGACGAGCTGCCGCGTGACCAGCGCGTTGTCCGCGAACAGCGCGCCGAGGTGCGGCTTCAGCGTGTTGCGGCTGTTGCCGGCGACGAAACCGTCGATGTAAGCGCGGTTGATGTCGGTGCCGAGCCCCGCGCTCGCGATCAGCGTCAGCGAAGCGACGCGTTGCGGCGCGCGTTCCGCTGCCGCCATCGCAACCGCGCCGCCCATCGAATGGCCGATCAGGTGTGCCTGGTCGATGCCCTTCGCATCGAGCAGCGCGAGCACCGCGTCGGCGAGTTCGTCGAGGCTGCCCGTCTCGACTGCCTTGCCCGATTCGCCATGGCCGGGCAGGTCCAGTGCCCACACGGGCCGGTGCGCGGCGAGATCCGCGTGATTGAACAGCCAGTTGTTCAGGTCGCCGCCGAAGCCGTGAATCAGCACGGCGGGTGTGCCGGTGCCTTCGCCGAGCTTCAGGAAGCGCACCGTCCGGCCGCCGATCTGCGCCTTCTCGGGTTGCGGGCCGGCCGCTTCGTCGGAGGCCGCGCTAGGCACGAAATCGCGCTGGAAATCGGCGATCGCCGCGTCGATGTCCGCATCGCTCGCATCGGCCGCCGCGACGACGCCGAGCAGCGCGCCGACCGGCAGCGTCTCGCCTTCCTGCGCGACCTGCCGGCGCAGCGTGCCGTCGAACGCGCATTCGACGCCCGACGAGATCTTGTCGGTTTCGACGTCGAGCACCTCGTCGCCCTTCGTCACGCGTTCGCCGATCGTCTTCAACCAGCCGTTGACCTGCCCCTGCTCCATCGACAGCCCCCACTTGGGCATCGTGATCATGTGAATCGACATCGTGTCAGCTCCTCGTCTTCAGGACCGCCTGCGCAATCGCATCGGCGGACGGGATATACAGGTCTTCCAGCACGCTCGCGAACGGCGCGGGCGTGTGCGGCGCGGTCACGAGCTCGATCGGCGCCTTCAGCGCATGGAACGCGCGCTGCGCGACGAGCGCGGCAATGTCGGTCGCGATCGAGCAGCGCGGGTTCGCTTCGTCGACGACCACGACGCGCCCGGTGCGCTCCGCGCTTTCGAGGATCGTTTCCTCGTCGAGCGGCGACGTCGTGCGCAGATCGATCACGTCGACCTGGATGCCGTCCTTCGCGAGCTTCGCGGCCGCGTCCATCGCGAGATGCACCATCCGGCCGTACGTGACGATCGTCGCGTCGTCGCCGTCGCGCATCACGTTTGCCTCGCCGAACGGAATCGCATAGGACTCCTCCGGCACGTCGCCTTCGCGGGTATAGAGCAGCTTGTGCTCGAGGAAGATCACGGGATCGTTGTCGCGGATCGCCTGGATCAGCAGCCCCTTCGCGTCGTACGGTGTCGACGGGCACACGACCTTCAGCCCCGGGATGTGCGTGAACAGCGACGTGAGCATCTGCGAGTGCTGCGCGGCCGCGCGCAGCCCGGCGCCGTACATCGCGCGGATCACGACCGGCGTCACGGCCTTGCCGCCGAACATGTAGCGGAACTTGGCGGCCTGGTTGAAGATCTGGTCGAAGCACACGCCCATGAAGTCGATGAACATCAGCTCCGCGACGGGCCGCATCCCGCATGCGGCCGCACCGACCGCCGCGCCGATGTAGCCGCCCTCCGACAGCGGCGTATCGAGCACGCGGCCCGGAAACTTGTGGAACAGCCCCTTCGTCACGCCGAGCACACCGCCCCACGCGTCGTCCTCGCCCGGCGCGCCCGCGCCGCCTGCATTGTCCTCGCCCATCACGATCACGCTGTCGTCGCGCGCCATTTCCTGCGCGAGCGCCTCGTTGATCGCCTGCGAATAAGTAATCTTCCTTGCCATGTCTGTCTCCTGGAATGTTCGGTTCGCCGTGTCGGCCGCGGTGTCAGGCCGCGCTCACGGGTACGACACGTAGACGTCGGTCAGCAGGTCGGCTGCGTCGGGCAGCGGCGCGGCCTTGGCCTGCGCGACCGCGTCGTCGATCAGCGCCTTCACCTGGGCATCGACCGCGCGCAGATCGGCGGTCGTCAACGCTTCGGCCCGCACGACGCGCGTCTCGAAATGCTTCAGGCAGTCCTTCTCGTCGCGCAGCTTCTGCACCTCGCCGGGTGCGCGATAGGTCTGCGCGTCGCCTTCGAAGTGGCCGAAATAGCGCGTGAACTTCACCTCGACGAGCGTCGGGCCGCCGCCGTTGCGCGCGCGCTCGACCGCTTCGCCGAGCGCTTCGTGCACCGCGAAGAAGTCGAATCCGTCGACGATCACGCCCGGCATCCCGAACCCGTTCGCACGATCGGCGATGTTGTCGGTCGCGACCGACCAGCTCGACGACGTCGCTTCCGCGTAGCCGTTGTTTTCGGCGACGAAGATCGCGGGCAGCCGCCACACCGACGCGAGGTTCATCGATTCGAAGATCACGCCCTGGTTCGACGCGCCGTCGCCGAAGAAGCACACGCCGACGCCGCCCGTCTTCTTGTGCTTCGCCGCGAGCGCGGCGCCGCACACGAGCGGGCCGCCCGCGCCGACGATCCCGTTGGCGCCGAGCATCCCCATCGACAGGTCGGCGATGTGCATCGAGCCGCCCTTGCCGTGGCAGACGCCGGTTTTCTTGCCGTAGATCTCGGCCATCATCCCGTGCACGTCGACGCCTTTCGCGATGCAATGGCCGTGGCCACGGTGCGTGGTCGCGACATAGTCGTCGAGGCCGAGGTGCAGTATCGTGCCGACCGCGGACGCCTCCTCGCCCGCGTACAGGTGAACGAAGCCGGGGATCTCGCCGGTCGCGAATTCGACGTGCAGGCGTTCCTCGAATTCGCGGATCGTGCGCATCAGCCGGTAGGCGTCCAGCAGCTTGTCCCTGCTGAGCTGTGTCGAAACGGTCATGTGTGTCTCCTGGGTAGGTCTGACTGCGAATGCCGCCGCGGCGACGCCGTGGCGACGGATTGCACGGCCTGCGGCCGTCAGTGGAACGTGAAGCCGCCGTCGACGTTCACGGCCTGGCCCGTCACGTTGTCCATCGTCGCGAAGAACAGCGCGAGCCGGCCCATGTCTTCCGGTGTCTGCGCGCGGCCCTGCGGAATCAGCGTCAACTGGTGCCGCTGCCACGATTCCTCGACCGTTTCGCCGTCGGCCTTCCATTCGTCGGACAGCCGGTCCCACATATAGGTACGGACGATGCCGGGGCAGATCGCGTTGACGGTCACGCCGTCGCGCGCAAGCTCCTTCGCGAGCGCGTTCGTGAAGCCGACGACCGCGAATTTCGATGCGCTGTAGTGCGCGAGATTCGGAAAGCCTTCCTTGCCGGCGATCGACGCGACGTTGATGATCCGGCCGCGGCCCTGCGCCTTCAGGTGCGCGAGCGCCGCGCGGCAGCCGAGGAAGGTGCCCTTCGCGTTCACGTCCATCACGACATCCCAGTCGCGCTCGGTCAGTTCGGCGACCGGATGAATGCTGATCACGCCCGCGCAATTCACGAGGATGTCGAGCCGGCCGAGCTCGGCGAGCGCCTGCGCGACCATCGCGTCGACCTGCTCGGCCTGCGTGACGTCGACCTTCGCGACCGCCGCCCGCCGGCCGAGCGCGCGTACCTCGCGCGCGGTGGCGTCGAGCGCGTCGTCGAGCAGGTCGGCCAGCAGGATGTCGGCGCCCGCGCCGGCAAGCGTCAGCGCAATGCCGCGGCCGATGCCGCGCGCGCCGCCCGTGACGATGGCGACCTGTCCTTCGAGTGAAGCCGTCATGGCAATGTCTCCTTGAGGATCGTTATGGATGTCGAAATGTCATGCGAAAAAGCGGCGGCTCAGTCGTGCCACGCACCGGCATCGCGCAGCAGTTGCCGCGACGACGCGTAACGCAGCGTGCGGCCGACATCGACCGTCAGCGGCCCGCGCCAGTCGAGCGAGATCTCGTAGCGATCGCCGCGCGCGACCTCGATCTCGCGTTCACCGTCGAACGCCAGCGTGCCGCGCTCGAACGGGATCGTCTGCCACGCGCCCGGCTCGAGCCGTTCGCAACTGCGCATCACGACGCGATCGACGCGGCCCGGCGCAATCGGCGCGACGAGCGGCGTGCCGGCCGCCTTGCCTTCGGCCGCGAAACGCATCGCGAGCCCGTGCGGCGCGCTGCGTTCGAGCGGCGCCCACGCGCCGCCGAGCGCGGACAGGCCGATCCCGTCCGGTTCCGCGAACGTCAGGTAGAGCGAATCGATGTCGTCGGACCCCGAGATCGCGCGGGCGCCGATGAAGCGCTGGCGTGCGGCGCACACGTCGACGAGCGCGATCTCCTCGCGCCCCGGCTGCGCACCCGCCACGCAGCGCACGACGAGCCGCTTGTTGCGCGTGAACGCGACTTCGGCCGGCACCGCGCCGGTCGCGGCGAGTCCTGCCGCGACGCCCGCGACGGTTGCCTCGCGATGTTCGGGAAACGCGTTGTTGGTGCCGGTGGACAGCGCGACGAGCGGTGTCGCGCCACAGTGCGCAGCCACGGCGCGATGCGTGCCGTCGCCGCCGAGCACGACGATCAGCGCGACTTCCATCCGGTGCAGGTACGCGGCACCGGCCTGTGTGTCGGCGACGGTATCGGTGATCGGCAGGTCGACGAATTCGACCTCGGGCCAGCGCTCGTGCGGCGCGACCGCGCGATGCGTGTCGATCGCGCGCAGCAGCAGCGTCGCGATGCCCGTGCGGTCGCGCAGCGTCAGCACGCGCTCGACGCCCATCGCGCCGAGGCCGGCCAGCAGGCGCACGATCATGTTCGCCTTCTCCGCCGTCGGAAACACGGAGGCATGCGTCGTGAGGCGGCGGATGTCGCGCCCCGATGCGGGGTTCGCGATCACACCGACGGTAACGGGCGTCGTCACGGGTTTGTCTCCATCCAGTTGGCCGGCCCCGGCGCATGGGTGTACGCCGCGGCCCTGCCTGTCTCGTCCGCTGCCATCGCCGGGCGGCGGATCTTCATCGTCGACGCGACCGCGCCGACCTGCCCGAGATCTCTGCAAGCGGCGTGCCATCGTGCGTGCGATGACCGTGAAACCCGTGTGCACGCTGGCGCGGCGGGAATGTCGACGCCGCCGGTTCGCTGCCGGAGCCACGGCGTGCGCGGCAATTCCGCCCGTTCGTCTCACCCCGTCGATGCGACGAAACGGCCGCCGCGACGCCGGTGCAAGCGCGCCGTTGCGCCCGCAAACCCCGCGCTGTCGCGGCGCCGCGCGGGCCGCGTCATGCCGGACGATCCGCGCATGCCGCACATGCGCGCGTCTCAGCGACACGAGACAGCGCGCGATACCGGTGAGACGAACGTCTCACGCCCGCCGCGTGCTGCGATGCAATGTGATCCGTCGAACGGGATGTGCTACAAGAACATCGCATTCCCCGCCGTACGGAACCGGAGCCGACCATGCCTTACGCCGTCCCCCAGGCCCAGCACGCCGACCGTGTGCTCGGCGCGCTCGCCGGACGCCTGCCCGCGCCGGCCGAATCCACGCGCCTCGTGTCATCGTGGCAACGGTCGCTCGAGCGCTACCGTCTCGACCCCGCTTCGTCGATCGGCCCGCGCGTGCTGACCGCGGCGGAGCTGCGCGAAGTGCGCGACAAGGAAGAGGCCTTCCTGCGCGCGTCGGGCCAGTGCCTGACGCGGCTGCACGACATGATCCGCGTCGCCGACTACTGCGTGATGCTGACCGACGCGCACGGCGTGACGATCGACTACCGGATCGACCGCGAGCGCCGCAACGACTTCCGCCACGCGGGGCTGCACATCGGCTCGTGCTGGTCGGAAAGCGAAGAAGGCACCTGCGGTGTCGCGAACGTGCTGACCGATCTCGCGCCGATCACCGTGCACAAGACCGATCACTTTCGCGCGGCCTTCACGACGCTCACCTGCAGCGCGGCGCCGATCTTCTCGCCGGGCGGCGAGCTGATCGGCGTGCTCGACGCGTCGGCCGTTCAATCGCCCGACGGTCGCGACAGCCAGCGTCTCGTCTATCAGCTCGTGCGGCAGAGCGCGGCACTGATCGAGGACGGCTACTTCGTGCACAGCACCGCGCAGCACTGGATCCTGTTCGGGCATCCGAATCGTCACTACGTCGAAGCGCAACCCGAGTGGCTGATCGCGTTCGACGAATGCGGCAATATCGTCGCCGCGAACCGGCAGGCGCGCGACGCGCTGCCGGCACTGCGCGAACCGCGCCATATCGACGAGATCTTCGATGCGACCGAGATGCCGCTGCGCGATGCCGCGCGGCTCGATGCGATCGTCGCGCTGCGGCTGCGCGCGACCGGCGCGCCGCTCTATGCGCGGCTGCGCGCGCCGCTACGGCGCACCGGCCGCGAGCCCGGCACGGCCTCGCGCCGCCCGGGCACCACGCAACGCCACGTCGGCGCGCTGACGCCGTTCCTGCACAGCAGTGATGCGCATATCGCGCAACAGGCCGAACTCGCGTTGCGTGTCGCGAGCAAGCGGTTGCCGATTCTCGTGCTCGGCGAGACCGGTGCGGGCAAGGAAGTGTTCGCGCGCGCGATCCACGACGCCGGCGCGCGGCGCGCGCGGCCGTTCGTCGCCGTCAACTGCGGCGCACTGCCGGAAGCACTGATCGAGAGTGAATTGTTCGGTTATGCGGCCGGTGCGTTTACCGGCGCACGCAAGCACGGCGCACGTGGCAAGATCGCGCTCGCCGACGGCGGCACGCTGTTCCTCGACGAAATCGGCGACATGCCGCTCGCGCTGCAGACACGCCTGTTGCGCGTGCTCGCCGATGGCGAGGTCGTGCCGCTCGGCAGCGATACGCCCGTGCGCGTCGATCTCGACGTAATCTGCGCGACGCACCGCGATCTCGCGCGCATGGTGGCCGACGGCACGTTCCGCGAGGATCTGTACTACCGGCTGAGCGGCGCGACGTTCGAACTGCCGCCGCTGCGCGCGCGCGCGGACGTGCGCGACGTGATCGCCACCGTGTTCGCCGAGGAGGCGCAGGCAACCGGCCACGTGCTGACACTCGATGCAACGCTCGCGGAACAGCTCGCCGCGTATCCGTGGCCCGGCAACGTCCGGCAGTTGCGCAACGTGCTGCGCTATGCGTGCGCGGTGTGCGACGCCGCGCGCGTGACGCGACAGGATCTGCCGGCCGATATCGCCGCGCAGCTCGGCGGCGCGTCGATCGGCACCCTGCCTGACGACGAGCGCGGCCGCATCGTCGCCGCGCTCACCGCGCACCGCTGGCGGCCCGACGCCGCCGCGCAGGCGCTCGGCATCTCGCGCGCGACGTTGTACCGGCGCATCGCGAAGCACCGGATCATCGCGCCGCACCGCGCGTGACGCGCGGGTGCCGACGCGTGCCCCGTCACGCGAGCTGCCCGACCGCGTCGTGCGCGTCGTTCGCGTCGTTTTCCTCTGCGGCCGCTTCGTCGAGCCGCGCGAACACCTCGCGCGCCGCGAACAGCGCGTTGAGCGCGGCCGGGAAACCCGCGTACACGGACATCTGCATGAACACCTCGACGATCTCGTCGCGCGTGCAGCCCACGTTCAGCGCGGCCTCGATATGCACCTTCAACTGCGGCTGCGCATTGCCGAGCGCGGCCAGTGCCGAGATCGTCGCGATCTCGCGCGCCTTCAGGTCGAGTTGCGGCCGGCTGTAGATGTCGCCGAAGCCGAACTCGACCAGCAGCCGTGCGAAGTCCGGGGCGATCGGCGCAAGCGCCGCGATCACGCGTTCGCCCACCTCCCCGTCGATTTCCTTCAGTTTGTTCCAGCCGCGCGTGTAGCGGTCCTCAACGAGTCGTTCCATGGTGTTCGTCCTGTTCCGATGGGGAGTGAGAGGGTTTTGCCCGTCGTGCCGCATCACGCTCCTGTGCCTCGTAGTACGCGATCTTGTCGCTGATCACGTCGAGGCTCGCCTGCAACTCCGCGAGATGCGCGCGCACCGCGTCGCGATGCGTGACCAGCAGGTTGCGCCGCGCACCGAAGGTCGGCTCGCCCTGCGCGCGCAGCGCCGCGAATTCCTGCATCTGCGCGATCGGCATGCCGGTCGCCTTCAGGCGCATCACGAAGGCCAGCCAGTCAAGGTCGGCCGGCGCATAGAGCCGGTGCCCGGCCGCCGTGCGCGAAATCGCACGCAGCAGGCCGGCCTGCTCGTAGTAGCGCAGCGTATGCGTGGACAAGCCGGTCAGCTCGGCGACTTGCCCGATCGTCAGCGGGCCGGTGGCGGAAGGTTTGGATACGGTTTTCGACATGGCAGGAACAAGGTTAGGAGTTAGAGTCAACTCTAAGTCAAGCGCTTTTGAACGGCCAGCGCGACGACGACCCACGACACCCCGCGACACCGTAAAGAATGGTCAAAACCGCCGCCCGGCACGGGTTTCGGTCTTTACAGCGCCGCAAGCCTTCAGCAAGATTCGGTCAGCCTGTCTTAAAAAGGGCACGCATTTGTCCTATGCTTAACGGCGACGCCCGGCCAAGTCTCGCCCGCCGTCCGTTGCAACAGCCATTCATCCGTCAGAATCAGAACCAGGGAGCCTTTGCCATGCTGAAAAAGCTGCTGATGCTGTTCGTCGCGCTGTCGCTGTCACTCGCCGCAGGCCTTGCCGCGGCCGTCGAAGTCAACACGGCCGACCAGGCCGCGCTCGAATCCGTGAAGGGTCTCGGGCCGGTGAAGTCGAAGGCGATCATCGACGAACGCACCAAGAACGGCCCGTTCAAGGACGCGGACGATCTCGCGAACCGCGTAAAGGGCCTCGGCACGAAGTCGGTCGGCCATCTCGAGGAAAACGGCCTGACGATCGGCGGCTCGTCGACGCCGCCGAAGGGCGTGAAGCTGTCGAAGCCGGCCGCGACGACACCGGCGACCCCGTCGGCAACGACGTCGGCAGGCACCGCGTCGACGTCCACGACCGCAACGGCCGGTACGACGGCCACTGCGCCGGCACCGGCGGCAAGCGCGCCGGACACGGCGGCGAAACCGGCCAAGACCAAGCGCGCGTCGAAGAAGGAAAAGGCCGCCGCGGCCGCAGCGGCATCCGCCGACGCGGGTGCGAGCGCACCGGCCGCGGCGTCGTCGACCAAGGCGACGAAGGGTTCGAAGAAGAAAAACAAGAAGGACAAGGCAGCCTCCGCCGCCGCGGCGTCGGGCGCCTGATGTGCGCCGCGCGCGCGACGGCGTGCGCGCGGCATTCGTTCAACGGGCGTCGTCGTCACGACGCCCTTTTCAGTAAAGGTGAAGCACCATGGGTCTCCTCGACATCGTTGGCGGTCTGCTCGGCGGCCAGGCCGGCGGCAACTCGCAAAGCGCGCTGATCACGACCGCGCTCGAATTCATCAACAACCAGCCGGGCGGCCTGAACGGCCTGATCGAGAAATTCAAGGCAGGCGGCGCCGGCGACATCATCGGCTCGTGGGTCGGCAACGGCGAAAACCAGCCGATCTCGGCAGACACGCTGCAGAACGTGCTCGGCTCCGACGTCGTCGGCTCGCTCGCGAGCAAGGTCGGCATCGATCCGTCGCAGGCTTCGTCGATCCTCGCGCAGGTGCTGCCGCACGTCGTCAACGGCGCGACGCCGAACGGCGAAGTGCCGGCAGGCGGCCAGGTCGATACGTCGAACGTGCTCGGCACGCTCACGCAACTCGCCGGCATGTTCGGCGGCAACAAGCAGGGCTGAGCCCGCACCACGCCGGCTGACGGCCCCGGCGGCGGTTTCGGCCGCCCCATAAGCAAACACCCCGCCGAGGCGGGGTGTTTGTTTTTGCGCGCCCGGCGCGAACCGGGCGGGCAGCCGATGGCAGGCGATCAGTGAACGACGCGGTCGAACACAAACTTGCCGTCGTTGACGTCGACCGGAATCACGTCCTTCGGACCGAAACGGCCCGCGAGGATGAGCTTCGCGACCGGGTTCTCGATCTCCTGCTGGATCGCGCGCTTCAGCGGCCGCGCACCGAACAGCGGATCGTAGCCGACCTTGCCGATCTGTTCGAGCGCCGCCGGCGACACGTCGAGCGCCATGTCGAGCTTCGCGAGCCGGTCGTGCAGGCGGGCGAGCTGGATCTTCGCGATCGACTCGATGTTGCTGCGGTCGAGCGCATGGAACACGACGACGTCGTCGATCCGGTTCAGGAACTCGGGGCGGAAATGCTGCTTCACCTCGAGCCACACCGCGTCCTTGATCTCTTCCTGCGGCGCGCCCGTCATCGCCTGGATCACCTGCGAGCCGAGGTTCGACGTCATCACGATCACCGTGTTCTTGAAGTCGACCGTGCGCCCCTGCCCGTCGGTCATGCGGCCGTCGTCGAGCACCTGCAGCAGCACGTTGAACACGTCCGGATGCGCCTTCTCGATCTCGTCGAGCAGGATCACGCTGTACGGCTTGCGGCGCACGGCTTCCGTCAGGTAACCGCCTTCCTCGTAACCGACATAACCCGGCGGCGCGCCGATCAGCCGCGCGACGCTGTGCTTCTCCATGAACTCGCTCATGTCGATGCGGATCAGATGCTCTTCCGAATCGAACAGGAACGTCGCCAGCGCCTTGCACAGCTCGGTCTTGCCGACACCCGTCGGACCGAGGAACAGGAACGAGCCGTACGGACGGTTCGGATCGGCGAGACCCGCGCGCGAACGGCGGATCGCGTCGGCCACCGCGCTGATCGCCTCATCCTGGCCGACCACGCGCTCGTGCAGCTTTTCCTCGATGTGCAGCAGCTTCTCGCGTTCGCCCTGCATCATCCGCGACACCGGAATCCCGGTCGAACGCGACACGACTTCCGCGATTTCCTCGGCACCGACCTGCGTGCGCAGCAGGCGCGGCCGCGTCGGGTTGTGCTGCTCCTGCTCTTCGGCCTGCGTGACCTGCTTCAGCTGTGCCTCGAGCTGCGGCAGCTTGCCGTACTGCAGCTCGGCGACCTTCTCCAGCTTGCCGTCGCGCTGCAGACGCGCGATGTCCGCACGCACCTTCTCGATCTCTTCCTTCAACTGCGCGCTGCCCTGCACCGCGGCCTTCTCGGCGGTCCAGATCTCCTCGAGGTCCGCATATTCGCGGCCGAGGCGCTCGATCTCTTCCTCGATCAGCTGCAGGCGCTTCTGCGATGCTTCGTCCTGCTCCTTCTTCACGGCTTCGCGCTCGATCTTCAGCTGGATCAGCCGGCGGTCGAGCTTGTCCATCTCTTCGGGCTTCGAATCGATTTCCATCTTGATCTTCGAAGCGGCTTCGTCGATCAGGTCGATGGCCTTGTCGGGCAGGAAACGATCGGTGATGTAGCGGTGCGACAGTTCGGCCGCGGCGACGATCGCCGGATCGGTGATGTCGACGCCGTGGTGCAGTTCGTACTTCTCCTGCAGCCCGCGCAGGATCGCGATCGTCGCCTCGACGCTCGGCTCGTCGACGAGCACCTTCTGGAAGCGGCGCTCGAGCGCGGCATCCTTCTCGATGTACTTGCGGTATTCGTCGAGCGTGGTCGCGCCGATGCAGTGCAGCTCGCCGCGCGACAGCGCCGGCTTCAGCATGTTGCCCGCATCCATCGCGCCTTCGGCCTTGCCCGCGCCGACCATCGTGTGGATTTCGTCGATGAAGACGATCGTCTGGCCTTCGTCCTTCGCGATGTCGTTGAGCACCGCCTTCAGGCGCTCCTCGAATTCACCGCGATACTTCGCGCCGGCGAGCAGCGCGGCCATGTCGAGCGACAGCACGCGCTTGCCCTTCAGCGTCTCCGGCACCTCGCCGTTGACGATCCGCTGCGCGAGCCCTTCGACGATCGCGGTCTTGCCGACGCCCGGCTCGCCGATCAGCACCGGGTTGTTCTTGGTGCGGCGCTGCAGGATCTGGATCGAACGGCGGATTTCGTCGTCGCGGCCGATCACCGGATCGAGCTTGCCCGCACGGGCGCGCTCGGTCAGGTCGACCGTGTACTTCTTCAGCGCCTCGCGCTGGCTTTCCGCATCCTGGCTGTGCACCTGCGAGCCGCCGCGCACCGCGGCGATCGCGGCTTCGAGCGACTTGCGCGTGAGGCCGTGCTGGCGCGCGAGCTTGCCGGCTTCGCCCTTGTCGTCGGACACGGCGAGCAGGAACATTTCGCTCGCGATGAACGTGTCGTTGAGCTTCTGCGCTTCCTTGTCGGCCTGGTTCAGCAGCCCGGCCAGTTCGCGGCCGATCTGGATGTCGCCGCCCGTGCCCGTCACTTGCGGCAGGCGCGAGATCGCTTCGTTCAGCGCGCCTTGCAGCGCCTGGATGTGAACACCCGCGCGCGACATCAGCGAGCGGGCGGAACCGTCCTGCTGCGCAACCAGCGCGGCCAGCACGTGAACGGGTTCGATGTATTGATTGTCGCGGCCGGCCGCAAGGCTTTGCGCGTCAGCGAGTGCTTCCTGGAACTTGGTGGTGAGCTTGTCGATTCTCATTTTGTCGAGACCTCCAATTTTCGATTAACACCAAGGTGAGGATGGTTATGCGGCTTTCAAGCGTAATTCGGGTTGATTCAGCGCAAAAATCGATGGATATCCTCGAAGCGGTCCCGGGACGGGCCGCTGCCGGGTCGCAGGGCACGGCGCTCGCGTATCAGCCGCCCGTCGACGGCGGCTCGACGGACACGGGCGCGTCTTCCGGCAACGGCGCGGCGGGATGCACGCGCACGGCCGGGCGAATGCCGAGCAGCGCCATGAGCGGCGCAGCGGGTTCGACCAGTTCACCGAGCGTGTGACGGTCGAGTTCGGCGAAGAACGCATCGCGCGCGGCCGCCAGTACGCCCTTCAGGCGACACTGCGGCTCGATCACGCAGCCGCGCGACTCACCTTCGGCCGAAAAGCAGCCGACCAGCGCGAAATCGCTCTCGGTTGCGCGCACGACCTGACCGACGGTCAGTTGCAGCGATTCGGGGAACAGCCTCAGCCCGCCATTGCGGCCGCGAACGGTGTCGACCCATCCCAGCTCGCCGAGCTGCTGCACGACTTTCATCAGATGGTTCTTCGAGATGCCGTAGGCGTCCGAGATCTCCTGGATCGTCGCGAGTCCCTCGCCGCGCACGGCAAGGTAAAGCATCACGCGCAGCGAATAGTCGGTGTAGTCGGTGAGTCTCATGGGTGAATACGGAAGAGATCGATCGTGTCCCATTTACGTGAGCCGGGCCGATCGGGATGCGCACGGGGCCGGTCGACAGCCCTGTTCCGCGGCCCCGGGTTGCCGGGATGGCGCGCGCGCAATAAGATGCGTGACATCTACACGTTTTTCAGGGGTCGTTGGTCGCTATTTTGCGTCAAAATCCGGCCGGCGTCCTGCCCGATGCCGCCGCCGCCGCCCCGTCGTTGTCTGTCTCTCCCGGCCCTTTTTTGCCATGACCGTCCTGCCTGCCTCGCCCGAACCCGCACCGGCCCGCCCTCGCGACGCCGAGCCGACCGAAGAAAACATCCGCGATCTCGTCTACGCGTTCTACGACCGCGTGCGCACCGATCCGCTGCTCGGGCCCGTGTTCGACGCAAGGCTGGCCGGCCGCTGGGACGACCACCTGCCGAAGATGGTCACGTTCTGGTCGAGCCTCGTGCTCGGCACCAAGGGCTATCGCGGCAACGTGCAGCAGGCGCACCAGCCGCTCGGCGGGATCGAGCCGGCCCATTTCAGCCGCTGGCTGTCGCTGTTCCTGAAGACCGTCGAGGCGCGCTACGCACCGCCCGCGGCGATCCGCTTCATGGAGCCGGCGCTGCGGATCGCACAGAGCCTGCAGTTGAGCCGCTTCGGCTGGGATTACCGGATTCCGCCCGAGCAGCAGGCGCTGCTCGACGCGATCGCACCGCGCCGCCGCGGCGGGGACGACGGGGGCGACGATCCGCACGCGTTGCCGTCGCGTGCCCGCGGCGAGCCGTTTCCGACGAAGATCATCGGGCGCAGCACCGATCCGGACGCATAACGGGTTGCCGTCACGGGTTGCCGTCGCGCGCGGCGCTTGCATGCATGCGGCACCTTGCCGCACGATGCCGACGCCGCGCTCAGCGTCGTGTATTGCCCGATTCGATCCCCCAGCGCGCGAGCGCGGCATCGTCGGTACTGCGCGCGTCGACCCAGCGCTCGCCGTCCGGCGTGGTTTCCTTCTTCCAGAACGGCGCTTCGGTCTTCAGGTAGTCCATCACGAACTCGCACGACGCGAACGCGTCGCCGCGGTGCGACGCAACCGTGGCGACCATCACGATCTGGTCGAGCGGCAGGAGCCTGCCGACGCGATGCACGATCGCGACGTCGATGCCCGGCCAGCGCCGGCCGGCCTCGGCGGCAATCTTCTCGAGCGCCTTCTCGGTCATCCCCGGATAGTGCTCGAGTTCCATCGCGGCAACCGCATCACCTTCGTTCAGATCGCGCACCGTGCCGACGAAGCACGCGACCGCGCCGATCTTCGGGTTGCGCGCACGCAATGCCGCGACCTCGGCGTTCAGGTCGAAGTCGTCGGTCTGGATTCGTACCGTTGCCATTGCCGGTGCCTCAACCGCCCGTCACCGGCGGAAAGAACGCCACTTCGCAGCCTTCGGTGAGCCGCGTATCGGGATCGGTCATCTCGTGATTGCACGCCATGCGCAGCGCGCGCCCTTCCGCGAGCGTCTCGGCCCATGCCCCGCCGCGCACGCGCAGCCATGCGCGCACGTCGCCCACGGTCGTGACGCTGTCCGGCACATCGGCCTGCTCGTCGGCCACACCGAGTGCCTCGCGTACGCTTGCAAAAAATTTCAGCTGAATCTTCATGGTTCGGGAAGCCGTCGCGTTACGACAGCAGTTCGGAAAACGGAATGAAACGCACGGTCTCGCCGGCGCTGATCGCGTGCTGCGGCGGATTGTCGATCAGGCCGTCGCCCCACACCGTCGACGTCAGCACCGCCGAACTCTGGTTCGGGAACAGGTCGAGGCCGCCGGCCGCGTTCACGCGGGCACGCAGGAATTCGTTGCGGCGGTCGCCCTTGCGTTGCGAGAAGTCGGCGCGCAGCGACAGCGCGCGCGGCGCGACGTCGCGCACGCCGGACAGGCGCAGCAGGAACGGCCGCACGAACAGCAGGAACGTGACGAAACTCGACACCGGGTTACCGGGCAGCCCGATGAAGTGCGCGTCGGGGCGATCGTCGCCGCGGCGCACCGCGCCGTAGGCAAGCGGCTTGCCGGGCTTCATCGCGATCTGCCACAGCGCGAGCCGCCCTTCGGCCTCGACGGCCGGCTTCACGTGATCCTCGTCGCCGACCGACACGCCGCCGCTCGTCAGGATCACGTCGTGATCGCGCGCGGCCGCGCGCAGCGTGTCGCGCGTCGCGGCGAGCGAATCGGGCACGATCCCGTAGTCGGTCACGTGGCAGCCGAGCCGCTCCAGCAGCCCGCGCAGCGTGAAGCGGTTCGAGTTGTAGATCGCGCCAGGCTTCAGCGGCTCGCCCGGCATCGTCAGTTCGTCGCCGGTGAAGAACACCGCGACGCGAATCCGCCGCGCGACCAGCAACTGCGCGCAGCCGACCGATGCGGCAAGACCGAGCGCCTGCGGCGTGAGCCGCGTGCCGGCCGGCAGGATCACCGAGCCCTGCCGGATATCCGCGCCCTGCGCGGTGATCCATTCACCGGCCTTCGGCGTGTGCAGGATCTCGACCGCATCGCCGTCGGCCGACGCCTGCTCCTGCATCACGACAGCGTCGGCGCCGGGCGGCACCGTCGCGCCGGTGAAGATCCGCGCGGCCGTGCCGGCAACGAGCGGCGCGGCCGGATGGCCCGCCGGAATGCGCTGCGACACCGGCAAACGCCGCTCGCCATGCAGCAGGTCGGCGACGCGCACCGCATAGCCGTCCATCGCGCTCGTATGCATCGGCGGCACGTCGAGCGGCGAGCTCACGTCGGCCGCCAGCACGCGGCCGAGCGCATCGAGCGTGGCGACGGTTTCGACGCCGGGCAACGGCTTCGCGGCATCGAGCAGCGCGGCGAGCGCCTCGGCGGTCGACAGCATCGGCGCGCGCGGCGCCGCGGGATTCGGGTTCGACATCGATGGAATCGGGGATCGTTGGATGCAATACGTCATTGTAGCGACGCCGTCGCGCGGACGCGCGATATGGCGGACATGCGGAAACTGTGATTCGCGCGAACGCGCGGGTCTGGCACTTGTTTCACGCGCGATGCCGGTTTGACCGCAGCCGCGCGGCGCGGCACCGCCAAACGAAACGGCCGGAACCCCGATCCGTTCGACGAATCGGCATTCCGGCCGTCCTGCGCTGCCGGGCCCGCGGCCCGGCCACGCGTCATGCGCCCGTATGGGCGGCGATGAAGTCCTTCACCTGCTGCGCGTCGGCCTTCACGACCTCGAAACGCTGCGGCAGCGCCTCGAGCCCGTCGAATGCGGCCGGACGTTCGGCTTCGCGATCGAGCGCCTCGCGAATCGTCTCGCCGAACTTGATCGGCTGTGCGGTCTCGAGCACGACCATCGGCACGCCCGCGTCGAGATGCTCGCGCGCGACCTTCACGCCGTCGGCCGTGTGCGTATCGATCATCGTGTCGTAACGCGAGAACACGTCGCGGATCGTCGCGATGCGGTCCGTGTGGCTGCTGCGGCCCGACACGAAACCGAACTCGGCGACCCGTGCGAAATCGCCGCTCGCCGCGAGATCGAAGCCGCCTTTCTCCTCGACGTCGCGGAACAGCTGCATCACGCGCGCCGGATCGCGGCCGAGCAGGTCGAACACGAAGCGCTCGAAGTTCGATGCCTTCGAGATGTCCATGCTCGGGCTGCTCGTGTGATAGGTGTTCTCGGCGCTGCGCACGCGATACGCGCCCGTGCGGAAGAACTCGTCGAGCACGTCGTTCTCGTTGGTCGCGACCACGAGCTTCGCGATCGGCAGGCCCATCATCCGCGCGATGTGGCCCGCGCAGACGTTGCCGAAGTTGCCCGACGGCACCGTAAACGACACGCGCTCGTCGTTGGACTGCGTCGCCGCGAAGTAGCCCTTGAAGTAATACACGACCTGCGCGACGACGCGCGCCCAGTTGATCGAGTTGACCGTGCCGATCTTCTGCTGCGCCTTGAACGCGTGATCGTTCGACACCGCCTTCACGATGTCCTGGCAGTCATCGAACACGCCCTCGACCGCGAGGTTGAAGATGTTCGGATCCTGCAGGCTGAACATCTGGGCCGTCTGGAACGCGCTCATCTTCTTGTGCGGCGACAGCATGAACACGCGCACGCCGGCCTTGCCGCGCATCGCGTATTCGGCCGCGCTGCCCGTGTCGCCGGACGTCGCGCCGAGAATGTTCAGCGTCTGCCCGTGCTTCGCGAGCGTGTACTCGAACAGGCTGCCGAGCAGCTGCATCGCCATGTCCTTGAACGCGAGCGTCGGGCCGTTCGACAGTTCCAGCAGCGACAGCGCCGCACCGTTCTCGGTGCCGAGCGTCTTCAGCGGCGTGATGTCGGACGCGTTCTCGCCATGGCGCGTGTTGCGGTACACGTCGGCCGTGTACGTGCGGCGCGTGATCGCGCGCAGGTCGTCGGCCGGCACGTCGTCGCAGAACTTCGACAGGATCTCGAACGCGAGATCCGCATACGGCAGCGTGCGCCAGCGCGCGAGCTCGTCGGCCGACACCTTCGGATATTCGGACGGCAGGTACAGACCGCCGTCCTTCGCGAGGCCGCCGAGCAGGATGTCGGAGAACGTGTGGCGCTCGCCGATGCCGGCGCCGCGCGTGGAGATGTAGTTCATGTCGCCTTCCGTCCTCAGTTCAGCGCTTCCATGCGCAGCTTCGTTACCTTCGAGACCACCGTCGAGAGGCTCTCGATCTGCGCGATCGCCGCGTTGACGTTTTTCTCGACCGTCTCGTGCGTGATCAGGATGATGTCGGTCTCGCCGTTCGCGCCGTCGATCTGCTCGGATTCCTTCTGCAGCAGCGCGTCGATCGAGATGCCCGACGCGGCGAGGATGCGCGTGATGTCGGCCAGCACGCCCGTCTGGTCGGCGACGCGCAGGCGCAGGTAGTAGCCGCTCGTCACTTCCTCGATCGGCAGGATCGGCGTGTTCGACAGGCTGTCCGGCTGGAACGCGAGATGCGGCACGCGATGCTCCGGGTCCGCCGTGTGCAGGCGCGTGACGTCGACGAGATCCGCGACCACGGCCGACGCGGTCGGCTCCGCGCCCGCGCCCTTGCCGTAATACAGCGTCGTGCCGACCGCGTCGCCGTGCACGACGACCGCGTTCATCGCGCCCTCGACGTTCGCGAGCAGGCGCTTTTCCGGGATCAGCGTCGGGTGCACGCGCAGCTCGATGCCGTTTGCGGCGCGGCGCGCAATGCCGAGCAGCTTGATCCGGTAGCCGAGCTCTTCCGCGTAGCGGATGTCGGTCGCGTCGAGCTTGCTGATGCCCTCGACGTATGCGCGGTCGAACTGCACCGGCACGCCGAACGCGATCGCGCTCATGATCGTCGCCTTGTGCGCGGCGTCGACGCCTTCGATGTCGAAGGTCGGATCGGCTTCCGCGTAGCCGAGCTCCTGCGCGGCCTTCAGCGCGGTCGCGAAGTCGAGCCCGCGATCGCGCATTTCCGACAGGATGTAGTTGGTCGTGCCGTTGATGATGCCCGCGATGTACTGGATGCGGTTCGCGGTCAGGCCTTCGCGCAGCGCCTTGATGATCGGGATGCCGCCGGCGACGGCCGCTTCGAACGCGACCATCACGCCCTTCGCGCGCGCGGCCTCGAAGATCTCGGTGCCGTGCACCGCGAGCAGCGCCTTGTTGGCCGTCACGACATGCTTGCCGTTCGCGATCGCGCGCAGCACGAGGTCGCGCGCGATGCCCGTGCCGCCGATCATCTCGGCGACGATCGCGATCGACGGATCATCGACGACCGCGTTGAAATCGTCGGTGATCTGCGCGGCGCCGGCATCGCCGCCGAGCGCAGCCAGCGCCTTGGCCGGGTTGCGCACCGCAATGCGCGTCACCTCGATACCGCGCCCCGCGCGTCGCTTGATTTCTTCCTGGTTGCGGCCCAGCACCGTGAAGGTGCCGCTGCCCACCGTGCCGAAGCCCAACAGGCCAACTTTGATCGGTTCCATGCTGCGTGTGATCGATGAGTAAGAAGTAGTGAGTACCGTGTGGCCCTGCCGCTCAGGCCGAATGGCGCTTGCGGTAGCCGTCGAGGAAGCGTGCGATCCGGTTGATCGAATCGGTCAGGTCGTCGAGGTTCGGCAGGAAGACCACGCGGAAGTGGTCCGGCGTCGTCCAGTTGAAGCCCGTGCCCTGCACGAGCAGTACGCGCTCCTCGAGCAACAGGTCGAGAATGAACTGCTGGTCGTTCTGGATCGGATAAAGCTTCGGGTCGAGGCGCGGGAACATGTACAGCGCGGCCTGCGGCTTCACGCAGGTCACGCCCGGGATCGACGTGAGCATGTCGTACGCGAGTTCGCGCTGCTTGTACAGGCGCCCGCTCGGCACGATCAGCTCGTTGATGCTCTGGTAGCCGCCGAGCGCCGTCTGGATCGCGAACTGCCCGGGCACGTTCGCGCACAGGCGCATCGACGACAGGATGCCGAGCCCCTCGAGGTAATCCTTCGCGCGCCGGCGGTTGTCGCCGCCGAGGCCCGACACGGCCATCCAGCCCGCGCGGTAGCCGCACGAGCGATAGCTCTTCGACAGGCTGTTGAACGTGACGGTGATCACGTCCTCCGACAGCGAACCCAGCGCCGTGTGCTCGAGGCCGTCGTAGACGATCTTGTCGTACACCTCGTCGGCGAACACGATCAGCCCGTGCTGGCGCGCGATCTCGAGCAGTTCGAGCAGCAATTCGTCCGAATAAAGCGCGCCCGTCGGGTTGTTCGGGTTGATCACGACGATCGCCTTCGTGTTCGGCGTGATCTTGCGGCGGATGTCGTCGAGATCGGGCATCCATGCGTTCTGCTCGTCGCAGATGTAATGCACCGGCGTGCCGCCCGACAGGCTGACCGCCGCCGTCCACAGCGGGTAGTCGGGCGCGGGCAGCAGCACTTCGTCGCCGTCGTTCAGGAGCGCCTGGGTCGCCATCACGATCAGCTCGGACGCGCCGTTGCCGATGTAGATGTCGTCGAGGCCGACGCCCACGACGCCCTTTTCCTGCGTGTAGTGCATCACGGCCTTGCGCGCCGAGAACACGCCCTTCGAATCCGAATAGCCGGACGACGTCGGCAGGTTGCGGATCATGTCCTGGATGATCTCGTCCGGCGCATCGAAACCGAACGGCGCGAGGTTGCCGATGTTCAGCTTGATGATGCGGTGGCCTTCTTCCTCGAGGCGCTTCGCGTGCTCGAGCACCGGGCCACGGATGTCGTAGCAGACGTTGAGCAGCTTGTTCGACTTCTGAATCGGTTTCACGACGACACGGTTCCTGGGTTGGCCTTGCGGCCGGGGGGACGGGATCAAAACTGGAAAGCGGCCGGTCTGTGCGCGCTGTCTAGACTGGGGAAAAGCGGGCGGTCGGGCGCGGCTTGTGGCGACGCGCGACGCAAGTGGCGCCCGGGAGCGACCAAAAAGTTATAATTTAGCGGATTTTGGCCGACTTTCGCAATGCACCATAGCCGCGCCGGGCCCACGCCGTCAGGCGTCCCGCGTGCCCGGGCAAGCGAAACCGGCCTTCCGGGCCCCCTGTGGCCCTGCAACACATTCCCCTTCGGAACCGCGGAATACCGACTTGAAACTGCACCAGGACGCGAGCGGCGCGCTCAACACCGTCACCGGCTACGGCCCCGATTATGTCGACGTCAATCTCGAACGCCATGAAACGAGCGTCATCGTGCTGCCCGGCGCGCCGGTCCAGACGTGGCCCGTGTCGTCGTTCGACGCGCTCGCGCCCGAGCATTTCGCGATGCTGCTCGAGCCGACGCCCGAACTTGTCATCTTCGGCAGCGGCGCACGGCTGCGCTTCCCGCACCCGCGGCTCGTCGCGGCACTCACGGCCAAGCGGATCGGCGTCGAGACGATGGATTTCCAGGCGGCCTGCCGCACCTACAACATCCTGATGGCCGAAGGCCGCAAAGTCGCCGCCGCGCTCTTAATTGAACGTTAATCCGCGATGCGGTAAAACTCGGGCCGGCGCAGCGGGTCGATCCCCCGGATCGGCCCGGCCAGGCCGCCCGCCCCCGGCGCAACCCGCCGGCGGCCCGTCACAACAACCAACAGGCTGAAAATCCATGAACGATACGCCGTCGAGGCTACCGCTCAACCGCATCACGCTCGTCCTCCTCGTCGTCGCGCTCGCGATCGTCTGGTTCGCGCCGCTCGGGCTGCGCCACCTGATCCCGAGCGACGAAGGCCGCTACGCGGAAATGGCGCGCGAGATGTTCGTCACCGGCGACTGGATCACGCCGCGCTACAACGGCTACAAGTACTTCGAGAAGCCGCCGCTGCAGACCTGGCTGAACGCGCTCACGTTCGCGTGGTTCGGCATCGGCGAATGGCAGGCGCGCCTCTACACGGCCGTCGCGAGCTTCGCCGGCGTGCTGCTGGTCGGCTTCACGGGCGCGCGCCTGTTCAACCCGCTGTCGGGCTTCCTCGCCGCCGTCGTGCTCGCGGCGTCGCCGTACTGGAACCTGATGGGCCACTTCAACGCGCTCGACATGGGCCTTGCGTTCTGGATGGCGCTGTCGCTGTGCTCGCTGCTGCTCGCGCAACGGCCCGGGCTGCGCCCGGCCGCGGCACGCGGCTGGATGTGGGCGTGCTGGGCCGCGATGGCGTTCGCGGTGCTGTCGAAGGGCCTCGTCGGCCTGATCCTGCCCGGCGCCGTGCTCGTGCTCTATACGTTGATCGCGCGCGACTGGGCACTCTGGAAGCGCCTGTACCTGGTGAGCGGCCTCGTGATCTTCTTCGCGATCGTCACGCCGTGGTTCGTGCTCGTCCAGCAGCGCAACCCCGAGTTCTTCAACTTCTTCTTCATCGTCCAGCAGTTCCGCCGGTACCTGACCCCGGAACAGAACCGTCCGGGCCCGCTCTACTACTTCGTGCCCGTGCTGCTGGTCGGCTTCCTGCCGTGGCTGTCGGTTGCGTGGCAGAGCATCCGCCATGCGCTGCGGATGCCGCGCCAGCCGAACGGCTTCTCGCCGATGCTCGTGCTGCTGATCTGGAGCGCATTCATCTTCCTGTTCTTCAGCGCGTCGCATTCGAAGCTGATCTCGTACGTGCTGCCGGTCGCGCCTGCGCTCGCGCTGATCATCGGCGCGTACCTGCCGCTGATGACCGCCGACCGGTTCCGCCGCCACCTGCTCGGCTACCTCGTGTTCTTCGTCGCCGCGGCGTTCGGGATCATCTTCCTCGCGTACCAGGGCGATGCCCGCACGCCGAACGCGCTGTACCGCGCGTTCCAGATGTGGCTGTATGCTGGCCTCGCGGTCGCCGCCGCGCTGACGCTCGCGGCCGCCTGGCTGAACCGCCGCACGGGCGTCGCCGCCGCGCTTGCCGCGTTCGGCGCCGCGTGGCTCGCCTTCGGCACGATCGGCGGCACCGGGCACGACGAGTTCGGCCGCTACAGCTCGGGCGCGCTGCTCGCGCCGACGGTGCGCGCCGAGCTGGCGAAACTGCCGCCCGACACGCCGTTCTACTCGATCGAGATGCTCGATCACACGTTCCCGTTCTACATGGGCCATACGACGATCATGGTCCAGCGCCAGGACGAGCTCGCGTTCGGCATCTCGATGGAGCCCAACAAGTGGATTCCGACCGTCGACGAATGGATCACGCGCTGGAAGCAGGAAACCCATGCGCTCGCGATCATGCCGCCCGGCCAGTACGACGCCCTGGTCAAGCAAGGCGTGCCGATGCGCGTGATCGCGCGCGACAACCGTCGCGTGATCGTCGAGAAACCGCAATCGTAAGGACGCCCATCGCATGAATCCCGTTTCGCTCGTCTGCATCGTCACCGGCGTGATGCTCAACGCCGTTGCGCAACTGCTGCTGAAGGCCGGCGTCAACGCCGTCGGGCACTTCGAGTTCAGCCGTGCGAACATCATCCCGGTCGGGCTGAAGATCGCCACCCAGCTGCCGATCATCGGCGGCCTCGGCTGCTACGTGCTGAGCGTCGTGGTCTGGATCCTCGGGCTGTCGCGGGTCGACGTGTCGATCGCGTACCCGATGCTGTCGCTCGGCTACGTCGTCAACGCGTTCGCGGCCTGGTACCTGTTCGGCGAGGTGCTGTCGATCCAGCGGCTCGTCGGCATCGGCATCATCCTGATCGGCGTGCTGGTGCTCGCGCGAAGCTGAGCACGCTCCGCCGCGTTAAGCGTCCGCCTACAAAAAATCACGGTGCGTTTCCGCCAACCGGTGTTTAATGCCGGTTTCGGCCGGGATCGCCCGACCCTTTTATTACACGCCATTACAGGCCAAAGCGTACATGAGCCAGACTACCGCTCCGTTTCTGCCGTTCACCCGCCCCGAGATCGATGAGGAAACCATCCAGGGCGTCGTCGAAGTGCTGCGTTCGGGCTGGATCACCACCGGCCCGCAAAGCCAGAAATTCGAAGCGGCGCTGTCCGAATACTGCGGCGGCCGTCCGGTCCGCGCGTTCAACTCGGGCACCTGCACGCTCGAGATCGGCCTGCGCATCGCGGGCGTCGGCCCCGGCGACGAGGTGATCACGACGCCGGCGTCGTGGGTCTCGACCAGCAACGTGATCCTCGAGACGGGCGCGACGCCCGTGTTCGCCGACATCGATCCCGTCACGCGCAACATCGACCTCGACAAGCTCGAGCAGGCGATCACGCCGCGCACGAAGGCGATCATCCCCGTGTTCCTGTCCGGCCTGCCGGTCGACATGGACCGCCTGTACGCGATCGCGCGCGCGCACAAGCTGCGCGTGATCGAGGACGCCGCGCAGGCGTTCGGCTCGACGTGGAAAGGCAAGCGCATCGGCGCGATCGGCGACATCGTGTCGTTCAGCTTCCACGCGAACAAGAACCTCACGACGATCGAAGGCGGCGCGCTCGTGCTGAACAACGAGGAAGAAGCGACGCTCGCGCAGAAGTACCGGCTGCAGGGCATCACGCGCACCGGCTTCGACGGGATGGACTGCGACGTGCTCGGCGGCAAGTACAACCTGACCGACGTCGCCGCGCGTGTCGGCCTCGGCCAGCTGCCGCACATCGAACGCTTCACCGCGCAGCGCCGCGCGCTCGCACGCGCGTATTTCGACGCATTCGACGGCAGCGCGGCCGTGAAGCTCGGCGTCGGCCTGCCGGTCGCCGAATTCGAGAACGGCAACTGGCACATGTTCCTGATCACGCTGCCGCTCGAGCGGATGACGATCACCCGCGCCGAGTTCATGGCGCAGATGAAGGAACGCGGCATCGGCACGGGCATCCACTACCCGGCGATCCATCTTTTCACGCTGTACCGTGCGCGCGGCTTCAAGGAGGGCATGTTCCCCCACGCCGAACGGTACGGCGCGTCGACCGTCACGCTGCCGCTCTTCACGCAGATGACGGAAGGCGACGTGCGTCGCGTGGTCGACGCCATCAACCAGATTTGCGAACAATACGGAAATTAAGCGTACATGAGTCACCTTGAAGCACGCGCCGGGCATCCGGGCGCCGGGCACCTGGACGCAGGCCGTCCCGAAGTATCGGTCATCATCCCCGTGTACAACGAGGAAGACGGCCTCGCCGCGCTGTTCGCGCGGCTGTATCCGGCGCTCGACGCACTCGACACGTCATACGAAGTGATCCTGATCAACGACGGCAGCCGCGACCGCTCGGCCGCGATGCTCGCCGATCAGTTCCACGTACGTCCCGACACGACGCGCATCGTGCTGCTCAACGGCAACTACGGCCAGCACATGGCGATCCTCGCCGGCTTCGCGCAATCGCGCGGCGAGATCGTCATCACGCTCGACGCCGACCTGCAGAACCCGCCCGAGGAAATCGCCAAGCTGATCGCGAAGATGCGCGAGGGCTACGACTACGTCGGCTCGATCCGCAAGCAGCGCCAGGACAGCCTGTGGCGGCGCAAGGCGTCGCAGATGATGAACCGGCTGCGCGAGCGCATCACGCGCATCAAGATGACCGACCAGGGCTGCATGCTGCGCGCGTACAGCCGCCGCATCATCGATACGATCAACGTGTGCGGCGAAGTCAACACGTTCATCCCCGCGCTCGCCTATACGTTCGCGCAGAGGCCGACCGAGATCGAGGTCGCGCACGAGGAGCGCTTCGCCGGCGAATCGAAGTACTCGCTGTACAGCCTGATCCGGCTGAACTTCGACCTCGTGACGGGCTTCTCGGTCGTGCCGCTGCAGTGGCTGTCGTTCATCGGCGTGATCCTGTCGCTCGGCTCCGCCGCGCTGTTCGTGCTGCTGCTCGTGCGACGCTTCATCGTCGGCGCGGAAGTGCAAGGCGTGTTCACGCTGTTCGCGATCACGTTCTTCCTGCTCGGCGTGATCATCTTCGCGCTCGGCCTGCTCGGCGAGTACGTCGGCCGCATCTACCAGCAGGTGCGCGCGCGGCCGCGCTACCTGATCCAGGCCGTGCTCGAGCAGCACGACGGCGTGCCGCCGGTGCCGGCCGGCACGAACCGCACGGGAGCCGGGCAATGAAACCGCGCGCAGTCGTCTTCGCGTATCACAACGTCGGCGTGCGCTGCCTGCAGGTGCTGCTCGCGCGCGGCGTCGACGTCGCACTCGTCGTCACGCACGAGGACAACCCGAACGAGAACATCTGGTTCGGCAGCGTCGCATCGGTCGCCGCCGAGCACGGGATCCCGGTCGTCACGCCGGCCGATCCCGCCGATCCGGCGCTGCGCCGCGCGGTGTCCGACGCGCAGCCCGATTTCATCTTCTCGTTCTACTACCGGCACATGCTGCCGGTGGACCTGCTCGCGATCGCGCCGCGCGGCGCGTACAACATGCACGGTTCGCTGCTGCCGAAATACCGGGGTCGGGTACCGACCAACTGGGCCGTACTGAACGGCGAGACCGAAACCGGCGCGACGCTGCACGAGATGGCCGCGAAGCCCGACGCGGGCGCGATCATCGCCCAGACCGCGGTGCCGATCCTGCCGGACGACACGGCCGCGCAGGTGTTCGACAAGGTCACGGTGGCCGCCGAGCAGACGCTCTGGCGCGTACTGCCCGCGCTGCTCGCGGGCGAGGCGCCGCACCTGCCGAACGACCTCGCGACCGGCAGCTACTACGGCGGGCGCAAGCCCGAGGACGGCCGCGTCGACTGGTCGAAGCCGGCCGCGCAGGTCTACAACCTGGTGCGTGCGGTCGCGCCCCCTTATCCGGGCGCGTTCACGGACGTCGACGGCACGCGTTTCGTGATCGCGCGCGCGCGCCTCGCGGCGCCCGGCAGCGCGGCAGCTGCCGCCGCGGCAGATTTGCCGCCCGGCCTGCACGTAAGCGATAATGCGCTATTCGGCGTCTGCGGCGACAGCCGCGCCCTATCCATTCTCGAGCTGTGGCAGCAGCGCGACGGCAGCGAAACCGTCGTGACGCCCGCGGAATTCGCGCAGTTCATTCATTCTTCCCGTCATTCATGAAAGCAAAAAAAGTCCTGATCCTGGGTGTGAACGGCTTCATCGGCCATCACCTGTCGAAGCGCATTCTTGAAACCACCGATTGGGAAGTGTTCGGCATGGACATGCAGACCGACCGGCTGGGCGACCTCGTCAACCACGAGCGGATGCATTTCTTCGAAGGCGACATCACGATCAACAAGGAGTGGGTCGAGTATCACGTGAAGAAGTGCGACGTGATCCTGCCGCTCGTCGCGATCGCGACGCCCGCCACCTACGTCCAGCAGCCGCTGCGCGTGTTCGAACTCGACTTCGAGGCGAACCTGCCGATCGTGCGTTCGGCCGTCAAGTACGGCAAGCACCTCGTGTTCCCGTCGACCTCCGAGGTCTACGGCATGTGCTCGGACGAGCAGTTCGACCCGGATGCATCGGCCCTCACCTACGGCCCGATCAACAAGCCGCGCTGGATCTACGCGTGCTCGAAGCAGCTGATGGACCGCGTGATCTGGGGCTACGGGATGGAAGGCCTGAACTTCACGCTGTTCCGTCCGTTCAACTGGATCGGCCCGGGCCTCGACTCGATCTACACGCCGAAGGAAGGCAGCTCCCGCGTCGTCACGCAGTTCCTCGGCCACATCGTGCGCGGCGAGAACATCAGCCTCGTCGACGGCGGCTCGCAGAAGCGCGCATTCACCGACATCGGCGACGGCATCAGCGCGCTGATGAAGATCATCGAGAACAAGGACGGCGTCGCGTCGGGCAAGATCTACAACATCGGGAAT
The DNA here is from genome assembly GCF_001043615.1 of Burkholderia sp. LK4. NCBI lineage: Bacteria > Pseudomonadati > Pseudomonadota > Betaproteobacteria > Burkholderiales > Burkholderiaceae > Burkholderia > Burkholderia sp. LK4. Next base: position 82,270 of record NZ_LDUL01000010.1, read on the forward strand.
CCGAAGAACAACTTCTCGGTTCGCGAACTCGCGCACAAGATGCTCGAGCTGGCGGCGGAATTCCCCGAATACGCCGATTCGGCCAAGCAGGTGAAGCTCGTCGAGACGACGTCCGGCGCGTACTACGGCAACGGCTACCAGGACGTGCAGAACCGCGTGCCGAAGATCGACAACACGATGCAGGAGCTCGGCTGGGCACCGCAGGCGACGTTCGACGACGCGCTGCGCAACATCTTCGAAGCGTATCGCGGCCACGTCGCCGACGCGCGCGCGCTCGTCGAGCAGCAAGGCTGAGCGGGACGTTCGCTTGGCTCGCATCGTCCTCAAGATCGACGTCGACACGCTGCGCGGCACGCGCGAAGGCGTGCCGAACCTCGCGCGCATCTTCGACCGCTTCAGTGCGCGCGCGACCTTCCTCTTCAGCCTCGGGCCCGATCACACGGGCTGGGCGCTGCGGCGCGTGTTCCGCCCCGGCTTCCTGAAGAAGGTGTCGCGCACGTCGGTGGTCGAACACTACGGCGTGAAGCAGCTGATGTACGGCGTGCTGCTGCCGGGCCCCGACATCGGCCGCCGCGCGATCGCCGACATGCGCGCGATTCACGAGGCCGGCTTCGAATGCGGGATCCACACGTGGGATCACGTGTACTGGCAGGACAACGTCCGTGCGCGCGATCGCGACTGGACCGCGCGTGAAATGCAGAAGAGTCACGCGCGCTTCATCGAGATCTTCGGCGCGCCGCCCGTCACGCACGGCGCGGCCGGCTGGCAGATGAACGATTCCGCGTTCGAGCAGATCGACGCATGGGGGATGCGCTACGCATCCGACGGCCGCGGCCATTCGCCGTACCTGCCCGTCGTCGACGGCCGCACGCTGTCGCACGTGCAGATGCCGACCACGCTGCCGACGCTCGACGAAGTGCTCGGCATCGACGGCGTCGACACGCACAACGTCGCCGCGCACATCCTCAAGTTCACCGAAACCAATCCGCACGACCAGGTGTTCACGCTGCATGCGGAACTGGAAGGCCAGAAGCTCGCGCCCGTGTTCGAGCAACTGCTCGCCGGCTGGCGCGCGCAAGGCCACACGTTTGCGACGATGGGCGACTACCACGCGACGCTGGACCGCGACTCGCTGCCATCGTACCCTGTCACGTGGGGCGAAATTCCCGGCCGCTCCGGCGAACTGATCGTCCAGCCCGACTGAGTTCGCGCGCGCCGGCGTCGCCCGCGCCGCCCATGCGGCGCGCTGCCGCGACGCCCCGCCGAACCGCGCCGCCGCAGCGGCGCCTTTCCATAACAACAGGAGAAACACGTGTCCGTCGAAGTTGACCGTCAAGTTCCCGATTTCACCGCACCGGCCACGGGCGGCGACATTTCGCTGTCCGGCCTGAAGGGCAAGAAACTCGTGCTGTACTTCTATCCGAAGGACAACACGCCGGGCTGCACGACCGAAGGGCTGCAGTTCCGCGATCTCTATCCGAAGTTCAAGAAAGCCGGTGCGGAAGTCATCGGCGTGTCGCGCGACAGCCTGCGCTCGCATGACAATTTCAAGGCAAAGCTCGAACTGCCGTTCCCGCTGATTTCCGATGCCGACGAAGCGCTGTGCGCGCTGTTCGATGTCATCAAGATGAAGAAAATGTATGGGAAGGAAGTGCGCGGAATCGAGCGCTCGACGTTCCTGATCGACGCCGACGGCGTGCTTCGCCAGGCATGGCGCGGCATCAAGGTACCGGGTCATGTGGACGACGTGCTAAGTGCTGTACAAGCGCTTTGAGGCGCGTTATATTGGGCCGCAATGAATGCCAGTTCGCCCCATATTTCTCGTAGCTGCGCCGGTGCCTGTTGCAATGCTTCATGGCACCTGACGCGCATCACGACGGCATCAGCCGAGCCGCATGTCCCTGTCGACGGGGCAGCGGCTTTTTTTATGGAACGCGCGCCGGCCCTCCCCGGTCCGGCCTTTACCGCATCGAGGAGCTGATCGACACTTAGGCGAACCGGCTAGACGAAATTCCTGTGCGCCACCGCGCGCAAACTGCATGCATCTACGTCACGCAGGATGCGATCAGCGGCGCACGCCATGCGACACGATTCCTCCCGAGGGACACCATGCCTTTGCCTACCCCCCCCAGCAAGCTCGGCAGCCTGCTGCCGCCCGACGAATACAAGGCGAAAGCGCGGCCCGCGAAAGCCGCGAAGAAATCCGCCGAAGGGGACGCATCCACAGCCGGTGACTACGGTCCGGCGAGCGTGGCCCAACCGATGATCGAAGCCGCGAACACGGCCGCGCCGCTGCGCGCCGTCGCGTCTTCGGCGCAGGAAACCGCGAGCGCACCCGCACGCGGTCGCAAGACCAGACAGACGGCCGCACTGTTGCAGCCGATGCCGGCACCCGCCGAACCCGCGGCGCCGGTCGTCGCGCGCAACGACAAGCCGGCCGCCGGCAAACCGGCGGCGGCTCCCGCGCGCGACACGGGCGCCGCGACGAAATCGCGCAGCCGCAAGGCCGCCGAAGCCGAACAGCAGAAACTGTTCGTGCTCGACACCAACGTGCTGATGCACGACCCGAGCAGCCTCTTCCGCTTCGAGGAACACGACGTCTATCTGCCGATGATGACGCTCGAGGAACTCGACAACCACAAGAAGGGGATGTCCGAAGTCGCGCGCAACGCACGCCAGGTCAGCCGCACGCTCGACGCGCTGGTCGCCGATGCGGGCCCGATCACGGCCGGCATTCCGCTGTCGCGCCTCGGCAGCCGCGAGGCGGTCGGCCGCCTGTACTTCCAGACGAAGCTCACCGACATCGCGCCCGTCGAAGGCCTGCCCGAAGGCAAGGCCGACAACCAGATCCTCGGCGTCGTGCGCGCGCTGCAGCGCGACCGGCCGGACCGCCAGGTCGTGCTGGTGTCGAAAGACATCAACATGCGGATCAAGGCGCATGCGCTCGGCCTGCCCGCTGAAGACTACTTCAACGACCAGGTGCTCGAGGATTCGGATCTCCTGTACAACGGCGTGCGTGAGCTGCCGCAGGATTTCTGGACCAAGCATGCGAAGGGCATGGAGAGCTGGCAGGACACGAAGACGGGCACCACGTACTACCGCGTGACGGGCCCGCTCGTCGCGTCGATGCTCGTCAACGAGTTCGTCTATCTCGAGCCGCAGAACGGCGAGCCGACGTTCCATGCGATCGTCCGCGAACTGAACGGCAAGACGGCGCTGCTGCAGACGCTGCGCGACTACAGCCACCACAAGAACAACGTGTGGGGCATCACCGCGCGCAATCGCGAGCAGAATTTCGCGCTGAACCTGCTGATGAACCCGGAGATCGACTTCGTCACGCTGCTCGGCCAGGCCGGTACCGGCAAGACGCTCGTCGCGCTCGCGGCCGGCCTCGCGCAGGTGCTCGACGACAAGCGCTACAACGAGATCATCGTGACGCGCGCGACCGTGCCCGTCGGCGAGGACATCGGTTTCCTGCCCGGCACCGAGGAAGAGAAGATGCAGCCGTGGATGGGTGCATTCGACGACAACCTCGAAGTGCTGCAGAAGACCGACGACGCCGCCGGCGAATGGGGGCGTGCCGCGACGCAGGAACTGATCCGTTCGCGCCTGAAGGTGAAGAGCATGAACTTCATGCGCGGCCGCACGTTCGTCGACAAGTACCTGATCATCGACGAGGCGCAGAACCTGACGCCGAAGCAGATGAAGACGCTCGTCACGCGCGCGGGCCCGGGCACGAAGATCGTGTGCCTCGGCAACATCGCGCAGATCGACACGCCTTACCTGACCGAAGGCAGCTCGGGGCTCACGTACGTCGTCGACCGCTTCAAGGGCTGGGGCCACAGCGGCCACGTGACGCTCGCGCGCGGCGAACGCTCGCGACTCGCCGACTACGCGTCGGACATCCTGTAACGCGACAGGCCGGCCCGTCGGCCGGCCGTCGACGCATCGCGGCGCTCCGTTTCCGGAGCGCCGTTTTTATTTTTGGGGTCTGAAACGTTGGTCATGCATCGTTACGCAACAGCCGCACTTACGCGCGAAACTTCAAGTAAATTCTCAGGAACGGTTGATTAAGTCCCGCCGGAACGTCTACCATCGGGTCTGTCTGTTGTCATACGATTCGCGAGCGTCCCGCGCTCGCCCGCCTTGCCATGCTTCGAATCTGGGTTCCCGTTGCTGTCGTTTCACTGCTTGCGGCCTGCTCCAGCGTGCCGCCGCAGTCGGCATCGCGCCCCGCGTCGGGCATGAGGATCACGACGCCGCGCGCATTCCCCGCTCCCGCCAATTTCCCGAAGTTCGTCGATCACAGCGTCGGCCAGGAAGAAATTTCGATCCAGGCGATGAGCCTCGTCGGCGTCCCGTATCGCTGGGGCGGCAACACGCCGACGAGCGGCTTCGACTGCAGCGGGCTCGTGCGCTACGTGATCGGCCGCGCAGCCGACGTGAACCTGCCGCGCACGACCGCCGACATGAGCGGCCGCGGCGTATCGGTCGAGCCCGACCAGATCGCGCCGGGCGACCTGATCTTCTTCAACACAACCGGACGGCCGCATTCGCACGTCGGCATCTACGTTGGCAAGCTGCGCTTCGTCAACGCACCGTCGACGGGCGGCACCGTACGGCTCGACTACCTGACGAACCCGTACTGGGCCAAGCGTTTCGACGGCATTCGCCGCGTCGCGCCGCCGCGCGGGGCACCGACGCCGTTCGATGCGCCGACCTACGAGGCGAAGCGCGACGAGCCGCGCAATTTGCCGGCGGTCGCGGCTGCTCCGGTGGTCGTGACGGCTGCCACCGCGCCGCGGCAACCTGCGACTGCGTCGTCGCAAGCGAGAGCGGCGCAGGTGCAGGCGCCCGCCCCGACCACGCCGGTCGTGACGACGGCCGCAGTTGCACCAGCAGCACCGGCCGCCGATCCGTACGAACCGCCGCCCTCGCGGATGCAGGCGGCCCAGCAGCAGGCCACGTCGATGAATGACGAGGTGACCGCGACGACGGCCAATGCCGCACCCGCCGCCACGGCGGAAGCCGGCACGCAGATTCCGACGACCGCACTGACGGCCGCCCAGGCCGCCGCCTTCGATGCCGAACCGCCGCCCGCCACCGCGTCGATGCCTCCACGCAGCACCGAGCCCGTGCAGGTGTGGCGTGCGTCGACGCAATCCGCGCCCGTCAGTCCGCGCACGAGTACGGCAGACGATCCGATCGCGCGGTTCGCGAACGGCAGTTACTGACCGGTCGCTCGACCTTCGACCGCCGCGAGGTTGGCGGCATCCGCCGCCCTCCACCTCGCCGCCCCCTTCCGCCGCCCCAATAGAAAATGCGCCGCAGCCTTTCGGCTTGCGGCGCACTTCATGTCCGTTCGACAGTGCTGGCGATCAGAAGATCTGGTGGCCGAGCCACCATCCACCGGCCGCGAACAGCGCGGCTGCGGGCAGTGTCAGTACCCACGCCCACACGATGTTGCCGGCGACGCCCCAGCGCACGGCCGACAGCTTCTGCGTCGCACCGACACCGACGATCGCGCCGGTGATCGTATGCGTGGTCGACACGGGAATGCCGAGGAACGACGCGATGAACAGCGTGATCGCCCCGCCGCTTTCCGCGCAGAAACCACCGACCGGCTTGAGCTTCGTGATCTTCTGGCCCATCGTACGCACGATGCGCCAGCCGCCGAACAGCGTGCCGAGGCCCATCGACAGGTAGCACGCACCGATCACCCACGCCGGCGGCGCATCGGCGGTGGCCGATGCGTAGCCGCTCGCGATCAGCAGCATCCAGATGATGCCGATCGTCTTCTGTGCGTCGTTGCCGCCGTGGCCGAGACTGTACAGGCCGGCCGACAGCAGCTGCAACCGGCGGAAGCGCCGGTCGACCTTGCTGGGCGCGGTACGGAAGTACAGCCACGACACGCCGAGCATGAACAGCGAACCGAGGATGAAGCCGAGCAGCGGCGAAATGAAGATGAACGCAACCGTCTTCAGCAGTCCGTCGATGTTCAGCGAGCCCCAGCCCGACTTCGCGAGCGCGGCGCCGACGAGGCCGCCGATCAGTGCGTGCGACGAGCTCGACGGAATCCCGTAGTACCAGGTGATCACGTTCCAGCCGATCGCGCCGACCAGCGCGCCGAATATGACGTAGTGGTCGACGATCTCGGGGTCGATCGTGCCTTTGCCGACGGTCTGCGCGACTTTAAGGTGGAAGATGAAATACGCGATCACGTTGAACGCGGCCGCGAACACGACGGCCTGCTGGGGCTTCAGCACCCCGGTCGACACGACGGTGGCGATCGAGTTCGCCGCGTCGTGAAAGCCGTTCATGAAGTCGAATACGAGCGCGACGAGAACGAGCGTCGCGACCATCCAGAGGGCGAGTTGTATCGAATGCATCGTGGTCCGCTCAGGCGTTTTCCAGCACGATGCCTTCGATGATGTTCGCGACGTCCTCGCACTTGTCGGTGATCTCTTCGAGCAGCTCGTAGATCGCCTTCAGCTTGATGAGCGTCTTCACGTCGTCTTCCTCGCGGAACAGCTTCGACATCGCCGCGCGCAGCACGCGATCGGCCTCCGATTCCCAGCGATCGATCTCCTCGCACTGCTTGAGGATCTGCGCGGACTGCTTCATGTCCGACAGCAACCCGACCGCCTGCTGCACGTGCTGGGCGGACTGCGTGACGATGTGCGCGAGCTGGCTCGCCTCGGACGTGACGGACTGCACGTCGTACAGCGACACGGCGGTCGCGACGTCTTCCATCAGGTCGAGGATGTCGTCCATCGTCGTGATCAGCTTGTGGATCTCGTCGCGATCGAGCGGCGTGATGAAAGTCTTGTGCAGCAGATCGATCGCCTCGTGCGTGAGCTTGTCGGCGGCCTTCTCGGCAATTTGCACGTTTTGCTTGTGAATCTCGGCGTCGGCGAGATTGTCGATCAGCAGTTCGAGCTCGCGGCCACCGGAAACGATGTGCTTCGCGTGCGCGTTGAAGAGTTCAAAGAACTTGCCCTCGGTGGGCATGAATCGACCGAACATGGGATTCCTGAGAGATTGTCAAACTACTGTCACGAAAACGGGCGACATTGTACCGTTTTCGGTCGCGCCGCGACGCGCGCACATGCGCGCGCCGGGATTGGATACAACGTTTGGCGATTTAGGACTTTACAATCGGCGTTACTCGCCGTAGAACGTCTGCGCTCCCGCAAAGTTGTCGAACTTCGTGTATTGCCCCAGGAACGTGAGCCGAACGGGGCCGATCGGCCCGTTACGCTGCTTGCCGATGATGATCTCGGCCGTGCCCTTGTCGGGGCTGTCCGGGTTGTAAACTTCGTCGCGGTAAATGAACAGGATCACGTCCGCATCCTGTTCGATTGCGCCCGATTCGCGCAAATCGGACATCACCGGACGCTTGTTCGGGCGCTGTTCGAGGCCACGGTTCAACTGCGACAGCGCGATCACCGGCACGTCGAGTTCCTTCGCGAGACTCTTCAGCGATCGCGAGATTTCCGAGATTTCGGTCGCGCGGTTCTCGCCCTGCGACGAACCCGACATCAGCTGCAGGTAGTCGACGATAATCAGGCCGAGCTTGCCGCACTGCCGCGCCAGGCGCCGCGCGCGCGAGCGCAATTCCATCGGGTTCAGGCCGCCCGTCTCGTCGATGAAGAGCTGCGCCTCGCTCATCTTCTGCACCGCGTGCGTCAGCTTCGGCCAATCCTCGTCCGTCAGGCGCCCGGTACGCATCCGGTGCTGGTCGAGCCGGCCGATCGAGCCGAGCATACGCATCACGAGCTGGGTGCCCGGCATTTCCATCGAGAACACCGCGACCGGCAGCCCGTACTCGACCGCGACGTATTCGCCGATGTTCATCGAGAACGCGGTCTTACCCATCGACGGTCGTCCCGCGACGATGATCAGTTCGCCGCCGTGCATCCCGGAGGTCATCCGGTCGAGGTCGACGAAGCCCGTCGGCGTGCCCGTGACGTCGCTCGGGTTCGCGGTGTGGTACAGCGTGTCGATGCGCTCGACGACCTGCGTGAGCAGCGGGCCGATCTCGAGGAAGCCCTGGTTGCCGCGCGCGCCCTCTTCGGCGATCGAGAACACCTTCGATTCGGCCTCGTCGAGCAGCTGACGGACTTCCTTGCCCTGCGGGTTGAACGCATCGGCCGAGATTTCGTCGGCAACCGACACGAGCCGGCGCAGCACCGCACGGTCGCGCACGATTTCCGCATAACGGCGGATGTTCGCGGCGCTCGGCGTGTTCTGCGCGAGGGCATTCAGGTACGCGAGGCCGCCGACGTCGTCGGCCTTGCCGGACGTGGTCAGCGCTTCGTACACGGTCACGACGTCGGCCGGGCGCGTCGACGCGATCAGCCGGCCGATGTGCTCGTAGATGATCCGGTGATCGTAGCGATAGAAATCGCCCTGAGACAGGAAGTCGGCAATCCGGTCCCATGCCGCGTTGTCGAGCAACAGGCCGCCGAGCACCGACTGTTCGGCTTCGACCGAATGCGGCGGGACTTTCAGCGATTCGATTTGGGGATCTTGCGGCGCGTTCATGGGTTGGGATTATCGCGAATAGATCGCAGCAGCGCTACCGCTCCGGCGATCGGGCAATAAAAAAGGCAGGCCCCGGTTGCCCGGGCGCCTGCCCTTGTCCGGACGACGGAAGCCGCCCGGAAAGCTTGCGTACGCTTACGCGTGGTCGCCGATCACGTTGATCGTGACGTCGACGACGACGTCCGTGTGCAGCGCGACCTGGACGTTGTGCTCGCCGATCATCTTCAGCGGGCCTTCCGGCATGCGAACTTGCAGCTTCTCGACTTCGAAACCTGCCTTCTTCAGCAGTTCCGCGACGTCGCCGTTCGTGACCGAGCCGAACAGACGGCCGTCAACGCCCGACTTCTGCGTGATTTCGAACGACTGGCCGTTCAGCTTCTCGCCGACTGCCTGCGATGCTGCCAGCTTTTCAGCGGCGATCTTTTCGAGTTCAGCGCGGCGCACTTCGAATTCGGCGATCGCTTCCTTCGTTGCACGGCGAGCCTTGCGGTTCGGGATCAGGAAGTTGCGAGCGTAACCGTCCTTGACCTTGACGATGTCGCCGAGGTTGCCCAGATTGGCGACTTTTTCCAACAGAATGATTTGCATTCGAATTCTCCTTATGGCGTCGCCGAGTTACGCCTTGTGCTGATCGGTGTACGGCAGCAGCGCGAGGAAACGCGCACGCTTGATTGCCGTGTCGAGCTGACGCTGATAGTGCGCCTTCGTACCCGTCAGACGCGCCGGCGTGATCTTGCCGTTTTCGCCGATGAAGTCCTTCAGCGTTTCCGTGTCCTTGTAGTCGATCTGCTCGACGCCTGCGGCCGTGAAACGGCAGAACTTCTTGCGCTTGAAGAGCGGGTTTTGTTGCTGACGACGCTTGTCGAATTTCTTACCAGTCGGGCGGGGCATGATTTCAGTCCTTTCCAATGTCCTGCAATGCTGTGATGTGAAACACCAAGGTTCTCGCGTTGCGGCTTTTTTTTGCCAGGAAGCCCGTGAACAGCGTTTCGACGCCCATTTCACGGCTTTCCAGCCTGCCGCTCGCCTCACCGGCCGCCACCGCCTCGATCGTCATTTCGACCTGACGGGGAATGCCTGCTTCGACGACTTCCGTGCGGTGATGCAATGTGGCGCTTGCGATCGGAACACCTGCCGGCGTATATCGCACCGGTGCGCGTTCGACGACGCTCGCCGTCAATTGCAACCTGTTCACGTGAGTGGCGCGCTCCTTGATGGCTTAATGAATGACGAACTTAAGCCTGCGCTTCGGTCGGCTGAGCTGCAGCCGCCTTCTTGGCTTCTTCGCGCTGAACTTCCTTCATCATCGGCGACGGGCCGGTTTCGGCCTTCTTCATCTTGACGATGAGGTGGCGCAGCACGGCGTCGTTGAACTTGAACGCGTGTTCGAGTTCGTCGAGCGTCGTCTGGTCGCACTCGATGTTCATGCAGACGTAGTGAGCCTTCGCGAGTTTCTCGATCATGTAGGCCAGTTGGCGACGGCCCCAGTCTTCGACACGGTGGATCTGACCGCCGTGCGACGTGATCGTGGTCTTGTAACGCTCGATCATCGCGGGCACTTGCTCGCTCTGATCGGGGTGCACGATGAATACGATTTCGTAATGACGCATTACACACTCCTTGTGGATTAAAGCCACCCGGGCGTCTGAACCGGTGTGGCAAGTGAGAAGCCGAAGATTCTAACCCGGATACGGGGCGCATGCAAGACCAATCGACGATCGGCGTGCGGATTCGGCCATGTTTTCAAAGACTTGAAGGGGCGCGGCCGGGCAGCCGGGCCGTTCTTCGGCCTTTTCCCCGCTCAGGGTCGGAGCGCAAGCGGGCGGCGGGCCCGCAGCCCGCCGTCGCGACGTCACTCGCTGCGCGTGCCGGCCAGCCGCGCGTCGAGCGCGGTCCTGAACGCCGCAAGTGCCGACGGCTCGGCGTCGGTCACGGCCCACCACGTCATCCCGGCCGCATCCCAGCGGTCGAGCGCATAACCCTGCGACACGGTCGAGTACGGCGCCCCCGGCCCTTCCCCGGCCGGCCGCACATAGACGTCGATCACGTGCTGCCGGTAACGGTAGACCAGCACCGCGACACGGCGGCGCCCGACGTAGTCGAGCCGGCCGCCGACCAGCGCGAAGCCGTTCGCCGCGAGATCCTCGACCGGCGGCGCATAGTCGAGCCGGCCGTTGAACCACGGCTTGACCGTGTGCCGGTCGGTCGAGATCACGTCGATGTCGCGCGCCGACAGGTCGGCACGCACGTGGCTCGACACGAGTTCGTCGACCGTGCGGTCGGTGTCGGCGTGGCGCGCGGACACCACCATCCCGCCCGCCGCGGCAAGCGCCACCAGCAGCGCGACGCCCCAGCCGAGGCCGGGCAATGCCGCGACGCGCGGCCCGGTGCCGGCCGTGGCCGGGCGTGCCGCCCCGCCAAGCCCCCGCAGCCAGGACAACCCGTTACGCCCGCGCGGCCGCCGCTGCGGCTGCGATCGGGATCCGGATTGCGGCTCCGCCCGCGCCTGCTCGCGGGCAGGCGCATCGGCCGCGGCAGGCAGGCTCGCAAGAATGCTCGCCCGCAACGCATCCGGTGCACGGTGATAGTCGGCCTGACGCACGGCCTGCACCAGCGTGACGACCCGTTCGCGTTCCTGGCGACACACGTCGCATCCTTCGACATGCTGCTGGACCCGCAACGCGTCGGGCGCCGACAGCTCGCGGTCGACGTCCGCGTCCAGCAACGCTCGCGCTTCGTTACAGTCCATCGATAGCCTCCGATGCGGTTCCGCCTGCCGGCGTACGGCCCGGCCTGCCTTCGGCCGCCGGTGCCGGCGCGCCGCCCAGCAGCGCGGCGAGCTTGCGCCGGCCGCGTGCGAGCCGCGACATCACCGTGCCGACCGGCACGTCGGCGATCGCCGCGATCTCGCGGTAGCTCAGGTCCTCCATCTCGCGCAGCACCAGCACCTCGCGGTATTCGGGCGGCAGCTTCGCGAGCGCCGCGTTCACGAGCCGCACGTTCTCGCCGCGCAGCAGGTGCGCGAGCGGGTCCTCGGTGGCGGGCTGCCAGTCGTCGGGCACGTCGGTGTCGTCCAGCGTGTCGGGCAGCGCGACCTCGTGCGCATGCGTGCGGCGGCGCCACTCCGTGTACCAGGTGTGGCGCACGATCGTCAGCAGCCACGGCCGCGCGTTGTCGCCGCGACACGAATCGACGAAGCGCAGTGCGCGCATGCACGCGTCCTGGACGACGTCGTCCGCATCGCCGGCGTTGCCGCTCAGCCATCGAGCGAGGTTGTACGCGGCGTCGAGATGCGGCAGCACGAGCGCGCGAAACCGCTCGCCGCGCGCGACCGCGTCGTCTGCCACCCGTTCTTCGACCGCCTGTCCGGCTTGCCCCACATGGCCTCCCTGGTCCCGGCGGCCGAAACCGCGCCCGTTCCGCGCACGGCGCCCGGACAGACCGGCAACGTGCGCGCTCGATGACCATACCGTTGCTGCGTCGAGTTTATTCCCGCGCCGGGCGCATGAAGCGTAAAAAAATCGCCGGGCCGCCCGCCTCCCGTTACGGCGTGGTGCTCCAGTAACCGGGGCGCGCATACGCGGCGCGCAGGTAGTCGATGAAATAACGCACGCGCGCCGGCACGTAGCGCTGCTGCGGGTAGACCGCGAGGATGTCGTAATCGGGCAGCGCGTATTCGTCGAGCACGGTCTCGAGCTCGCCCGTCTCGAGCTGCGCGGCAATTTCCCACGTCGAGCGCCAGCCGAGCCCGAGGCCTTCGGCCACCCAGCGGTGCAGCAGCTCACCGTCGTTGCAGTCGAGGTTGCCGGCCACGCGCATCGTCGCGATCTTGCCGTGGCGCTGGAAATACCAGCCGCGGTTCTGGCCGCCCTGCAGGTTGAACGCCAGGCAGTTGTGCCTCAGCAGGTCGTCGAGCGACTTCGGCCGGCCGTGCCGGCGGAAATACTCGGGCGTGCCGCACACGACGCGCCGGTTCGACGCGAGCTTCACCGCGACGAAGTTCGGATCGACCGCACCGCCGATCCGGATCGACAGGTCGTAGCCCTCGCGCACGAGATCGACGACGCGGTCGGTCAGGTTGAACGACAGCTGCATCTCGGGCTTGTCGGCCAGAAAGCCCGGCGCGTGCGGCGCGACGTGCTTGCGCCCGAACGCGGCCGGCGCCGACACGATCAGGTGCCCGCTGACCGCGCGCCGCCCGGCGGCCAGTTCGTTCTCGGCCTGGTCCCATTCGGACAGCAGCCCGCGGCAGCGCTCGAGGAACGCCGCACCCTCCTCGCTGACCACCAGCCGCCGCGTCGAGCGGTACATCAGCTTCACGCCGAGCCGCTTCTCGAGCGCGTCGATGCGCCGCCCGAGCACGACCGGCGACACGCCCTCCTCGAGCGCCGCCGCCGCGAGGCTGCCGGCATCGGCCACGCGCACGAACGTCTCGATCTGCTTGAAGCGATCCATCTCCCGTCTCCGTCTCTGTTCCGGCTCCGGCGGAAAGCCCCGCCCGGCCGTCATTCCATACTTTTAGTTTCGAAAAAAGCGACTTCGGCTGATCTTATCAAACCTTTCCTGCATCCCTAAAGTGTCCCCAACAGACCCATTCGCAAGATCCACCCCATTCAAGGAGACATTCATGGCCAAGATGAGAGCCGTCGACGCAGCTGTGCTCGTGCTCGAGAAGGAAGGCATCCAGACCGCGTTCGGCGTGCCGGGTGCGGCGATCAACCCGTTCTACTCGGCGATGCGCAAGTCCGGCGGCATCAGCCACGTGCTGGCCCGCCACGTCGAAGGCGCGTCGCACATGGCCGAAGGCTTCACGCGTGCGGCCCCGGGCAACATCGGCGTGTGCATCGGCACGTCGGGCCCGGCCGGCACCGACATGATCACCGGTCTCTACTCCGCTTCCGCCGACTCGATCCCGATCCTCGCGATCACGGGCCAGGCACCGCGCGCCCGCCTGTACAAGGAAGACTTCCAGGCCGTCGACATCGAATCGATCGCAAAGCCCGTCACCAAGTGGGCCGTCACCGTGCGCGAACCGGCGCTGGTGCCGCGCGTGTTCCAGCAGGCATTCCACCTGATGCGCTCGGGCCGTCCGGGCCCGGTGCTGGTCGACCTGCCGATCGACGTGCAGCTCGCCGAAATCGAGTTCGACATCGACACCTATGAACCGCTGCCGGTCTACAAGCCCGCGGCCACCCGCGCGCAGATCGAGAAGGCGCTCGCAATGCTCAACGACGCGGACAAGCCGCTGATCGTGTCGGGCGGCGGCGTGCTCAACGCGGCGGCCGAAGACCTGCTCGTGCAGTTCGCGGAAACGGTCGGCGTGCCGGTGATCCCGACGCTGATGTCGTGGGGCGCGATTCCGGACGACCACCCGCTGATGGCCGGCATGGTCGGCCTGCAGACGTCGCACCGCTACGGCAACGCGACGCTGCTCGCGTCCGACTTCGTGCTCGGCATCGGCAACCGCTGGGCGAACCGTCACACGGGCAGCGTCGAGGTCTATACGAAGGGCCGCAAGTTCGTGCACGTGGACATCGAGCCGACGCAGATCGGCCGCGTGTTCGGCCCGGATCTCGGCATCGTGTCGGACGCGAAAGCCGCACTCGAACTGTTCGTCGCGGTCGCGCAGGAATGGAAGGCCGCCGGCAAGCTGAAGGACCGCAGCGCATGGGTCGCCGACTGCCAGGCACGCAAGCGCACGCTGCAGCGCAAGACGCACTTCGACAACGTGCCGGTCAAGCCGCAGCGCGTGTACGAAGAGATGAACAAGGTGTTCGGCCGCGATACCTGCTACGTCAGCACGATCGGCCTGTCGCAGATCGCCGCCGCGCAGTTCCTGCACGTGTTCAAGGCACGCAACTGGATCAACTGCGGCCAGGCGGGCCCGCTCGGCTGGACGATCCCCGCCGCGCTCGGCGTGCGTGCCGCCGACCCGAGCCGCCCGATCGTCGCGCTGTCCGGCGACTACGACTTCCAGTTCATGATCGAGGAACTCGCAGCCGGCGCGCAATTCAAGCTGCCGTACGTGCACGTCGTCGTGAACAACTCGTACCTCGGCCTGATCCGCCAGGCACAGCGTGCGTTCGACATGGACTACTGCGTGCAGCTCGCGTTCGACAACGTGAATGCGCCGGAGCTGAACGGCTATGGCGTCGACCACGTGGCCGTCGCGGAGGGCCTCGGCTGCAAGGCGCTGCGCGTGTTCAAGCCGGAGGAGATCGAGCCGGCGCTGCGCCAGGCGCAAACGCTCGCGGAAGAATTCAGCGTGCCGGTGGTCGTCGAAGTGATCCTCGAGCGCGTGACGAACATCTCGATGGGTACCGAAATCGACGCGATCAACGAATTCGAGGATCTCGCCGAAAAGGCCGAGCACGCACCGACCGCGATCTCGATGCTCGACTGAACCGCACGCCATTTTTGACTGACCGACCGAAGAGGCTTAGCTCATGCCGAAGTTTGCTGCAAACCTGACCATGCTGTTCAACGAAGTGCCGTTCCTCGACCGCTTCAGGGCGGCCGCCGATGCGGGCTTCGACGCCGTCGAGTTCCTGTTCCCGTACCCGTACGCGAAAGAGGAACTCGCCGAGCGGCTCGAGACGCATCGCCTGCGCCTCGTGCTGCACAACCTGCCCGCCGGCAACTGGGACCAGGGCGAGCGCGGCATCGCGTGCCTGCCCGATCGCGTCGGCGAGTTCCAGGAAGGTGTCGGCCGCGCGATCGAGTACGCGAAGGCGCTGAAGGTGCCGCAGCTGAACTGCCTCGTCGGGATTCCGTCGGCGAGCACGGCGCGCGACAAGACCTTCGTCACGATCGTCGACAACCTGCGCTTTGCCGCCGACGCGCTGAAGCGCGAAGGCATCCGCCTGCTCGTCGAGCCGTGCAACAGCTTCGACATCCCGGGTTTCGCGCTGAACCGCTCGTCGGAAGGGCTCGACGTGATCCGCGCGGTCGGCTCGGACAACCTGTTCCTGCAGTACGACATCTATCACATGCAGCGCATGGAAGGCGAACTGGCCGCGACGATCGAACGCAACCTCGCGTCGATCGGCCACGTCCAGCTCGCGGACAACCCGGGCCGCAACGAGCCGGGCACGGGCGAGATCAACTACGCATTCCTGTTCGCGCTGCTCGACCGGCTCGGCTATGCCGGCTACGTCGGCTGCGAATACAAGCCCCGCACCACCACGACGGAAGGCCTCGGCTGGCTGCAAAGCGTCGCCGGCTGCGCACCGGGCTCGGCGCGTCGCGCCGCCTGAGATCCGCCCTTTCCGCATACGCCCCTATAGGAGACTTTCACATGGCAACCATCGGTTTCATCGGCCTCGGCATCATGGGCGCGCACATGGCGCGCAACCTGCTCAAGGGTGACCACCAGCTCGTCGTGAACGGCGCGTTCCCGATTCCCGACGACCTGCGCACGAGCGCGAAGGTCGTCGCGAACTCGACCGAAGTCGCACGGAACGCGGACATCATCATCTCGATGGTGCCGGATACGCCGGACGTGCGTAACGTGCTGTTCGCCGACGACGGCGTCGCGAAGGGCCTGACGGCCGGCAAGCTCGTGATCGACATGAGCTCGATCTCGCCGCTCGACACGCAGGAATTCGCGAAGCAGATCAACGCGCTCGGTTGCGACTACCTCGACGCGCCGGTGTCCGGCGGCGAAGTCGGCGCCCGCGAAGCGACGCTGACGATCATGGTCGGCGGCCCGGAGGCGGCATTCGAGCGCGCGAAGCCGCTGTTCGAGAAGATGGGCAAGAACATCACGCTCGTCGGCGACAACGGCGCGGGCCAGACCTGCAAGGTCGCGAACCAGATCATCGTCGCGCTGAACATCGAAGCCGTCGGCGAAGCGCTGTTGTTCGCCGCACGCTCGGGCGCGGACCCGGAGCGCGTGCGCCAGGCGCTGATGGGCGGCTTCGCCGCGTCGCGCATCCTCGAAGTGCACGGCGCGCGGATGACGAAGCGCACGTTCGATCCGGGCTTCCGCATCGAACTGCACCAGAAGGACCTGAACCTCGCGCTCGACGGCGCACGCAAGCTCGGCCTCGCCCTGCCGCACACGGCGAGCGCGCAGCAGCTGTTCAGCGTGTGCGCATCGCACGGCGGCAAGGCATGGGATCATTCGGCACTCGTGCGTGCGCTCGAGATCATGTCGAACTTCGAGATCGAGAAGACGGCGGGCTGAACGCATGCCGCCTGGCGCGGCTTCGTTCGGATGATGCAGTAACGCGCGGTCCGTCGCGATGACGGACACGCGAATGACACACGCGACCGGCACGGCCGGTCGCATCGATGCGCGAGACACGCGCGCATCACGGTGGGGCGCCCCGCCCTGCACTGCCGACGGCATGCGGGACGGGGCGAAAAACGCCGCTCTGGGCTGAGAGCGGCGTGGTGGGGTCCGCAGCGGCACCCGGCGACGCCGGGGAAGCCTTGGTCGGTCAGACGTCGTCGTCGGGTGTCCGCCTGTCGGATTTCGCGTATTACATTTCTTTACGTTCGAGCGTGCGATTTTTCATGCAATCGTCGCGCTGAACGCCTACACTTTCGCCACGCCTTTCGAGAAAACCGCCGCGCTTGTGGTCACTTCCGGTGACCGCGCCCAGCGCGGTGTTTTTTTCGCCACTTCACGGCGCGTTTTCTTTTCAACCACCCAAGGAGTGCAACGATGGGTCTTCTTTCGTTTATCAAAGAGGCGGGTGAAAAACTGCTGGGTCATGCCGACGCGCAAGCAGCGGAAGATCCGAATGCCGCAAACCAGACCGCGGCCGATGCCATCAAGAACTACATCAACACGCAGGGTCTCGATACGTCGAACCTGACCGTGGCGTTCGACGGCGCATCGCGCACCGTGACGCTGTCGGGCAGCGTCGCCGACCTCGACACGAAGGCGAAGGTCAAGGTCGCGGCCGGCAACGTGCAGGGCGTCGCGGGCGTCAACGACGACGATCTGCAACCGGACGATCCCGAAGTGCAGTACCACGACGTGAAGCCGGGCGACACGCTGTCGGCGATCGCCAAGGAAGTGTATGGCGACGCGAACAAGTACCCGGCGATCTTCGAGGCGAACAAGCCGATGCTGTCGAGCCCGGACCGGATCTATCCGGGCCAGAAGCTCGTGATTCCGCCGCAGTCCTGAGCATTCGTGCAGCACTGACGCAAAAAAGGCAGGCCGCTCGGCCTGCCTTTTTCATGGGCGACGCGCGCCGTGCAATCGGCGCGTATCGGTCATCCCGTCATCGAATCACAGCGTATCGAACGCGCGTTGCAATGCGTCGCGATCGTGAATGCCGTTCGCGAGCGCGAGCATCAGCAGCACGCGCGCCTTGAACGGGTGCAGCGACCCCGCGCTCACGAAACCGAGCGCATCGTCGCTCGCGGCGCCGTTGCGCATCACGTGCCCCGACCCGACGCGCGACGCACGCACCACCGCCACGCCCGCGTTCACCGCATCGGCGAGCGCCGCCTGCAGCGTCGCATGGATCGAGCCGTTGCCGGTGCCGGCGACGACGAGACCGCGCACGCCGGCCGCGACGAGCGCGTCGACGGCCGTGCGCGTCACACCCGCGTAGCTGGCGACCACTTCGACGGGCGGCCATGCTGCGGCGATCGCCAGCTGCGCGTCGCGCGAACGCGTGACGCGGCGTGCGAATTCGACCCGGCCGTCCTGCACCCAGCCGAGCGCGCCGAGTTCCGGCGACTGGAACGCGTCGACCGCATAGGTGCTCGTCTTCACCACGTCGCGCGCGCCGTGGATCCGGTTGTTGAACGCGACCAGCACGCCCTGCCCGCGCGCGGACGGATGCACGGCCACCGTTACCGCATTCAGCAGGTTCAGCGGGCCGTCGGACGACAGCGCGGTCGCCGGCCGCATCGCGGCCGTCAGCACGACCGGCTTGTCGCCCCTGACGACCAGGTGCAGCGCGTACGCGGTTTCCTCGAGCGTGTCGGTGCCGTGGGTGATCACGATACCGTCGACCGCCGGGTCGGCCATCAGTGCGTCGATCCGCGCGGCGAGCGTGTTCCACAGCGGCAGCGCGAGATCCTTGCTGTCGATGCTGGCGACTTGCTCGGCGTCGATGCGCGCGACGGACGCGAGCGCCGGCACCGCGTCGACCAGGAAATTGACGCCGAGCGCGCCGGCCTGGTAGCCGGCCGTGCTGGCCGCGTCGGGCGCGGCACCGGCAATCGTGCCGCCGGTGGCGAGCACGGCGATGCGCGGCAGGGCCGCCGCGGACGAAGGGGATGCGGGATTCAGAGTATTCATGGCCGCGATTGTAAAGGCTTGCGGCCGGTATCCGGCAGGTTCCGGCACGGCGGCCGGGGCCGGCCGCCGCACATCATGGTTTGCCCCGATCGTCCGGCCGGGTGCGCCGTCAACGGACGTGGTATCTGCAACGTTATAGGAAGTGCCGTTTTGGTGTTTTCACATTGATTTGCCATAATCGGATCGCCCCGCGCGATGCGGCCCCTATGCTCATCGTGCGGTGCGTCGTGACGGCGTCGATAAAACGCAATTCACCCCATGGGAGTGTCGAAATGAAAATCCAATCGCTCGTAGCCGCAGTGCTTCTCGGCGGCATGCTGGCTTCCCCCGCGTTCGCGGCGAACAGCCAGCAGGACAAGATGAAGGCCTGCAACACCCAGGCAGCCGGCAAGACGGGCGATGAACGCAAGGCGTTCATGAAGGACTGCCTGTCGGCGAAGCCCGCGAAGGCGATGACGCAGCAGGAAAAGATGAAGGCATGCAACACGCAGGCCACCGGCAAGAAGGGCGACGACCGCAAGGCGTTCATGAAGAGCTGCCTGAGCAATCAGCCGGCAGCCTGAGTTCCGGCGCTCCCGTATCGAATGCCGCGCACCGCTTCGGCGGGCGCGGCATTTTTGTTTTCGTTGCACGCGCATCGACGCGCCCGGCCCCGACCTCTCCCGCCCCGCTTTCCCGGCCCGCCGTGCCGGCGCCGCCACATGGTGCGGCAATTCGCCGCGATTTCTTCTATGATGGCTGCAACGCGGCCCTTCCAAGTACAAGAAGCGCCATCGGGCCGCCCTCGAGACGGACGCGCACGCGCGTCAAACGGAGGCATGGATGGCATGGAGACAACACCGCTGGTTCCGCCGCTGGCTGATCGTGATCGTGTTCTGGGCCGTGCCCGTCGCGATCGTCGCCGTCCGCGAGATCCGCGAGGAAATGGCCTACAACAAGGCGGACCTGCAGCTCGCGCTGACCACCTGGCAGCTCACCGATGCGCAGCAGGCCGCCGGCGCCGCCGCGAAGTGCCACGGGGATCCTGACGAGGCGCGCGCGGCCGGCTGCCCGGCCGACGTGCTCGCCGCCAACGCGCCGCGCCAGCAGGCGGCCCGCGACGAATACGTGCTGCGCCGCAGTACGCTCGCGGGCTACCTGTGGCATGCATTCGTCGGCTACTGGGTCGTGCCGGCCGCGTTCCTGTTCGCGTGCGGCGTCGTGATCGCGCTGATCCGCCGCGTGCTGCGCCGCCCGCCGATCAAGCCGCCCGTTCCACCCGTCACGCACTGATGCGCGCCGCGGGCGCCACCCACCGCACGATCGACCGCGGCGCCTGCATGCCGCGCCGCCCCCGGCGCGCGGGCGCCGGATCGTCCGTTGGCACGCCGCGACACCCTCGCCCGATTTGACGCTTTTTGTTGCGCGGACGAAAAGGGGGTGTAATCCACTGTGATATAACTGCCGACGTGATCCGCTCCCTGAGCGAGACTCACTCCGAACGTCATCCGATGGAGAAGAACGATGCAAAAACGGAATCTCGTGCTGAAAGCCGCCGCTGCGCTCATCGTCGGTAGCCTCGCGCTCACCGGTTGCACCACCACCCCGGACAAGCCGGACAACGCCGCGACCAACGCGTCGAAGCGTCAGGCAATCGACTCGAGCGTCGACGCCACGCTGTCGCGCATGTACTCCACGGTCAAGGGTTCGCGCGAACTCGTCGCGAAGTCGCGCGGCGTGCTCGTCTTCCCGGACGTGATCCAGGCCGGCTTCATCGTCGGCGGCCAGTCCGGCAACGGCGCACTGCGCGTCGGCGGCAGCACGGTCGGCTACTACAACACGTCGTCGCTGTCGGTCGGCCTGCAGGCCGGTGCGCAGTCGAAGGCGATCGTGTTCCTGTTCATGACGCAGGAAGCGCTCGACGAATTCCGCGGCTCGGACGGCTGGGCCGCCGGTGCCGGCGCGTCGGTCGCGCTCGTGAAGATGGGCGCGAACGGCGCGGTCGACACGACCACGGCCACCGCACCGGTCCAGGTCGTCGTGCTGACGAACGCGGGCCTGATGGGCGACGTGTCGATCAACGGCACGAAGGTCTCGAAGCTGAAGATCTGACGCTGGCGGGCCGCCCGTGCGCACCGCGCGCGGGCCACGCACGAACGGCGATGTCCTCGCGGGCATCGCCGTTTTTTTATCCGTGCTTTATCCGCGCGCGCCGCGCGTCAGGTCGTCGAGTCGATGACCTTGAAGCGCGAGCGTTTCTGCGCGCGGATCACCGACTGGTAGACGTCGACATACTGCTGCGCCATGCGGCGCGACGTGAAGCGCGCCTCGAAGCGCTGCCGCACGCGCGCGCGCGGCAGCAGGTGCAGCCGGTTCACGGCGGCCACCGCGCTGATTTCATCCTCGACGATGAAACCCGACACACCCTCGTCCACCACTTCGGGCACCGCGCCGCGATTGAACGCGATCACCGGCGTGCCGCACGACATCGCCTCGATCATCACGAGGCCGAACGGCTCCGGCCAGTCGATCGGAAACAGCAGCGCATGCGCGCCCGACAGGAACTCGGCCTTCTGGTGATCGGCGATCTCGCCGATGTATTCGACGTGCGGCAACGCGAAGAGCGGCTTGATCTCGCGCTCGAAGTATTCCTGGTCGGCCGCATCGACCTTCGCGGCGATCCTGATCGGCAACCCGCACTGACGGGCGATGCGGATCGCCGTGTCGACGCGCTTCTCCGGCGAGATGCGGCCGAGGAATGCGAGATAGCGCGGCTCGACGGGCTGCGGCATGTACAGCGTATCGGGCAGCCCGTGGTAGACGGTCGTCAGCCATTTCGCCTGCGGCAGCGGCTGGCGCTGCGAGTTCGAAATCGAGATCACCGGCGCCGTGTTGAACGTGTCGAACACCGGCTGCTGCTCGGGCAGGTCGAGCCGGCCGTGCAGCGTCGTCACGTAAGGCGTTTCCTGCCGGTTGAAGACCGAGAACGAGTAGTAATCCATGTGGAAATGGAGCACGTCGAAGTCCTTCGCGCGGCGCGCGACCGTCTCCATCAGCAGCATGTGCGGCGCGACCCGGTCGCGGATCGACGAGTCGAGCCGCAGTGCACGCGGCCAGACCGGCTCGAGCTTCGCCCGTGTCGTCGAATCGCCGCTGGCGAACAGCGTCACGTCATGACCGAGCTCGACGAGCGCCTCGGTGATGTAGGACACGACGCGCTCCGTGCCGCCGTACAGCTTCGGCGGCACCGATTCGGTCAGCGGCGCGATCTGGGCAATTCTCATGGTCCACGTCTCCTGTGTCCTGTCCGTTGCGGCACGGCCGGCGGGCCCTTGCGCTTTTGCGCGCGGCTCGCCCCGATGCAGCGCCCGCCGGATATCTCCTCATTATTCGCGATCCGGTTGCCCGGAACCGCCCGTCTTTCATTTTATGGGTGTTGTTACAGGCAGGATACATTCCGCCTGCCGGGCCGATATGGCCCCCGACACGGCCATCGCCCCCCGAACGCACCCGAACGCGCGCCGCGCCGCCCGTCAGCGCGACGGCCACTTCCATGCCGGCAGGTCGCGCGTGTCCGCGTCGACGAGCCCCGTCGCGCCGAGCTGCTTGTCGAGCACCAGCGATTCGCAGCCGGCCTCGCGCTCGAGCGTCGCGATGAGCCGCGCCGCGTGCGACACGACCAGTACCTGCGAATGCTGCGCCGCCTGCGCGATCAGGCGGCCGAGCGCCGGCAGCAGATCGGGATGCAGGCTGGTTTCCGGTTCGTTCAGCACCATCAGCGCCGGCGGCCGCGGTGTCAGCAGCGCCGCCGCGAGCAGCAGGTAACGCAGCGTGCCGTCCGACAGCTCGGCCGCCGCGAGCGGCCGCAGCAGCCCCGGCTGGCGCATCAGCACGTCGAAGCGGCCACGGCCGCCCGGGTTGTCGATCTCGACCGACGCGCCCGGAAACGCGTCGTCGATCGCCGCGTCGAGTGCCGCGCCGTCGCCGATTTCGCGAATCGTCTGCAGCGCGGCGGCCAGGTCGGCGCCGTCGTCCGCGAGCACCGGCGTATGGGTGCCGACGTGCGATTGCCGCGCGGGTGCCTGCGCATCGGTGCGGAAATGGTCGTAGAAGCGCCACGAGCGGATCCGTTCGCGCACCGCGATCATTTCCGGCGCACCGGTCGGATCGGCGAACTCGGTCATCATGCTGTCGAAGCTCGCCACCGGCTGCGGAATCGTCTGCCAGTCGCCGGTCGCGGTGCGCGCGCGGATCTGCGCACCCTGCCGGTCGACCAGCAGCGTCGACGGGCGCAGCACCGCGCCGCCCCAGATGCACTCGCGCTTGACGACCGGATCGAGCGAGAACTGCGAGTGGCTCGGAATCGGCATGCCGAGATCGATCGAATAACCGAAATCGTCGCAGGCGAAACCGAGCTTCAGGCTCACGGGCCCCTTGCGCACCGTGCCGGTGACCGGCGCGTCGCCGTCCAGCATCGCCCGCGAGAAACGCTCGGGGCCGGCCCACAGCGTCGACGGCAACCCGCCTTCGCGCGCGAGGGACGGGATCACGCGCCCCTGCGCGGTGTCGGCGAGCAGCCGCAGCGCGCGGTACACGCTCGACTTGCCGCTGCCGTTCGGACCCGTGACGACGTTGAGCGCCGCGAGCGGCACGATCAGCTCGCGCAGCGAGCGGTAATTGGCAATGGCAAGGGTTTTCAGCACGGTCATGACGGTGGCGGGCGGGCCGCGTTCAGCGGCCTTCGACGGCCTGCGGGTCGGCCGCGGTGTTGGCCGCCGTACTGGCGGCAGGGGCGCGCGCGTGCGGCCGTTCGGGATTCGGCGCATCCGGTGCGGAATCGTGCGGATACAGTTCCATCCTGCTGCGCGGCAGGCATTGCGGATAACGGTCCTGCAGATAGGCGATCAACCCTTCGCGCACGCGGCAGCGCAGATCCCAGCACGACGACGAGTCGGCCGCGCTGACGAGCGCGCGCAACTGCATCGTGCGCTCCGTCGCGTCGGTCACCTGCAGCACCTGCACGCGGCCGTCCCACTCCGGCGCCGCATGGACGAGCCGCGCGAGCTCCTCGCGCAGCGGCGCGAGCGGCGTACGGTAATCGACCGACAGGTAAACCGTGCCGATGATCTCCGAGCTGCTGCGCGTCCAGTTCGTGAACGGGTTCTCGATGATCCATTGCAGCGGCACGACGAGGCGTCGCTGGTCCCACAGCCGCACCGACACGAACGAACCGGTGATTTCCTCGATGCGCCCCCACTCGCCCTGGATCACGACCACGTCGTCGAGCCGGATCGGCTGCGTGAGCGCGATCTGCAGCCCGGCGATCAGGTTGCCGAGCACCGGCCGCGCGGCGATACCGGCGACCAGGCCCGCGACGCCGGCCGACGCCAGCAGGCTCGCGCCCACCTGGCGCACGTTCGGGAACGTCATCAGCGCGGCGCCGGTGCCGATGATCACGATCAGCACCATCACGGTCCGCACGAGCACCTTGGCCTGCGTATGGATGCGCCGTGCCTGGAGGTTGTCGGCCGTATCGATCGGATGAGCCTGGATGATCGCGTCGCCGACGCCGGCCGCGAGCCGCACCAGCAGCCACGTGAGCGACACGATCGAGCCGACCGCGGCCGCGGTGCGCATGCCGCGCACGAACGACATGCCGTCGTCCGCCTGGAGCCACACGAACTCGAGCGCCAGCAGCGCCAGCACGACGAGCGACGGCTTGTCGATGTAGCGCAGGATCGCGCTCATCAGCGGATACGGCTGCGCGAGGCGCTTGACGATGCGTGCGCCGAGGCGGTGCACGATCGTGACGACCAGCATGACGATGACCGACACGGCCAGCGTGCCGAGCCACGAATGCAGTGGCGCATCGGTGATGCGCTGCAGTTCCTCGATTGAAATCATCGGCGCCCGTGGGTAATGAGGCGCGCACGCCTCGTCCTGGATGCGTCGGCGACGTCCGGGCCACGCACGGGCCCGGACACGGCGTCAGGTCAGTTGCCGCTCCGGCAGGGAAACGCCTTGCCGAGACCGAGCGACACCGCGGTGCTCGCGTTGTAGTCGGCCAGTTTCGGATTTTCCGCGATGTACTTGCGCACCGCGTCGGTCATCTGCTGCGCCCGGATGTCGGGCGGCAGGCAGAAATACTGGCCGACCCGCGGCCCCGTCGTGCCGCCGATCGCATCGATGGTGTTGTAGACGCCGTCGGCGGCGCCTTCGATGTAGGCCGCGCACGACGCCCGCGACTTGACGTCCGTCTTCGCGCACAGCCGGTCGAGATCAGCGCCCGTGAAAGCCGCCGCCGACAACGGCACGGCAAACGCCGCGGCACAAAACATTGCGCGCAACATGGTGTTCCTTATGTCAATGCGGCCCGAGACCGCCTGCTGCCTTGGCCGGCGCGGCACCGGAACGCCCTGCTCCGGCCGGAATCCGGCCGGGCGGGCACCGTCTGCCGCACCGAAAACCGTCATTTTGCACTCTTTTGCGCACCTGCCGGCGTCGATGCGCCGATGCGCGTCGTCCGCTTGCTCAGGATCTCGATCGCGTCCGGTGCGTTGTAGTGCTTCGCGAATTCGAGCGCGGTGATGCCGAGCTGGTTCTTCACCTGCGGATCGGCGCCCTGGTCGAGCAGCAGCGTCACCGTCGACGCATGGTTGCCGCGTGCGGCCATCATCAGCGGCGTCGTGCCGTTCGGCGACGCGGTATCGATATACGCGTCGTGGTCGAGCAGCAGCTTCACGACCGCGTCCTGGCCGTTGGTGGCCGCGTAGTGCAGCGGCGCCCAGCCCTTCTTGCTGACTTCCGCGCCCTTGTCGACCAGCAGCTTCGCCAGGCCGAGGTCGCCGTTCAGCGACGCGAGCATCAGCGCGGTTTCGCCGGCCTTGTCTTCCTTCTCGAGGTCGACGTTCGGCGTCGCGGCGAGCGCCGCCGCGACCTTGTCGGACTTCTCGCGCGCGGCGATCACGATCAGCGGGTCGCCATTCGGCGCGATCGTGTTCGGGTCGAGCTTGCCGCTCTTGAGCTGCTTGCCGATGTCGGCGATGTCGTCGAACTTGACGGCCTTGACGATCGCATCGAGCGATTCGGCATGCGCGCCGGCTGCCGCGAACAGGCCGCTCGCGACGAGCGCGGCGGCAACGAGTGCACGTTTCGGCAGATGGTTGGTCGGCTTCGTCATTGTTGTGGGCTCCTTCCCTGGGTTGTCGGCTGCGCGCACGTCGTTAGCGGGCGATCTTGAACAGCCGGAAAAAGTTCTGCGTCGTCGCATCGGCGAGCGCCTCGACGGCGATCCCGCGCTCGGACGCGATAAAGCGTCCGACATGGCTGACGTACGCAGGTTCATTCGGCTTGCCGCGATACGGCACCGGCGCGAGGTACGGCGAGTCGGTCTCGATCAGCAGCCGGTCGAGCGGCACGCGCCGCGCGACGTCCTGCACATCGGTCGCGTTCTTGAACGTGACGATGCCCGACAGCGAGATATGGAAGTTCTGCGCGAGCGCCTGCTCGGCCACCGGCCACGGCTCGGTGAAGCAGTGCATCACGCCGCCCGGCACGTCCGCGCGCTCCTCGGCCATGATCCGCAGCGTGTCTTCCGACGACGAACGCGTGTGGATGATCAGCGGCTTCATCGTCGCGGTCGCCGCGCGGATGTGCGTGCGAAAGCGTTCGCGCTGCCATTCCATGTCGGCGATCGAGCGGCCTTCGAGGCGGTAGTAGTCGAGGCCCGTTTCGCCGATCGCGACGACCTTCGGGTGCGCGGCCAGCTCGACGAGCTCCGCGAGCGTCGGCTCGCGCATGTCCTCGTGATCGGGATGCACGCCGACCGATGCGTACACGTTGTCGTGCGCTTCGGCGATTGCGAGCACGTCGGGCAGCGTCTCGAGATCGACCGACACGCACAGTGCGTGCGTGACGTCGTGCTCGCGCATGTTCTCGAGCACGGCCGGCAGGCGGTCGGCCAGGCCCTTGAAATTGATGTGGCAGTGAGAGTCGACGAACATCGTGTTTCCTGAATTCGTAAGGCGCGCGCTCATGCACGCGCCGGCATGCGGCAACAGGCGGCGTTCGCGGGCCGGCCGGCCACGGTCGCGTCGCGGCGTGAGCCGGTCATCGTTTCACAACCCACGGGAAACAATGCCGGATCACGCGAAGATTTCCCGGTACCCGAGAAACAATTCCTCGAATACGAGCCGCGCGTTGAGCGGATGGTTCTCGACCGTCCGCTGCCGCGTCACGGCCTTCATGAACCGCGCGAACGCGTTCGCATCGACCGCTTCCGCGCACCGCGCGAGCGCCGCCGCATGCATCGGGAAGTAGCGCGGCGCGCCCGCCATCCGCTGCGCGAGCAGGTCGTACAGCCAGCGCTGCAGCCAGCCGAGCACCAGCGGCACCGGCAGTTTCTGCAGCGTCTCGCCGCACGCGAACGGGTCGCATGCCGCACCGGCCGCGAGTTGCCCGAGCGTGTAGTCGCGCAGCGGGCGGTTCTCGTCGCTCGCGAGCGCCAGCGCGGCGAGCGGCGCGCCGCCGGCCTCGGCGAGCAGCGCGTCCGCATGCTCGACGCCCTGCGCCGCGAGCCAGGCCGCGGCCGCGTCGGGCGCCGGTACGGTCATCGGCCACTGCCGGCAGCGGCTGATGATGGTCGGCAGCAGGCGGTCGATACGCGCCGACACGAGCAGGAACACGACGCCGGACGGCGGCTCCTCCAGCGTTTTCAGCAGCGCGTTCGACGCGGCGACGTTGAGCGCCTCGGCCGGATACAGCACGACGACGCGCGCGCCGCCGCGATGCGAACCGACCCCGCAGAAGTCGAGCAGCGCGCGCACCTGCTCGATCTTGATTTCCTTGCTCGGCGCGCGGGTCTTCTTGCCGCCTTCGTCCGCGTCGGCCGCTTTCGGGTCGTCCGCGGCGCCCGGCGCCTCGCCCGCCAGCGCCTCGGGCAGCACGATCCGGTAGTCCGGATGGTTGCCCTGCGAGAACCACGTGCAGGCCGCGCAGGCGCCGCACGGCTCGCCGTTCGGCTGCGGCGATTCGCACAGGAAGCCCTGCGCGAGATGCTGCGCGAACTGCAGCTTGCCGATCCCGGCCTGGCCATGCAGCAGCAGCGCGTGCGGCCATTGCGCACGCAGTTGCTGCAGGCGGTTCCAGTCGTCGGTCTGCCACGGATAGATCATGTGGTGCGTTCCTTGCGAATTACAGTGCGGCGAGCACGCGCTCGAGCTGCTGGCGAATCTCGGGAATCGTCTGCGTCGCGTCGACGATCGCGAAGCGGTGCGGCGCCTCTTCCGCACGCCGCAGGTATTCGCCGCGCGTGCGCGCGAAGAACGCGTCGGATTCGCTTTCGAACTTGTCGGGCATGCGCGCGGCGCCGCGCCGCTCGCTCGCGACTTGCGGCGCGACGTCGAACAGCACCGTCAGGTCGGGCTGGAAGCCGCCCTGCACCCAGCGCTCGAGCGTCTCGAGCTTGTCGCGCGGCAGCCCGCGGCCGCCGCCCTGGTACGCGAACGTCGCATCGGTGAAGCGATCGGACACGACCCAGTCGCCGCGCGCGAGCGCCGGCTCGATCACGAGCGCGAGATGCTCGCGACGCGCGGCGAACATCAGCAGCGCTTCCGTCTCGAGATCCATCGGCTGGTTCAGCAGGATCTCCCGCAGTTTCTCGCCGAGCTGCGTGCCGCCCGGCTCGCGGGTGACGACGACCTGCCGGCCGGCCGAGGCCAGCTTGCCCTGGAGGCGTTCGCAGAACCATTGCAGGTGGGTGGTCTTCCCCGCCCCGTCGATGCCTTCGAACGTGATGAATTTACCGCTCGCCATTATTGACCTCGTATGTACTTGTCCACGGCCTTGTTGTGGTCGCCGAGCGTGTCCGAGAACACGCTCGTGCCATCGCCCTTCGCGACGAAATAGAGCGCGCTCGTCTGGGCCGGATTGATCGCCGCCTGCAACGCGGCGACGCCCGGCAACGCGATCGGCGTCGGCGGCAGCCCGCGTCGGGTGTAGGTATTGTAAGGAGTGTCGGCCTGCAGGTCGCGCTTGCGCAGGCGGCCGTCGTACGCGTCGCCGAGCCCGTAGATCACCGACGGATCGGTCTGCAGCGGCATGCCGATGCGCAGCCGGTTCGCGAACACGGCCGCGACGAACGCACGATCGGCCGCATGGCCCGTTTCCTTCTCGACGATCGACGCGATCGTCAGCGCTTCGTAAGGCGTCTTGTACGGCAGGCCCGGCACGCGCGCGGCCCAGGCCTCGTCGAGACGCGTCTGCATCAGATGGTAGGCGCGCCGATAGATGTTCAGGTCGCTCGTGCCCTTGTCGAACAGGTAGGTATCGGGGAAGAACAGCCCCTCGCCGCTGCCGCGTTGCACCGCGTTGTCCGGCGCGCCGATCGCGCGCAGCAGCTCGGCGTCGCTCATGCCGGCCGTCGAGTGGGCAAGATCGGGGTTCGCATCGAGTTCCGCGCGCATCCGCTTGAACGTCCAGCCCTCGATGACCGTCGCGACGTACTCGTTCACGTCGCCGCGCGCGATCTTCTGGAGTACCTCGTACGGCGTGATGCCGGTCTTGAATTCGTAGTTGCCGGACTTGAGCCGGCTCGACAGCCCGAGCACGCGCGTCATCGCGACGAAGCCGAGCGGCTCGACCGGCACGCCGCCGCGCCTGAGCTGCAGCGCGACGCTCTTCACGCTGCTGCGCGGCTTGATCGTGACGTCGAGCGATGCGGAACCCAGCAGCAGTGGCCGGGTCGCCCAGTAATACCCGCCGCCCGCGCCGGCAGCGGCCACAACGACGGCCAGCGCCACGATCGTCGCGGCGCATTTCTTCAGTAGGGACATGGAAACGTGACTCAGGTAAGACCCATATAATACTTGCTCGCCTTCGTCAAAGTCAGGGTTGACTGTTCCCTCATTCCATGAGCACACCGTTCGCTTCACCGGCTGCCCAGGCCGCATCTGCCTCGCTCCCCGTTTTCCCCCGCCCGTCCGCCGCCGATTTCGACGCGCCGGGCGCCTGCATGCCGCTGCCGCAGTTCGGCGTGATCGACGTGGCCGGCGATGACGCCGCGACGTTCCTGCACAGCCAGCTCACCAACGACATCGAGCATCTCGACGCCGCGAGCGCGCGGCTGTCCGGCTATTGCTCGCCGAAGGGGCGCCTCCTCGGGTCGTTCCTCGCGTGGCGCGCCGGCCACGGCGTGCGCCTGCTGGTGTCGAAGGACGTGCAGCCCGCCGTGCAGAAGCGGCTGTCGATGTTCGTGCTGCGCGCGAAGGCGAAACTGACGGACGCGAGCGACACGCTCGCGGTGGCCGGCTTCGCGGGCGACGTGCGCGACGCGCTGTCGGGCATCTTCGACGCGCTG
This sequence comes from Burkholderia sp. LK4, assembly GCF_001043615.1. Classification (NCBI taxonomy): domain Bacteria; kingdom Pseudomonadati; phylum Pseudomonadota; class Betaproteobacteria; order Burkholderiales; family Burkholderiaceae; genus Burkholderia; species Burkholderia sp. LK4. Next base: position 112,422 of record NZ_LDUL01000010.1, read on the forward strand.
CCGGACGGCGTGCACGTGAAGGTCGACGGCCCGGCCGGCACGCTGATCCGCGTGCCCGATGCGGCCGGCCGCAAGCGCTATCTGTGGATCGGCCCGCGTGCGGAAGTCGATGCGCGCATCGCCGCGCTCGGCGGTACGCTGCCGGTCGTATCGCCGGCCGTATGGGACTGGCTCGACATCCGCGCGGGCGAACCGCGCATCACGCAGCCTGCCGTCGAACAGTTCGTGCCGCAGATGGTCAACTTCGACGTGATCGGCGCCGTTAACTTCAGGAAAGGGTGCTACCCGGGCCAGGAAATCGTCGCACGCAGCCAGTACCGCGGCACGATCAAGCGCCGCACGGCGCTCGCGCACGTCGCCGGCGAAACCGATACCGTGCATGCCGGCGTCGAGCTGTTCCACAGCGACGATCCCGGCCAGCCGTGCGGGATGATCGTCAACGCGGCGGCCGCGCCCGCGGGCGGCATCGACGCGCTCGTCGAGATCAAGCTCGCCGCGCTCGACAACGGCACGGTACACGTCGGTTCGGCCGACGGCCCGGCGCTCGCGTTCGACGCGCTGCCGTACGCATGGCCGACGGAAGCGTGACGCACTGACAACCCGTTCGCGCGCCGGCTCGCGAGTCGCAGCCGGCGCCCGATGTTTCCTGCGAGAGATTCGCCCGATGTGTCTGATTGCCTTCGACTGGCAGCCCGATGCCGCCGCCGGTCCCGTCTTTACCCTCATCGCCAACCGCGACGAGTTCTTTCGCCGGACGAGCGCGCCGCTTTCGTGGTGGGAGGATGTCCCGGGCGTACTGGCCGGCCGCGATCTCGAAGCGGGCGGCACGTGGCTCGGCGTGTCGCGCGACGGCCGGTTCGCCGCGCTGACGAACTACCGCGCGCCGTTCGACATTCGCGCCGGCGCGCCGACCCGCGGCAAGCTCGTGTCCGATTTCCTCGGCGGCCCGTCCGTTGCGCCGATCGACTATCTCGGGCGGCTGGCCGAGCATGCGGCCGTCTACAACGGCTTCAACCTGCTCGTCGGCGACTGGAGGCGGCGCGAACTCGCGTGGTTCTGCAATCGTGCGCCCGAAGGCGAAAGCGGTGTCGCCGCCCCCGTCGCGATCGCGCCCGGCGTGCATGCGCTGTCGAATGCGCGGCTCGATACGCCCTGGCCGAAAGTGGTACGCAAACGCGCGGAACTCGGCACGCTGCTTACCGACAATCCGACCCCGTCACTCGACGACCTGATCGCGTTGATGCGCGACCCGCATGTCGCGGACGACGACGCGCTGCCGCACACGGGCATTCCGATCGAGCGCGAGCGTGCGCTGTCGGCCGCGTTCATCGAGACGCCCGAATACGGCACACGCGGCACGACCGCGCTGCGCGTCACGATGAAGGAAGGCGTGCGGCTCACGGTCGAGATCAAGGAGCGCTGCGACGACGACGGTTCGCACCGCACCGTGCGGCCGGGTTCGTTCGAGCGCGCGTTCACGTTCGACCTCGACGCGACCCCGCCGCGCTGAGCGCGCGGGTGGGCGCCGTGCTACGGCGCGCGCGCCATCTCGACGTGCGGCACGCCCGCTTCGACGAACGGTTCGCCGACCGCCGTGAAGCCGTGCCGCAAGTAGAACGACACGGCCGAATCCTGCGCATAGAGCCGCACGACGATTTCGCCGCGGCGCCGCGCCGCGTCCAGCAGCGCGTCCAGTACGGCCGACCCGACGCCCTGGCCGCGTGCATCGGCCAGCACCGCGACGCGGCCGATCGTGCCCGACGGCAGCAGCCGCCCCGTCGCGACCGCGCGGCGCACGCCGGTCGCGGCATCGACCCGGTACGCCACCGCATGGAGCGACAGCGGATCGTCGTCGTCGAGTTCCCATTCCGGCGGAATCTGCTGCTCGCGCACGAACACCGCGTCGCGGATCCGCGCGGCGTCGCCGCCGAGCACCGCCCAGTCGCCCGTTTCCACCACGCCGTCCGTCATCGCAGCCCTCCACGCGGCGCGCGCGCCGTCAAATGCCGCCAACGTCGTCAAACATCGTCGAATGCGGCCTTCAGTGCCGCGACCGCGTCGGCATGCGCGGCCCGCACCTCGGGGATGTAGCCGCCCATCTTGAAGAATTCGTGGATCATCCCCGGATAGCAGACCAGCGTGACCGCATTGCCTGCCGCACGCAACTTCTCCGCATACGCGGCACCCTCGTCGCTCAACGGATCGTATTCGGCCGTCGCGATCCACGCCGGCGCGACGCCCGCGAACGACGGCGCATCGCGTGTGCCGTCGAGCGGTGCGAAACGCCAGTCGTCGCGGTCCGCCCGATCGCGCACGTATTGCGTGAAGAACCACTGGATCGTGTCCTGCGTCAGCAAGTAACCGTTCGCGAGCCGTGCGTGCGATCCGGTGTCCTGGTAGCCCGTCACGCCCGGATAGATCAGCATCTGCAGCGCAAGGCGAATGCCCGCGTCGCGTGCGAGCACCGCGCAGACGGTCGCGAGCGTGCCGCCCGCGCTGTCGCCGCCGACGGCCAGCCGTTCGGCATCGATGCCGAACGTGGCGGCCTCGCGATGCAGCCATTGCAACGCGTCGTCGGCGTCGTTCACCGCGGTCGGGAACCGATGCTCCGGCGCGAGCCGGTAGCCGACCGACAGCACCGCACACTGCGCGTCGTGCGCGAACATCCGGCACAACGCGTCGTGCGTATCGACGCTGCCGACCGTGAAACCGCCGCCGTGGTAGTACACGAGCGCAGGCAACGGCTCCGCGAGGCTCGGCGCGACCGGCAGGTACAGCCGCGCGCCGATCGTGCGGCCATCGCGCGTCGGGACGACGCACTCCTCGACGGAATGCATCGGCGCCGGTGCGACGTCGAGGATCGGCGCGCTCTTCTCGTACGCGGCGCGCGCCTGCTGCGGCGTCTGGTGATGGTAGGACGGACGTTTCGCGCGCTCGATCATGTCGAGCACCTGGGCGATCTTCGGATTCAGCGGCATCGATAAGGACGGCGCCGGTGCGACGCCGTGAACGGACAAGCGTCACATGATGCCACGCCCTCGTCGCGCGGGCGCGGTGCGCAATCCCGACCCTCTCTCGGCCTGCCGCGAACGCGTTCGACGGCACACCTGCGACGTGCAAAACAAAACGGCCCTGCCGGCAAAGCGGCAGGGCCGTGCGTCCCGGCGCTTACGCGTCGCTCGGGCCGGGCTGGGCGTCCGGCGCCGTACGCGAGCGTTGCCGTTTGATGTCGCGGCCCACCGCGAGCCGCCGCATGTACTTGAACGTGCCGAGCGCCTTCGCGACGAAATTGCCGTCGCTGTCGCGCACTTCGCCTTCGCAGTAGGCCATCGTCGTCGAGCGATGCATCACGCGCCCGTAAGCGCGCAACTCGCCGCGCCCCGGCTGCATGAAGTTCACCTTCATCTCGACCGTCACGACGCCGACACCGTCGTCGGTCAGGCTGCGCGCGGCCATCGCGAGTGCGATGTCCGCGAGCGTCATCGTCACGCCGCCGTGCGCGATGCTCCACGTGTTCATGTGCCGCTCTTCGAGCGGCAGCACGAGCTCGCTCGCCCCGTCCTTCGCGGACACGAGCTGCACGCCGAGCAGGTCGACGAACGGGCTTTCGATCGACGGGCCGTCCGTCGGGGTTGCCGCGTCGCTCATCGTGCGCTGTCGACGATGTAGTCGACGCATTCGCGCGACTCGGCCACCGCGACGACGAATTTCTTCACTTCCTGGTGAACCGGGTGCACCTGGTAGGCATCGAGCGCGGCCTTGTCCGCGAAATCGGACACGAGCACGATGTCGGCGGTCGCGTCGAGGCCAGGCGTTGCCACGCCGACGTCGATCTGCAGCGTGCCCGGCACGAGGTCGCGGCAGCCTTCGAGCTTTTCCTTCAGCTTCAGCGCGTTCTGCGCGCGCGTCGCGCCTTCGGCCGATTCTTTCAACTTCCACATGACGATATGTCGGATCACTTCGGTTGCTCCAGTTCGTTGGTGTTCACGATGCGAGTTCGGCCCGCTTCGTGGCCGGCCGGATGATGCCCGACCAGTCGTCTGCCCGCTTCGCTTGCACACGGTCGCGGCAACGGAGGGAAAACGCGTATCGAATCGGCTGTCGCCCGGCCTTTCCGGCGACGATACGCGCAATTTCCCCGTGTCGCTCACCGACGGCGCGATCCGCGCAAGCGGCGGCAATCGCCAAGCCTACCAAACTTGAAGGCTCCGATGGAACGATCGCGCACCTTCCATTGAATCGCGGGAACGCGGCTTGCCCGGCTTCGCGTGCGCCGCTTCGGCGCAGGCCTGCGCGCCTCGGCAATCGCCTGCGCAAACTGGACGATTCAATTCCGGCACGGCAGCAATCGGCAAAATGAAACGTCATTGCCGATTATTTATTCACCGAATATTCGGATTCCAATACCCGCCTTCATTAAATCGCACAATTTACCGACTCAATGAGTAATAGTTACGATCGCTTTTTTCGCAAAACAGCCTGAAATCAGGAAAACGCCATTGACTTCGATTCTTCTGAAAATTTAGAATTCCCTACAGCGGCTTACGATTGATTTTCTCCCGCCGCACACAAGGCGGCACGTGCCTGCACGAACGCCCCCCGCCTTGCCTTTTCTCGCTTCACGTCGGGGCGGCGTCCCTTGCCGTTTCAGCTTTCGGCATTTATCGCCTGTTTGCCAATTTCCTGCTCGATTCACTCACCGCAACAGCATCACATCCTGATTAACACCCGGCATTCACTCGAATGCCCGCGACACGGTACCAAACGGACAACAGATCCGTTCATTCGACCATCCCGATAAAAAAATCGCCAGTCATCAGGAGGGACATCAACATGCATCGCCTTGTGAAGTCGCTGTGCCTCGGATTCATCTGCGCCGGCCTGCTCGCGGCCTGCAACGACGACGACGTCAAATCGAACAGCCCGCCGTCGAACAACGCCGCCCTATCGTTCCGCATGGACGCCGGCGGCCAGATCAACGCGTTCTACCGGCAGGACAAGGTCGCCGCGCACCTGCTGGTGCGCTCGTCGACGAAACCGCGCCTGCTCGTGGTCTTCCCCGCCGGCAACAGCGGCACGGGGCTGTGGTTCGACGACACCCCGCAGCCGGTGAACTGGAGCCTCGACACGCCGCCGTCCGCGCTGTCGGCACCCGACGCGCACGGCCGCCCGCTGTACGGCATCGGCGCCGACGTGTCGGTGGACACCGGCACGCTGACGATCCGCCAGGGCGTGCTCAGCAACGTGCGCTTCCTGCGCGACTTCAACGGCGGCGCAACGATTCCCCAACAGATTCTCGCCGCGCCGACGGTCCAGGGCAGCGCCGCGCAATGGCAACGCGACCGGATCGACGGCGCGCCCGGCTATTCGCTGCGCATCACGTTGCGCGACGGCGGCAGCATCGTGCCGGCTGCGGGCGGCAAGCTCGTCCTGAGCGCACCCGCGGGCTCGCACACGCTGCGGCTGCATGTCGATGCGCTGTCAGGCGAGACGCCGTTGTCGCCGATCACGCGCGCCGACCTGCTCGCGCCGTCGGTGAACCCCGACCCCGTGAGCCAGAACGTGCTCGAATTCCTGAGCTTCCACGACAAGCTGCTGGCGGGCTCGTGGCAGTACGACACCTACTTCGGCCGCGACACGCTGATCTCGGTTCGCATGCTGATGCCCGTGCTCGAACCCGCGGCGATCGAGGCCGGCCTGTCGTCGGTGCTCAGCCGGCTGTCGGCCGACGGCAAGGTCGCGCACGAGGAAGGCATCGGCGAGTTCGCACTCGTCGACAACCAGAAGAATGGGAAACCGAACGATCCGACGCCGACCTACGACTACAAGATGATCGACAGCGACTACCTGCTCGCGCCGATCGCGGCCGCGTGGCTGATTGACGATACGCGCGGCCAGGCGCGTGCGGCTGCGTATCTGGCCCAGCGCGGCAGCGACGGGCAGACCAACGGCGCCCGCCTGGTCGTCAACCTGCTGCACGTCGCGACCACCGCGCAGCCGTTCGCGCAGCAGCCGTCGGTCGCGAACCTGATCCACCTGCGGCCCGGCGAAATCGTCGGCAACTGGCGCGACAGCACCGACGGGCTCGGCGGCGGCGTCTACCCGTACGACGTGAACGCGGTGCTCGTGCCGGCCGCGTTGCGCGCGGCGAACGCGTTCCTCACGCGCGGCCTGCTCGATCCGTACCTGGATGCCGGACAGCGCGCGACGCTCGCCAACACGGCGAACCAGGCGGCCACATGGGAAACGCAGGCGCCGCCGCTGTTCCAGGTCAGCGTGCCGGCCGCGCAGGCGACCGCCGACGTGTCGGCCTATGCGCCGTCCGCCGGCGTGCCGCCCGGTGCCGCGCCAAGCGCACCGCTGGCCTTCTACGCGCTCTCGCTCGATCAGCAGGGCAATCCGATTCCGGTGATGAACTCCGATGGCGGCTTCGCGTTGCTGTTCGGCACACCGCCGGACGACCAGCTCCAGCGGATCGTCGCCGACGTCACGCGGCCGTTCCCGACCGGGCTCGTGACCGATGCCGGCATGCTGATCGCGAACCCTGCGTATGCGAGCCAGTCACTGTGGCCGAAGTTCACGAGTTCCGCGTATCACGGCACGGTGATCTGGTCGTGGCAGCAGGCGATGTGGGTGGCCGGGCTCGATCGCCAGCTCGCGCGCCAGGACCTGTCGGCCGCGACCCGCACGCTGCTCGCGCAGGCGCGGCAGACGATCTGGCAGGTGATCTCGAACGGGCGCGACATGCGGACGTCGGAAATGTGGACGTGGTCCTACGTGAACGGCAAGTACCAGACCGACGCGTTCGGCACGCGCAGCGCCGATGCGACCGAAGCCAACGCGGCACAGCTCTGGAGTACGACGTATCTCGCGATCCGCGATCCGCAGCAGCGCGCGGGCAAGTATTGGTGGCAGGCGTCGCGGCAGATGCAGGATGCGCAGCCGGAAAACGCGGCGGCCCTGGCATCGCGCTAGCTGCGTATCACCCGTCGCATGCCGACCGGGCATGCTGAAGCCCCGGGTACGTTACCTCGCCCGGGGCTTGGGCGGAAATCGAAACGATCGACACGCCTTCGGCACAGCCGCGTTGCCGAACGTCCGGCGTACCGTGCCCCCCGCGTCACCGCGACACGACGCGGTTTCGCCCTTCCCGCTTCGCCTGGTACAGCCGTTCGTCGACGACGCGCAGCAACGCGTCGACCGTGCTGCCGTCGACCCCGTATTGCGCGACGCCGACGCTGACCGTCACCTGCACGCGCTTGAAATCGAGCCCGAACGGCGAGCTCGCGATCGACGAGCGCACGCGCTCGGCCGTCATCCGCGCGCCTTCGAGCGGCATCTCGGGCAGCAGCGCCATGAACTCCTCGCCGCCGACCCGCGCGAGCCCGCCGGCCGGCCGGATCGCGTCGAGGCACTGACGCACGACGCCGCGCAGCACCTCGTCGCCGATCTGGTGCCCGTACGCATCGTTGATGTTCTTGAAATTGTCGAGATCGAGTGCGAGCAGGCAGAACGGCGTGCCGTCGCGCTCGGCCCGAACCATCTCGCGCTCGACCTGCGCGATGAACTGCCGGCGGTTCGACGCGCCCGTCATCGGATCGGTCGCGGCCATGTATTCGAGCTTCTGGTTCGTGCGCCGCAGTTCCTGCAGCGCGCTCTCGGTGCGCGCCATCGATTCCGACAGCCGGCTCATCAGGTCTTCCTGGCTGTAGATCGCCGAGAACGAGCGCGTCGTCTGCAGCGCCTGCACGACGCCGTAGCTGAGCAGGAAGAAGCCGCCCGCGAAAATCGCGTGCGCGAGCCACCACATGTGATTCCACGGCTTGCCGAGAATGAACGCCAGCGACGACAGCGCAAACGCCATGATCGACACGCCGTAGATCACCATCAGCGGCGAGCGGATCCGGCGCGCGAGCAGCATGGCGACGTTCAGCAGCGAGAACACGAGCGCGCCGCCTTCCATCGACAGCCGCGTGCCCGGCGCGCCCGCGACCGGCGAATACGCGATGTACGCCACGACGACGTTGACGATCACGAAGAACACGATCCACGGCAGCCACGTGCGCACGCTCGTGCGCTTGTCGAAGCGATCGGGCGGACGGGCATAGGACAGCAGGCCCGTGAGCAGCAGGATCGACATCACGAGCCGCGACGCAGGCCCGTACAGCAGGAACAGCCAGATATTGTGATGCGCCATCCCGGTGAACGCACCGTGCAGCGCGTAGATCATCGCGAAGCCGAGAAAGCCGAGTGTCAGCCAGCGCAGCAGCGGTTCGCCGGACGACCGGTAGCACACCCACGTCACGTAGGTAACGAACCCGCCCTCGAGGGTCGCGGCCGCGATCGCGATTTCATGGAACGCGTGGTTCTCGAACACCGCGTGCGGGTCGCTGAAGAACCACAGATAGGCGATCAGATAGGCGGGCAGCAACGCGAATCCGACCAGCAGGCATTTCGCGTAGAGCCTCGCGGCCGCGCTGACGACGCGCGGCGGTTCCCCGGCTGCATAGGTCGTACTCATTCGGTCCCCGGTCGGTCTGCTGCGTTGGTTCGAACCTTCGCGGCACGGATCGTGCGACGCACGATCCGGCCCATCGTGCCGAAAGGCAAATGTCAGAGCAAGTATAGGTGGGGCAAATTGTTTGACAAGTAAGGGGAAACGGCATTGCCCGGCGCACGCCTTTTGCTTCCCGATTGTTTCGAATGGCGGTTCAGTCGCGCCGATTCGCATCGCGGCCGCCTGCCTCGCCGAAGCGAAGCCGCGGCCGCCACCCGCCAAAGATCAGAGGATTTCGAACAGGCCGGCCGCACCCTGCCCGCCGCCGATGCACATCGTGACGACCACGTACTTCACGCCGCGCCGCTTGCCTTCGATCAGCGCGTGGCCCGTCAGGCGCGCGCCCGACACGCCGTACGGATGGCCGACCGCGATCGCGCCGCCGTTCACGTTCAGGCGATCCTCAGGAATCCCGAGTGTGTCGCGGCAGTACAGCACCTGCACAGCGAACGCTTCGTTCAGTTCCCACAGGCCGATATCGTCGACCTTCAGCCCCGCCTGCTTCAGCAGCTTGGGCACCGCGAACACGGGGCCGATGCCCATCTCGTCCGGCTCGCAGCCCGCCACCGCGAAACCGCGGAATACGCCGAGCGGCTGCAGCCCTTCGCGCTGCGCGGCGTCGGCGCTCATGACGACACAGGCCGACGCGCCGTCCGAGAACTGGCTGGCGTTGCCGGCGGTGATCACGCCGCCCGGCACGGCCGACCGGATCTTCGACACGCCTTCGAGCGTCGTGTCCGGGCGGATCCCTTCGTCGGCCGATACCGTCACTTCCTTCGTGAACAGACGGCCCGTGGCCTTGTCGGCGATGCCCGCGAGCACCGTGATCGGCACGATCTCGTCGCGAAAGCGTCCGGCTTCCTGCGCGGCCGCGGCACGCAGTTGCGACTGCACGCCGTACTCGTCCTGCCGCTCCTTCGAGATGCCGTAGCGCTTCGCGACGTTCTCTGCCGTCTGCAGCATGTTCCAGTAGATCTCGGGCTTGTGCTGCGCGAGCCAGCCTTCCTGGATCATGTGGTGATTCATCTCGTTCTGCACGCACGAGATCGATTCGACGCCGCCCGCGACGTACACCTCGCCTTCGCCCGCGATGATCCGCTGCGCGGCCAGCGCGATGGTCTGCAGCCCCGACGAGCAGAAGCGGTTCACCGTCATCCCCGGCACGCTCACGGGCAGCCCCGCGCGCAAGGCGATCTGCCGCGCGATGTTCGCGCCGGTCGCGCCTTCGGGGTTCGCGCACCCCATGATCACGTCCTCGACGCGCGCGGGGTCGAGCTTCGCGCGTTCGAGTGCGGCCGCGACCACGTGGCCGCCGAGCGTCGCGCCGTGCGTCATGTTGAAAGCACCGCGCCAGGATTTCGCCAGCGGCGTGCGGGCGGTCGATACGATTACGGCTTCGGTCATGCGAGTCTCCTTCGGTCCTGCTTCATGTCCTGCATCGAATGGGGAAATGCGCTACGCCGCCGGGCGCGCGCCCGCGGACGTCACATGCGCGACGCCCGCTGCCTGCATCTGCTGCCATGCGTGGGCGAGCGACCCGTTCAGGTCGATCGCGCGGCACGCATCGTTGATCACCGCGGCGTCGAAACCGGCCGCACGCGCGTCGAGCGCCGACCACGCGACGCAATAATCGGTCGCGAGCCCGCAGCACCACACGCGCTTCGCGCCGAGCTCGCGCAGATAACCCGCGAGCCCCGTGCGCGTCGTGCGATCCGCTTCGACGAATGCGGAATAGCTGTCGACCTGCGCGTCGCCGCCCTTGCGGATGACGAGTCGTGCATGCGGGATGTCGAGATCGCGATGCAGCGCCGCGCCGTCGGTGTCCTGCACGCAGTGCACGGGCCACAGCACCTGCTCGCCGTACGGCAGCGCGAGCGTGGAGAACGGCTCGCGCCCCGGATGGTTCGCCGCGAACGACACGTGCTCGCGCGGGTGCCAGTCCTGCGTCAGCACGACCTGGTCGAAGCGCCGCGCCAGCGCGTTGATCACCGGCACGACCGCGTCGCCGTCGGGCACTGCGAGCGCGCCGCCCGGCATGAAGTCGTATTGCACGTCGATCACGAGCAGTACGTCGTCGGTGTGTCTCATTGCGTTTCTCCGGGTGTTCGTCGCGCCGCGATCCGGCGCGTCAGCCGTTGAACCCGCGGCCGGCCTTCGCGAGCTCCGTGATCGACGGCGCGAGCTGCCATGCGTCGCCGTTCGGCGCGGCCGCGTAGCGGCGAATCGCGCGCTCGACGTTGTAGAGGCCGACCACGTCCGCGTACAGCATCGGGCCGCCGCGCCACAGCGGGAAGCCATAGCCGGTCAGGTAGACCATGTCGATGTCGGACGCCTTCGACGCGATCTTCTCCTCGAGGATCTTCGCGCCTTCGTTCACCAGCGCGAACACGAGCCGCTCGACGATCTCGTCGTCGCCGATCTTGCGCCGCTCGACGCCGCGCTCCTTCGAATACGCGACGACCATCTCGTCGACGAGCGACGACGGCTTTGCCTTGCGCTCGCCCGGCACGTAGTCGTACCAGCCGGCGCCTGTCTTCTGGCCGAAGCGGCCCTGCTCGCACAGGCGGTCGGCGATCTTCGAGTACTGCAGGCCGGGCTGCTCGACATAGCGGCGCTTGCGGATCGCCCAGCCGATGTCGTTGCCGGCGAGGTCGCTCATCCGGAACGGCCCCATCGCGAAACCGAATTTCTCGATCGCGCGATCGACCTGCGCGGGCAGCGCGCCTTCCTCGAGCATGAACAGCGCCTGGCGGATGTACTGCTCGATCATCCGGTTGCCGATGAAGCCGTCGCACACGCCCGACACGACCGCCGTCTTGCGGATCTTCTTCGCCACGGCCATCACGGTGGCAAGCACGTCCTTCGCGGTCTGCGCGCCACGCACGACCTCGAGCAGCTTCATCACGTTCGCCGGGCTGAAGAAGTGCATGCCGACGACGTCCTGCGGACGCTTCGTGAATGCCGCGATCTTGTCGACATCGAGCGTCGACGTGTTCGACGCGAGGATCGCGCCCGCCTTCGCGACTTCGTCGAGCTTCCTGAACACCTGCTCCTTCACGCCGAGTTCCTCGAACACGGCCTCGACGATCAGGTCGGCATCCTTCAGGTCGTCGTAGGACAGCGTCGGCGTGATCAGCGCCATGCGCGTGTCGAGCTTCTCCTGCGTGAGCTTGCCCTTCTTCACCTGCGCGTCGTAGTTCTTGCGGATCGTCGCGACGCCGCGCTCGAGCGCTTCCTGTTTCGTTTCGAGCAGCGTGACGGGCAGCCCTGCGTTCACGAAGTTCATCGCGATGCCGCCGCCCATCGTGCCCGCGCCGATCACGCCGACACGGCGAATCTCGCGCAGCGGCGTATCGGACGGCACGTCGGGAATCTTGCTCGCCGCGCGCTCACCGAAGAACGCGTGCCGCAGCGCGCGGCTTTCCGGCGTCATCATCAGCGCGACGAAACCCTCGCGCTCGGCAATGCTGCCCTTGTCGAAGCCGTGCAGCACGCCGGCCTCGATCGCGTCGATGCACTTGTGCGGCGCGGGAAAATTCGGGGCGGCGGCCCGGGCCGAGTTGCGCGCGAACTGGATGAAGCCCGCGGCGTTCGCGTGGACGATCTTGCGATCGCGCACGCGCGGATGCGGCCCCTGCTGCACACCGGCCTTGCGCGCGAACGCGACGGCCGCGTCGAGCAGGTCGCCGTCGGCCATCTCGTCGAACAGCCCGCTCTTCGCGAGTTGCTCCGACGGCACGGGCGCGCCCGACACGATCATGTTCAGCGCGGTCTCGAGCCCCACCGCGCGCGGCAGGCGCTGCGTGCCGCCCGCGCCCGGCAGCAGGCCGAGCTTCACCTCGGGCAGCGCGACCTGCGCGCCGGGTGCCGCGACACGGTAATGCGCGCCAAGCGCGAGCTCGAGGCCGCCGCCCATCACGACGCTGTGCAGCGCCGCGACGACGGGCTTCGCGCTCGCCTCCACCGCGCGGATCACGGTGTGCAGCGTCGGCTCCTGCAGCGCCTTCGGCGTATTGAATTCGGTGATGTCGGCGCCGCCCGAGAATGCGCGTCCCGCGCCGGTCAGCACGATGGCCGTGACCGACGGGTCCTGCGCGGCGCGATCGAGCGCGTCCATGACGCCCTGACGGGTCGACAGGCCGAGCCCGTTGACGGGCGGATTGTTGAGCGTAAGGACGGCCACGCCGTCGCGAGTCGAGTAATCCACTGCCATCTGCCTGCCTCCATGCATCGCGCGCCGGGGTGGCTGCGCTTCATTGTGCGCGGTCGAACAGCCGCATGTCCGGTTGAACGCAGGCAGCATACAACGAAAAAGCACGGTCGTTCAATTTGAATTTTGTTCCCGATCCGGGGACGGATCGGGCGACCGTTTCGCGAGCCGCTTGCGGCCCGGGCGCAGACGTTACGGCTCGCGTTACGACTCGCCGACCGCCGTCGGCAACACGTAATCGCGGAATGTCTCGCGCAGCTTCAGCTTCTGCAGCTTGCCGGTCGCGGTGTGCGGCAGCGATTCGACGAACACGACGTCGTCGGGAATCCACCATTTCGCGACCTTGCCTTCGTAGAACGCGAGCAGCGCGTCGCGGTTCAGGTTCGCCCCTTCGCGCGGCACCACGACGAGCAGCGGGCGCTCGGTCCATTTCGGGTGCGCACAGGCGATGCAGGCGGCCTCGGCCACGCCCGGGTGCGCGATCGCGACGTTCTCGATGTCGATCGAGCTGATCCACTCGCCGCCCGACTTGATCACGTCCTTGCTGCGGTCGGTGATCTGCAGGAAACCGTCGGGGTCGATCGTCGCGACGTCGCCGGTCGGGAACCAGCCGTCCGACAGCGGCGACGTATCGCCGCGAAAGTAGTGGTCGATCACCCATGGGCCGCGCACCTGCAGCTCGCCGAACGCGACGCCGTCCCACGGCAGCTCGTGGCCGTCCTCGCCGACGATGCGCATGTCGACGCCGCAGATCACGCGCCCCTGCTTCTCGAGCAGCTTGCGCTGCGCGTCGAGCGGCCGCTGCGACTGCGCCCAGTTGAGCTTCGCGAGCGTGCCGAGCGGCGACAGTTCGGTCATCCCCCACGCATGGATCACGCGCACGCCGTATTCGTCCTCGAAGGTGCGCAGCATCGCGGGCGGGCACGCGGAGCCGCCGATCACCGTGCGGTTCAGCGTCGAGAAGCGCACACCGGCCTCGCGCATGTAGTTCAGCAGGCCGAGCCACACGGTCGGCACGCCCGCGGAGAACGTCACGCGCTCGGCTTCCATCAGCTCGTACAGCGATTTCCCGTCGAGATCCTTGCCGGGCAGCACGAGCTTGCCGCCCGTGAGCGGCACCGCGTACGGCAGCCCCCACGCGTTGACGTGGAACATCGGCACGACAGGCAGCACCGCGTCCATCGCGGACAGGTTCATCGCGTCCGGCAACGCGGCGCCGTACGCGTGCAGCACGGTCGAGCGGTGCGAATACAGCACGCCCTTCGGGTTGCCGGTCGTGCCCGACGTGTAGCAGAGCCCCGACGCCTGCTGCTCGTCGAGGCGCGGCCAGTCGTAGCGGCCGTCCTCCGCTTCGACGAGCGTTTCGTAGCACAGGAACGGCGTCGTGCCGGACGGCAGGTGCGCGGCGTCCGTCATCGCGACCCAGCCCTTCACGTGCGGGCATTGCGGCGCGATCGCATCGACGAGCGGGGCAAAATTGAGGTCGAAGAAGACGTAGCGGTCTTCCGCGTGATTGACGATGTACGCGATCTGCTCGGGGAACAGGCGCGGGTTGATCGTGTGGCACACGGCACCCATGCCGCCGATCCCGTAATACGCTTCCAGATGCCGGTAGCCGTTCCACGCCAGCGTGCCGACGCGATCGCCGGTTTCGACGCCGAGCCGCGCGAGCGCCTGCGCCAGTTGCTTCGCGCGGCGTTCGCAATCGCGGTACGTGTAGCGATGCAGATCGCCTTCCACGCGCCTCGATACGATCTCCGTGTCGCCGGCATGTCGCGCGGCATGAGAAATCAGCGAGGACACCAGCAACGGCATGTCCATCATCTGGCCCAGCAACGGCTTACCCATCGTCTTGTTCTCCGTGAGGATGCGAATCGGTGACCAGCCTCTGCGGCGCGCCCGTCAGCGGCCCCGGACGGGCGTCGCGCATCGCGCGCGAGCCGCCATGCGGGCGGCGCGGCGCCGCCTTACAATATCGGCTTACCCAGAGGCGCTCAACATGTCGTTTTCCCGAAGCGCAGCCGATACGGCTGACACCCTCCCCGACCTCGCCGCCACGCTCGGCGCGCCCGCCGCCGGCGCGTTCGTCGCGCTCGGCGACGCGTTTCATACGCGGTTGCCGGCCGCGCCGCTTGCCGCGCCGTACGTCGTCGGCTTTTCCGGCGAAGTCGCGCACCTGCTCGACCTGCCGCCGTCGCTCGCCGCGCAGCCCGGTTTCGCCGAGCTGTTCGCCGGCAACCCGACACGCGACTGGCCCGCGCACGCGATGCCGTACGCAGCGGTGTATTCCGGCCACCAGTTCGGCGTGTGGGCGGGCCAGCTCGGCGACGGCCGCGCGCTGACGATCGGCGAGCGCACCGGCACCGACGGCCGCCGCTACGAATTGCAGCTGAAAGGCAGCGGCCGCACGCCGTATTCGCGCATGGGCGACGGCCGCGCGGTGCTGCGCTCGTCGATCCGCGAATTCCTGTGCTCGGAAGCGATGCATCACCTCGGCATCCCGACCACGCGCGCCCTGACGGTGATCGGTTCCGACCAGCCGGTGGTGCGCGAGGAAATCGAGACGTCGGCCGTCGTCACGCGCGTGTCGGAGAGCTTCGTGCGCTTCGGCCACTTCGAGCACTTCTTCTCGAACGATCGCCCCGACCTGCTGCGCCAGCTGGCCGATCACGTGATCGACCGCTTCTATCCGGCGTGCCGCGACGCGGACGATCCGTACCTCGCGCTGCTCGAAGCCGCGACGCTGCGCACGGCGGATCTCGTCGCGCAGTGGCAGGCCGTCGGCTTCTGCCACGGCGTGATGAACACCGACAACATGTCGATCCTCGGCGTGACGATCGACTACGGCCCGTTCGGTTTCGTCGATGCGTTCGATGCGAACCACATCTGCAACCACTCGGATACGAACGGCCGTTATGCGTACCGGATGCAGCCGCGCATCGCGCACTGGAACTGCTACTGCCTCGCGCAGGCGCTGCTGCCGCTGATCGGGCTGCAGCACGGCATCGCCGACGACGATGCGCGCGCCGAGCGCGCGGTGGACGACGCGCAGGCCGTGCTCGCGAAATTCCCGGAACGTTTCGGCCCCGCGCTCGAGCGCGCGATGCGCGCAAAGCTCGGCCTCGAGCTCGAACGCGAGAACGATGCCGACCTCGCGAACAAGCTGCTCGAGACGATGCATGCGAGCCACGCGGATTTCACGCTGACGTTCCGCCGGCTCGCACAGGTCTCGAAGCACGACGCGAGCCGCGACGCCCCCGTGCGCGACCTGTTCATCGACCGCGACGCGTTCGATGCGTGGGCGAACCTCTACCGCGCGCGGCTGTCCGAGGAAACACGCGACGACGCGACACGCGCGGCCGCGATGAATCGCGCGAACCCGAAATACGTGTTGCGCAACCATCTGGCCGAAGTCGCGATCCGGCGCGCGAAGGAAAAGGATTTTTCGGAGGTCGAGCGGCTCGCGCAGATCCTGCGCCGGCCGTTCGACGAACAACCGGAGCATGAAGCGTACGCGGCGTTGCCGCCCGACTGGGCCGGGTCGCTCGAAGTGAGCTGCTCGTCCTGAGGCCCGCAACCCGCGCGTATCGACCGACCGATCAGGAGAACCCCATGTCCCACGATTCCGACGACAAGACCTTCCCGTACCAGAAGGACGACGCCGAGCTGCGCCGGCGGCTCACGCCGATGCAGTACGAAGTCACGCAGCACGCGGCAACCGAGCGTGCGTTCACCGGCGAATACACCGACACCGAGGACGCCGGCATCTACAAATGCGTCGTCTGCAGCACGCCGCTGTTCGAATCCGGCTCCAAGTTCCACTCCGGCTGCGGCTGGCCCAGCTACTTCAAGCCGCTCAACGGCGAGGTGATCGACGAGAAGGTCGACTACTCGCACGGGATGGTGCGCGTCGAGGTCCGCTGCAACCACTGCGGCGCGCATCTCGGCCACGTCTTCGAGGACGGCCCGCGCGACAAGACCGGTTTGCGCTACTGCATCAATTCGGCTGCGTTAAACTTCGAGTCCCGACCCGAAAACGAATGAGCGGCGCCGGGCGGATCGGCGGGCTACGCCGCGCCGCCGCCCCGATCCGCTCCGGCGGTGCCTGGCGGGTCCCTACAACGGTGAAAGGCCGCGCAAGCGGCCTTTCACGCAGCTGCGAGCGCCATGAAATTCCTGTTCGATCTGTTTCCGATCATCCTGTTTTTTGCCGCCTTCAAGGTCTGGGGCATCTTTACCGCCACCGCCGTCGCGATCGTCGCGACGCTGGCCCAGGTCGCGTGGGTCGCCTTCCGGCACCGGAAGGTCGACACGATGCTGTGGGTCAGCCTGGGCGTGATCGTCGTTTTCGGTGGTGCCACCCTCGTCCTGCATGACGAGAAATTCATTCAATGGAAACCGACTGTGCTGTACTGGCTGTTTGCGATCGGGCTGCTCGCCGCGCGCTATGCGTTCGGCAACAACCTGATCGAGAAGATGATGGGCAAGCAGCTCACGCTGCCGCACCCCGTGTGGGACAAGCTGAACGTCGCGTGGGCGCTGTTCTTCGCGGTGCTCGGCGTCGCGAACCTGTACGTGGTGCACAACTTCACCGAGTCGCAATGGGTGAACTTCAAGCTGTTCGGCACGACGGGCGCGATGGTCGTATTCATCATCCTGCAGAGCCTGTGGCTCACGAAATACCTGAAGGACGAGTGACATGACGGACGCCTTTCTCCACGCGTCGCCCGACGAACGCATCGCGCTGATCGAAGCGCGCCTCACCGCAGCGCTCGCCCCGCTGTCGCTCACCGTGCGCGACGACAGCGCGCAGCACGCGGGCCACGCCGGCGCGTCCGCCGGCGGCCACTTCACGGTCACGATCGTGTCGGCCGCGTTCGCGGGCAAGCCGCGCGTCGCGCGGCACCGGCTGGTGTATGATGCGCTCGCTGATGCGATGCAGCGCGGCATTCACGCGCTCGCGATCGTGGCTTACACGCCCGAAGAATTCAACGAATCTTCAATCTAGTCTCATTAGGAATTCCCGATGATCCTGAAATCCCCCCGCCTGTGGGTCGCGGCGGCTGCTTTCGCAGCGGCACCGGCATTTGCCCAGAACATCGCCGTCGTCAACGGCACGCCGATTCCGAAGTCGCGCGCGGACGCGATGGTCGCCCAGCTCGTGCAGCAAGGCCAGACCGACAACGCGCAGCTGCAGCAGGCCGTGCGCCAGGAACTCGTGAACCGCGAAATCCTGATGCAGGAAGCAATCCGTGAAGGCATCCCGAACCGTCCGGACGTGAAGGCGCAGGTCGCCGTCGCGCAGCAGACCGTCGTGCTGCGTTCGATGATCGAGAGCTTCCTGAAGAAGAACCAGCCGACCGACGCAGAAGTGAAGGCGCGCTACGACGACCTCGTCAAGGGCGCCGGCGGCAACCGCGAATACCACCTGCACCACATCCTCGTCAGCGACGAGCAGCAGGCGAAGGACCTGATCGCGAAGATCAAGGCCGGCGCGAAGTTCGAGGATCTCGCGAAGCAGTTCTCGAAGGACCCGGGCTCGGGCAAGAACGGCGGCGATCTCGACTGGTCCGACCCGAAGGCGTACGTGCCGGAATTCGCGGCGGCCGCGCAGAAGCTGCAGAAAGGCCAGATGACCGACACGCCGGTGAAGACGCAGTTCGGCTGGCACATCATCCGCGTCGACGACATCCGCGACATCGCGCCGCCGCCGCTCGAGCAGGTGAAGGCGCAGATCGCGCAGCAGCTCGTGCAGCAGAAGCTGCAGGCGTTCGAGGAAGGTCTGCGCCAGCAGGCAAAGATCCAGTAACGCAGGCGCTCGCCGCTCGTGCATCGAAAAGCCGCTCCCTGGAGCGGCTTTTTTGTTGCCCGCAGTGCCCGCAGGCTGGCCTGCCGGCGCATCACGATGTGCGGCGTTCCCACCAAAGAAAAGGCCGCTCCGAAGAGCGGCCTTTGCCGTATGCCTGATCGGCTCGCGCCGCAGACTTATGCGGGATGGAACACGTCGTGATAACGAACGTTGCCTGACGGCCGCGGCGCCGAGTCGTCGAGCGACAGCGCAAGGAAATACTCGGGCGGTACGCCCGGGAACACGATGTCTCCGGAAGGCGCAAAGCCGAAACGCGTGTAGTACGCGGGCTCCCCGAGCAGGACGCAGCCGCGCGCACCGAGGCGGCGCAACGCGTCGAGCCCCGCGCGCACCAGCCCCGTGCCGATGCTCTGCCGCTGGCAGTCGGGCAGCACCGCGAGCGGCGCGAGCCCGTACCAGCCCTGGCTGCCGGGCACCTCGCCGCCGATCGACACCGGCGAGAACGCGACGTGCCCGATCAGCCGGCCGTCGCGTTCCGCGACGAGCGAGACGCTCAACGCACCGTCCGCGCGCAACGTGTCGACGATCCGCCGTTCGAACTGCCCGCCTTCCGGCTCGCCCGCGAACGCGGCGACGATCACGCGGCCGATCGCGTCGGCCTCGCTCGCGCGCTCGTCGCGCAGCGTGACGACCTCGACCGGCGCGTTCGGATCGAACATCATCCCGATCAGCCGATCCAGCGGCGCGCGTTGCGGAACACGCGCATCCACGGGCTCGCTTCGCCCCAGCTTTCCGGGTGCCAGCTCATCGTGACCGTACGATGCACGCGCTCCATGTGCGGCATCAGCACCGAGAAGCGGCCGTCGGCCGTCGTGACCGACGTGATACCGGCCGGCGAGCCGTTCGGGTTGAACGGATAACGCTCGGTTGCTTCGCCGCGGTGGTCGACGAAGCGCATCGCGACCGCGACGCGATCGATATCGCCCTGTTGCGAGAAGTCCGCATAACCTTCGCCGTGCGCGACCGCGACCGGAATCCGCGAGCCTTCCATCCCCGCGAAGAAGATCGACGGCGATTTCTCGACTTCGACGAACGAGAAACGCGCCTCGAACTGCTCGGACTTGTTGCGCGTGAACTTCGGCCAGGCTTCCGCACCCGGGATCATCGACGAGATGCTCGACAGCATCTGGCAGCCGTTGCAGATGCCGAGCGCGAACGTGTCGGGACGCGCGAAGAACGCCGAGAACATGTCGGCGAGATTCGCGTTGAAGCGGATCGTCTTCGCCCAGCCTTCGCCCGCGCCCAGCACGTCGCCGTACGAGAAGCCGCCGCATGCGACCGCACCCGCGAAATCGGCGAGATTCGCGCGACCGGCCAGCAGGTCGCTCATGTGCACGTCGTGCGCATCGAAGCCCGCGCGGTCGAACGCGTAGGCCGTTTCGAGATGCGAGTTCACGCCCTGCTCGCGCAGGATCGCGACACGCGGCCGCGCACCCGTCGCGATGAACGGCGCCGCGATGTCGTCGGCCGGGTCGAAGCTCAGCACCGGCGAGATGCCCGGGTCGGCCACGTCCAGCAGCGCGTCGTATTCGGCATCCGCGCACGCGGGGTTGTCGCGCAGGCGCGCGATGCGCCAGCTCACTTCGCTCCACGCGCGATGGAGTTCGGCGCGCGGTGCGTCGAAAATCTTCTTCGCGTCGCGGTACACCTCGATCACGTCGCGATCGTTGACCGAGCCGATCACGTGCGAGCATGCCGACAGGCCGAATTCGCGCAGCGCGCCCAGCACCGCGTCACGGTCGGTCGCGCGCACCTGCACGACGGCGCCCAGTTCCTCGGAGAACAGCGCGCGCAGCGTGCGATCCTCGCGGCGGCCGCTCGTCTGCTTCGCCCAGTCCTTCGCGTCGCCGTAGTCGGATTCGTGATTCGGGTCGAGCGTCAGCATGTCGACGTTCAGCGACACGCCCGCGTGCCCCGCGAACGCCATTTCGCACACCGTCGCCCACAGGCCGCCATCCGAGCGGTCGTGGTACGCGAGCAGCTTGTCTTGCGCATTGAGCGACTGGATCGCGTTGAAGAAACGCTTCAGGTCTTCCGCATCGTCGACGTCCGGCGTCGTGTCGCCGACCTGCTGCGTGACCTGCGCGAAGATGCTGCCGCCCATCCGGTTCTTGCCGCGGCCGAGATCGATCGCGATCAGCACGCTGTCGCCCGCGTCGGCGATGCGGCGCAGCTGCGGCGTCAGGTGACGGCGCACGTCCTCGACCGGCGCGAACGCGGAGATGATCAGCGACACCGGCGACACCACTTCCTTCGCGACGCCCTGCTCGTCCCACTTCGTCTTCATCGACAGCGAGTCCTTGCCGACCGGGATGCCGATCCCGAGTGCCGGGCACAGCTCCATGCCGATCGCCTTGACCGTGTCGAACAGCGCGGCGTCCTCGCCGGCCGTGCCGCACGCGGCCATCCAGTTCGCCGACAGCTTCAGCTTGTCGAGCGACGCGATCGGCGCGCTCGCGATGTTCGTGATCGCCTCGCCGACCGCCATGCGGCCCGATGCCGGCGCGTCGATCACCGCGAGCGGCGTGCGCTCGGCCATCGTCATCGCCTCGCCCTTGAAACCCGCGTAGTCGAGCGCGGTGACCGCGCAGTCGGCCACCGGCACCTGCCACGGGCCGACCATCTGGTCGCGCACCGACGTGCCGCCGACCGAACGGTCGCCGATCGTGATCAGGAACGACTTGCTGCCGACCGTCGGGTGCTTCAGCACGTCGATCGCGACTTCCGACAGCGCGATGCCCGTCACGTCGACCGGCGCGCGCTCGGTCGTCACGCGCGTGACGTCGCGATGCATGCGCGGCGGCTTGCCGAGCAGCACTTCCATCGGCATGTCGACCGGGTATTCGTCGGCGCCCGTCGCTTCGTCGTCGACGAGCTTCAGCTGGCGTTCGTCGGTCGCGACACCGACCACCGCGAACGGGCAGCGCTCACGCGCGCAGATCGCCTCGAAACGCGGCAGGTCGGCCGGCGCGATCGCCAGCACGTAGCGCTCCTGCGCTTCGTTCGACCAGATTTCGCGCGGCGACAGGCCCGATTCCTCGAGCGCGACCTTGCGCAGTTCGAAGCGCGCGCCCTTGCCCGCGCCGTCGACGATCTCGGGGAACGCGTTCGACAGGCCGCCCGCGCCGACGTCGTGGATGCTCAGGATCGGGTTTTCCGCGCCGAGCTGCCAGCAGCCGTTGATCACTTCCTGCGCGCGCCGCTCGATTTCCGGGTTGCCGCGCTGCACCGAGTCGAAGTCGAGTTCGGCCGTGTTCGCGCCGGTCGCCATCGAGCTCGCGGCGCCGCCGCCCATCCCGATCCGCATGCCGGGGCCGCCGATCTGGATCAGCAGCGAGCCGGCCGGCACGTCGTGCTTGTGCGTATGCTGATCCGCGATGTTGCCGAGGCCGCCCGCGATCATGATCGGCTTGTGATAACCATGCACCTTCCCGCCGACGTTCTGCTCGTACACGCGGAAGTAGCCGCCGAGGTTCGGGCGGCCGAATTCGTTGTTGAACGCGGCGCCGCCGAGCGGGCCGTCGATCATGATCTGCAGCGGCGACGCGATGCGGTCCGGACGGCCGTACGGGCCGTACGCGTCGTTGGGGTTGCGCTCGCCGACCGGCTGCGCGGCGTCGCGCGCGTTTTCCCACGGCTGGCGGGCGTCCGGCAGATCGAGGTTCGACACGGTGAAGCCCGTCAGGCCGGCCTTCGGACGCGCGCCGCGGCCCGTCGCGCCTTCGTCGCGGATCTCGCCGCCCGCGCCGGTCGCCGCACCCGGGAACGGCGAGATCGCCGTCGGGTGGTTGTGCGTCTCGACCTTCATCAGCGTGTGCGTGAGCTCGGTGTGGCGGCCATAGCGCTCGCCCGGCTCGCCGGCCGCGCCCGCGTTGCGCGGGAACCAGCGTTCGGCTTCGGCACCGACCATGATCGACGAGTTGTCCGAATAGGCGACGATCGTGCCCTGCGGGCTCAGCTTCTCGGTGTTGCGGATCATCGCGAACAGCGACATGTCCTGCGCTTCGCCGTCGATCGTCCACTGCGCGTTGAAGATCTTGTGGCGGCAGTGTTCGCTGTTCGCCTGCGCGAACATCATCAGTTCCACGTCGGTCGGGTTGCGTTCGAGCTTGCGGAACGCGTCGACCAGGTAGTCGATCTCGTCGTCGGCGAGCGCGAGGCCCAGCTCGACGTTCGCGCGCTCGAGCGCGCCGCGGCCGATACCCAGCACGTCGACGGTCGACAGCGGCTTGGCCGGCAGTTCGTCGAACAGGTGCTGCGCGTCGTCGCGCGCCGCGACCACGCTTTCGGTCATCCGGTCATGCAGCGCGGCCGCGACGGCCGCGCGCGCGTCGTCCGACAGCGCCTTCTTGCCGCCGAGCAGGCCCGACTTCAGCGTGACCGTGAATTCGACGCCGCGCTCGATGCGGCGCACGTGCGTGAGGCCGCAGTGCCGGGCGATGTCGGTCGCCTTGCTCGCCCACGGCGAAACCGTGCCGAAACGCGGCAGCACGACGAAGGTCTCGGTCGTGCCCTTCTCGGCCGCCGGCTCGAACGGCGCGCCGTAGTGCATCAGCGCGTCGATGCGCGCGCTGTCGTCGGCCGACAGCGGCTCGGCCGCATTGACGAAGTGCAGGAACTGCCCGCGCACCGCGACAATGTTGGCGTCGATTTGCCTGAGCGTGTCGAGCAGACGGGTTTGACGGAAATCGGAGAGGGCCGAAGCGCCGGGAAAACACGAGAAGTGAGCCATGGGCTGGACTGACGTCGATGAGTCGCGCGAGGTGGCGACGTGGGGCGAAAGGAAGGCCGTAATTATACCCGGAAGTCGGTCGCCCAAGACCGGCCGATCGGCAACCCGCATGCACCGCATCGGTGCCGCGATGTCCACCGCGCACGGCCTGCCCGCCGGGCCGCCCCGCGCGGGCGCGGCAGCCGGCGGCCGCGGCCCGGCGGCACGGCCCGTGCCACCCCGGCGCCGGCTCCCGCGATTTTGGCGCTATCATTCCGGGTTCACCGGGCCCGGGCCCTCAGCGAATTCTCACCGGGCAGCGCCTGCGCGCCGCCCGTCATCGAAGCAATCCATGGATGTCATCGTCATCGGCGGCGGAATCAGCGGCGTCGCCACCGCCTACCAGTTGCGCGCGGCCGGCCATCGCGTATGCGTGGTCGAACGCCACGCGACCGTCGCGCAGGGTGCGACCTACGGCGACGGCGGCGCGCTGCTGCCGAGCCCGCTCGACGTCTGGTTCGGCCCGACCTTCATGCGCCAGCGCCAGCCGCGCGACAGCGGCATCGTCTACAAGCCCGGCTTCAACGGCGGCGTACGGCGCTTCGTCAAGCAGCTCGGCAGGCTGCGCGAGCCCGACGCGTTCGCCGCGCAGTACACGCGGCTGCGGCCGCTGATCGACGCGTCGCGCGACGCGCTCGCCGACATCGAGACGCGCCTCGAGCTCGAATTCGAGCAGAAGCCCGGCATCCTGCACGTCGTGCGCGATCCGCGCGACTGGGAAGCGATGCAGCCCGCGCTCGACCTCCTTCGCACGCTCGACCAGCCGTACCGCCTGCTCTCCGCAGACGAATGCGCGGCACTCGAGCCGTCGGTGCCGGCCGAGCCCGGTTTCGCCGGCGGCGTGCTGCTCGAGACCGAGCGCACCGGGAATTGCCCGCTGTTCGCGAAACTGGTCAAGCAGACGCTCGACGAGCACGGCGTGCAGTTCCGCTTCGGCGCGGAAGTCGCCGCGATCCGCGTCGACAACGGCCGCGTCGCGGTCGAGCTCGTCCCGCCCGGCGACCGCCACGCGTCGAACGCCCGCGACGTCGACGTGATTTCCGCCGATGCGATCGTGGTCGCCGCCGGTGCCGGCAGCCTGCCGCTGCTCGACCGGCTCGGCTGGCGCCTGCCGCTGCACCCGGTGCGGGTCCACGCGCTGACCGCGCCGGTCGCCTACGAAGAACATGCGCCGCACCTGAACGTCATCGATTCGATCAAGCGCATCTCGATCACGCGCACCCACCAGCGGCTGCGCGTCGGCGGCGGCGCCGTGCTGCAGAGCCTGCCCGACACCGCGAAGCCGCTCGCCGAGCCGCTGTCGGAGGCCGCGCTCGCGTTGCTCGGCCAGGCCGTCCACGACTGGGTGCCCGGTGCCGCGAGGATCTCGGCCGCGCTGTCCTGGCAAGGTACGCAGCTGCTGTCGCCGGACGGCCTGCCGGTCGTCGGTCCGACCCCGCATCCGCGCGTATTCGTCAATTTCGGGCATGGCCCGGCCGGCTGGGGGCTCGCATGCGGGTCTGCTAAAGTGGTGGCCGACTACCTGGGCGGCGACGTGCAGCACTGGCGCGCCGACACGCTCGCCGCGCTAAGCGCCGGGCGCTTCACGACCTGACCGCCGCGGGCCCGTCCCCGGCGGCCGCCTTGCCAGCCGCCGCGACCCGGCGATGACCCCGCGATGACCGTTACCCTTCCGCTTCCCGATTCCGCCCCGATCGCGCTGCTGCGCGTCGCCGACCTGCGCACGGCCGAAGCCGACGCAGCCGCAGCGCTGCCGCCGCATACGCTGATGGGTCGCGCAGGCGCCGCCGCCGCGCGCTGGCTGTCCGAACGCGCGGCCGGCGACGACCGCCCCGTCTGGTTCGCGGTCGGCCCGGGCAACAACGGCGGCGACGCGCTCGTAGCCGCCGCGCACCTCCAGCAGCTCGGCGTCGCGACCCAGGCGTGGATGCCGGTGCCGGTAAAGCCCGACGACGCGCAATGGGCACTCGGCCTCGCGCGCGCCGCCGGCGTGCCGCTGTCGGCCACGCCACCTGCTTCGCTGGATGGCTATGCGTGGGTGGTCGACGGACTCTTCGGCATCGGTCTCGGCCGCGCGCTCGACGGCGCGTTCGCCGAGCAGGCCGCGCGCATCGCCGCGCATGCGCGCAGCGGCGGCCGCGTGCTTGCACTGGATGTGCCGAGCGGCCTCGACAGCGATACGGGCCAGATCGTCGGCGCGGGCGTCGCCGTCGCCGCCACCCACACGCTCACTTTCATCGGCGCGAAGCCGGGCCTCTACACCGGCGAAGGCCGGGATCTCGCCGGCGCGATCGACGTCGAATCGCTCGACGTCGCGCCACCGGCCGCGCCGGCCATCGTACTGAATGCGCCCGCGCTATTCGCCGCCGCCCTGCCCGCGCGCGCATTCGCGTCCCACAAGGGCACATACGGCAGCCTCGCGGTACTCGGCGGCGACACCGGCATGTGCGGCGCGCCGATCCTGGCCGCGCGCGCCGCGCTGTTCGCCGGCGCCGGCAAGGTGCATGTCGGCTTCCTCGGCACCGGCGCGCCGCCGTACGATCCGCCGTTCCCCGAACTGATGCTGCACGCGGCCGACACCCTCGACCCCGGCGCGATGACCGCCATCGCCGCAGGCTGCGGGCTGGGCACGCGCGAGGCCGCGGCGACGCTCGTGCGCGACACGCTTGCCCACGACGCCGCAACGCTGCTCGACGCCGACGCGCTGAACCTCGTCGCGACGCACGCGGATCTCGCGGCAGCCGTCGCGACGCGCGGTGCGCGCGGTTATCCGTGCGTGCTGACGCCGCATCCGCTCGAGGCCGCGCGGCTGCTCGGCTGCGACACGGCTGCGATTCAGCGCGACCGCCTCGCGGCCGCGCAGGCGCTCGCGTCACGTTATGCGGCCATCGTCGTGCTGAAAGGCTCGGGCACGGTGATTGCGGCGCCCGACGGCCGCATGACGATCAACCCGACCGGCAACGCGGCGCTTGCCACGGGCGGCACCGGCGACGTGCTCGGCGGCCTGATCGGCGCGCTGCTCGCGCAACGCGTCGCGCCGTACGAAGCGGCGCTGGCAGGCGTCTACCTGCACGGCCTCGCGGCCGACACGCTGACCGCGAACGGAACCGGCCCGGCCGGACTCACGGCAGGCGAACTCGCGCCGATGGTGCGCACGCTGGTCAATCGCCTTTTTTATGCGTCGCCGCGCGCCGGCACATAACGCCGCTATACTGACTGCCCCGCCGCACGGCGGGCCCTCTCGTCCGCCGGCCTTCCGATCCCGATGAGCCGGCGCGGCATTCCTCCCGATTCACGCTTCACTCGAACCGCCATGACGCTGAATTCGCTCCCCGCCTGGACTGCCCTTCAATCCCACTTCGAACAGATCCGTCACGCCCGGCTGCGCGACTGGTTCGCGCCGGAACATGACCACGCGCCGACCCGCGCCGAACGCTTCACGATTCCGGGCGGCGGTCTCGCGGCCGATTTCTCGAAGAACCGCATCAACGACGAAACGCTGCGCCTGCTCGTCCAGCTCGCGCGCGACGCGGGTGTCGAGGCGCGCCGCGACGCGATGTTCGCGGGCGAAATCGTGAACCCGACCGAAGGCCGTGCCGCCCTGCACACCGCGCTGCGCGCGACCGATCCGCAAGCGCCGTTCCACGCGCAGGTGAGCGCCGAGCGCGCGAAGATGGCGACGTTCGCTCGCGCCGTGCGCAGCGGCACCTGGACCGGCTACACCGGCAAACGCATCCGCCACGTGATCAACATCGGCATCGGCGGCTCCGATCTCGGGCCGAAGATGGTCGTACACGCGCTGCACCACGTCGCGACGCCCGAAATTGCCACGCACTTCGTGTCGAACGTCGACGGCGCCGATCTCGCACGCGTGCTCGAACAGGTCGATCCCGAGGAAACGCTCGCGATCATCGTGTCGAAGACCTTCACGACGCTCGAGACGATGACGAACGCACGCTCGCTGCGCGACTGGTTCGTCGCGCGCGGCTGCCCCGAGGACGCGCTCGCAAAGCACTTCGTCGGCGTGTCGGCGAACCCGGCCGAAGTCGTGAAGTTCGGCATCGCCGCGGACAACGTGTTCGAAATGTGGGACTGGGTCGGCGGCCGTTATTCGCTGTGGTCGGCGGTCGGGCTGTCGATCATGATCGCGATCGGCCCCGAGCAGTTCGATGAGCTGCTGGCCGGCGCGAACGACATGGACCGTCATTTCCGCGAGGCGCCGCTCGAGCGCAACCTGCCCGTGCTGCTGGGCCTGATCGGCATCTGGTACCGGAATTTCTTCGGTTCGCAGAGCTATCTCGTCGCGCCGTATTCGGAAGCGCTGCACTACCTGCCGTCGTACCTGCAGCAGCTCGAAATGGAAAGCAACGGCAAATCCGCGCGCCTGGACGGCACCTTCGTCGACTACCCGACGTCGGCCGTCACGTGGGGCGAGCCGGGCACCAACGGCCAGCATGCGTTCTTCCAGATGCTGCACCAGGGGCCGACGATCGTGCCGATCGACTTCATCGCGGTGCTGACGCCCGAGCATCCGCTCGCGAGCCACCACCCGAAGCTGCTCGCGAACTGCTTCGCGCAGAGCGAGGCGCTGATGCTCGGCCGCACGCTCGAGGAAGCGCGCAAGGTCGCGGGGCCGGGCAAGGAGGCGCTCGCGCCGCACCTGACGTTCCCGGGCAACCGCCCGACGACGACGCTGCTCGTCGATGCGCTGACGCCGCGCACGCTCGGCGCGCTGATCGCGCTGTACGAACACAAGGTGCTCGTGCAGGCAACGGTGTGGGACATCAACCCGTTCGACCAGTGGGGCGTCGAGCTCGGCAAGATACTCGGCAAGGTGGTGGAAGCCGACCTGTCGGCCGAGTCGGTCGATCCGGCGAAGCACGACTCGTCGACCACCGCGCTGATCGAGCGCGCCCGCGCGGCGTTGAAACGCTGAGGCGCTGAGGCACTGACGCAGCGGCGTCGTGCCCATGCCGGCCGCTCGGCGCACGCCGCGCGGCCGCCAAAAGCACTCAACCGTTGCGCTGCGCCGCGCGCGGCTCGACGATACGCCCGGCATCGAGCGTCACCGTCGTCGCGCAGCGGCGTGCCAGTTCGGCATCGTGCGTGACGAGCACGAGCGTTGCACCGTTCGTGCGGTTCAGTTCGAACATCAGGTCGATGACCGCATGGCCCGTGGCCGCATCGAGGCTGCCGGTCGGCTCGTCGGCGAAGAGGATCGCCGGGCGCGTGACGAATGCGCGCGCAAGTGCGACGCGCTGCTGCTCGCCGCCGGACAACAGCTTCGGATAATGCGCGGTGCGTTCGCCGAGGCCGACCTGCACGAGCAGCGCCCGGGCGCGATCGGCGGCATCGCGCGCACTGATGCCGCCCTGCAGTTCGAGCGGCAGCATCACGTTCTCGAGCGCCGTCAGGTGCGGCATCAACTGGAACGACTGGAATACGAACCCGACTGCGCCGTTGCGCAGCGCCGCGCGCGCGTCCTCGTCGAGCTGGTCGAGCGCGCGACCGAGCAGGCGAACCGTGCCGCTCGTCGCGCTGTCCAACCCCGCAAGCAGGCCGAGCAGCGTCGATTTACCCGACCCCGACGCGCCGACGATCGCGAGACTGCTGCCCGGCCGCACGGCGAGCGTGATGCCGTCGAGGATCGTCAGCTCGCCGGTTGCGTCGGCGACCCGCTTGCACACGTCATGGACTTCGATGATCGGATCGGTAATCTTGAACATGGACACGACATTTCGCTGGAAAAGACGCGCGGCGCTCGCCGCGCTGCTGGGTACGCTGCTGGCCGCCGCCGCGCCCGCACGCGCCGCGACGACGCCGGCCGCGACATCGGGCCAGCCCGTGATCGTCGTGCTCGGCGACAGCCTGTCCGCCGAATACGGGCTGCCGCGCGACACCGGCTGGGTGGCATTGCTGCGGCAACGGCTCACGACCGAGCGAATCGATTATAGCGTCGCGAACGCCAGCGTCAGCGGCGACACCACCAGCGGCGGCCGCGCGCGGCTGCCTGCGGTGCTGCAGCGGCTCAAGCCGTCGATCGTCGTCGTCGAGCTCGGCTCGAACGATGCGCTGCGCGGCGTGCCGCTCGCGACGACCGAACAGAACCTGCGCGACATCATCGCCGGGGCGCGGCAAGCGCGGGCCAGGGTCGTGCTGGTCGGCATGTACGTGCCGCCCAACTACGGCCCGGACTACACGCAGAAGTTCCACGCCGTCTATACGCGGCTGTCGAAGGATCTCGGCGTGCCGCTCGTGCCGTTCCTGCTGGCCGGCATCGAGAACAAGCCCGAGATGTTCCAGGCCGACCAGATGCATCCGACGCAGCAGGCCCAGGGCATTCTGCTCGACAACGTCTGGCCGGCGCTGAAACCGCTGCTCGGCAAGCCGCGCGGCTGACGCCGCCTCGCCCCGCCGAAAAACAAAAAGCCCCGCGTGACGCGGGGCTTTTTGTTGCGGGCGAAACGATGCTCAGTTGTCGCCGTCCGGCGACTGGCTGGCCGTCGAGCCGTACAGCTTCACCTTCGAGCGATCGCGCAGCGCGGCGAGATACGCTTCGCCTTCGCTCTGCGCGTCGACCTGCGCCATCTGCTGCTGCGCGGCCGCCAGTTGCTGCGGATCGACCGCCGAACCCGGGATCACCGCGTTCACGCGATAGATCGCATAGCCGTCGGCGCCGAGATCGACACCGACGTAGGCCGGCAGCGTCTTCGCGTCGACCTTGTAGACGGCGCTCAGCGCAGCCGGCGTCAGGCCCTGCGACTGCGTACGCGATACCTTCTGCGCGGCCGCGAACCCGTCGGTCGACTTCGACTTCTGCAGTTCGGCCAGCTTCGCCGCGCCGTCCTTCTTCGCGAGTTCGGCAGCCTGCTCGGAGACCACCTTCTGGCGCACGACATCCTTGATCGCGTCGAGCGCGGGCACGGCAGCCGGTTTGTAGTCGGTCACACGCGCCGAGATCAGCGTGTTGTTGCCGACGTCGATCGCCTGCGTGTTGTTCTGGTTCTTCACCGAGTCGTTGGCGAACACGGCGGCCAGGAACTTCGGATTGTTCAGCGGGCTCGTCGGCGGCAACTGCGGATTCGGCGTCGGCGTGACGGTAGCCGTCTGGATCGTCAGCTTGTACTTGTCCGCGGCCGGCTGCAGCGTCTTCGCCTTTTCGTAGACGGTGGACGTGAAGCCTTCCGCGTTGTCCGTGAACGCCTTCGATGCGTACTGCTGCTTCAGGTCGGCTGCGATCTGGTCCTTCACTTCCGCGAACGGCTTGACGGCCGCCGGCTTCACTTCCGTTGCCTTCAGGATGTGGAAGCCCAGATCCGACTGCACGACACCGCTCACATCACCTTGCTTGAGCGCGAACGCGGCATCGTCGAACGCCTTGCCGCCCGCCGTCGAGCCGCGCGTGATGAAGCCGAGGTCGCCGCCCTTCGCGGCCGACGGTGCATCCTGCGAGTCCTTCTGCGCGATCTGCGCGAACTGGTCCGGGTGCGCCTTCACGTCGGCGAGCAGTTGCTCGGCCTTCGTCTTCGCTGCAGTCTTGTCGGCCGCGCTTGCGCTGCCCGGTGCGGCGATGAAGATGTGGCTCACGCGCACCTGCGCTTCGGTGCGGAAGTGCGTCGGGTTGTCGTCGTAGAACTTCTTGATGTCCGCGTCGGTCGGCTGCGCGCTCGCGGCCGCTGCCGCCGGCGAATAGACGAGGTACTGGATCGTCGCGGTCTCGGGCGTCGCGAAGCTCTGCTTGTGCGCGTCGTAGTACGCGGTGAGCTGTGCGTCGGTCGGCTGGACCTTCGCGGCGAAGTCGCTCGTCTTCAGCACGAGCGCCTGCACTTCGCGCTGCTGCGCGGCGAGTTCGGACAGGCGTTGCGCGAGGCTCTTCGGCGTGAACGCGCTCGACACGATGCTGGCCGGAATCTGCTGCAGCGCGAGGCTGTAGCGCACGCGCTCCTGGTACTGCTCGGGCGTCATCCCCTGGAACGACAGCAGCTGCGCATAGCGCTCGACGTCGATCGACCCGTCGGGCTTCTTCAGCGACGCGATCATCGGGTCGCTCATCAGTGCATCGCGCACGGCGTTGTCCGATGCGGTCAAGTGCAGACGTTGGGTCTCGTCGGCCAGCACGCGTTGCTGGATCAGGCCGTCGAGCACCTGCTTGCGATGCTCGGGCGTATCGAACATCTTGATGTCGAACTGCCCGCCGAGTGCCTGGCGCGCCTGGTCGATCTGCTGGCGGAACGCGCCGTCGAATTCGACCCGCGTGATCTTGTGCCCGTTGACTGCCGCGACGTTCGCACTATCGTCGAAGAAGCCGCGGAAGCCTTGGATCCCGACGAAACCCAGCCCCGGCAACACGATCAGGAGCAGGAGCGCCATCATCAGGCGCTGGTGATTACGGAAGAAATCGAGCATGCGTGACGGGAAAATTGGACAAAACGACCGATATTACAACATACGGGATGGGTCGGGAGAAAAGCGGCGGCGCCCGCGGCGATCACCACCGGAAGTACAGGCAAAAATGCCCGTCTTTCAGAGCCGGGGATACGCCGTCACCCGCCTCTCCTCGTGAAGTTCAGAAAGCAGTTCGCCCAATGATCGACTCCATCGCAGCCGCCCAGGCTCGCGGCAGCACACGATCATTCGTTCGCCGAGCGGCTTGCCCGATGCGGGACTGTCTCCATCCGCGCCGACGACCGCAAGGCACCGCCGGGGCAGCGAATCGAGCCAACGGGAGGTGCTCGACACGGGAGCACGCGGTACAAGCCTGGCCTGTACGTCCCGGCATAGGCCGCGAGAAACGCGACGGCCGGAAAGACGACAGGGATCAACCGCACGATGCCGATCGGTCTCCACCGCCCTAACGAGTCGTCGGACTTTGCTTATCGAAAATGGATCGTTCGTGCCGCATCGCAAGCCGGATACGCTTTTCGCGCCGTGCAATCCGTGCCACGCTCGTCGACGGAACGATGAACGGGTGCGGCCCATTCGACCATACAACCCTACCGCACCACTCGATGAGTTTTCTTCACCACGCGCGCCTCGTCGCATTCGCTGCCTCTGTCGGCCTTCTGGCGGGCTGCAATGGGGAAAGTGTCGATAGCTCGGGCGTTTCGCCCGTCGCGACGGAAAATGCCGCAAACAGTGCCACGCTGTTCACGATTGCGCTGTACCAGTTCTACGCAACCCGACAGAGCTACATCGCCCAGGGCCTTGCGCCGAATACGTTTCTGCACAATCGCCAGCTGTCCGATGCTTCGTCCACCTCGGTGACGAAACCCAATCACGACACGCTGTATTCCATCGCCATGCTTCAACTGGACGCGGGCCCGATTCAGATCGACACGCCCGCCAGCGGCACCCGCTACTTCTCCCTCGCGCTGATGGACGCCTATACGAACAACTTCGCGATTCGCGGCACGAGCGCCGACAACGGTGTCGCGAAGGTCTTCTGGGTCGTCGGGCCGAACTGGCAGGGAAGCGCTCCGGCAGGCGTCACCGTGCTCCGCTCGTCGACCAACGCGGTGTGGGCGTTGGCGCGGACTTACGTGAGCGATGCGAACGATTATCCCGCCGCGTGGGCCGTTCAGAATCAACTGGTCGTGTCGCGCCCCGCTGGAACCGGTGTCGCTGCGTGGGACAGCGTGGACACGCAAAAGCCTCCCGGTTATGCCAACTGGCCGTCGTATTTTCAGTACGTGAACCGGCTCTTGAAAAAGAGTCCGCCGACGCCGCAGGACACGGCCGAGGCGACGAACGCGCTCGACGTGATAGGCATAGGCCCTGCGCAGACCTTCAACGCGTCGTCCGCCGACGTCGCATCGATCGACGCGGGCGCGGCCCGGGCGCTGGCGAGCCTGACGGGCGGCGGAACGCAGCAGGCCGCCGCCCAGGCAAGTACCGGCTCGAACGGCTGGACAGGCGGCCCGGCCAACGTCGGCAACTACGGAACCCAGTACACGCTACGGGCGCGCGTTGCGCTGAACGGCCTCGGTGCGCTGCCCGGCAGCGAAGCGATCTACTACACCAGTACGGGAGCGGCGAACACGTCGGGGGCGAATTACGACGGTAACGGCGTCTATCAGATGACGTTCCCGGCGGGACAGCTTCCTCCGGCGCGCGCCTTCTGGTCGTTGACGCTGTACGCCGGCACGAACCAGGCGCAGGCTTTCTTTTATCCGAATCCCGATGGAATCTATGCGCTGTCCTATCCGGCGTCGAACTTTCAGTTCGCGAGCGACGGCTCGCTCGTGCTCACCATCAGCCATGTGCGACCCGCGGGTGTACCCGCCAGCAACTGGCTGCCGGCCCCTGCCGGCGCGTTCAATCTGACGCTGCGCACCTACTTGCCGGACGCCCCGCTCCTGAACGCAACCTACAAGTTGCCGCCGGTAATACGCGTTCAGTAATACCGCTCCGCGCGAGCCGGAAAAACCGGCGCCTCCGCGGCGAGAAAGCATGAAAAACCCGCGACCGCGTTCGAGCCGTCGCGGGTTTTCCGTTCCGACGGCTGCGCACTCCGGGGCATTTCCTGTCGGATTGTCTGCTGCCATGCCGCTCGCCCGGCATCGTAAGGTCAAGCCCCGCCGGAAGCCGCGCAGGCGGCTTCCTCCGCTCCGCGGTCACGCGCCCGCCAGCGGGCGCAATCGACGATACAAATGAAAAAGCCCGCACAAGGCGGGCTTTTTCATTTTCTGGCGGAGCGGACGGGACTCGCCTACATCCTGCAGGCCGCGGATGCGCGTGCACGCGCATCCCTTCGAGCCCCGCCGGAAGCCGCGCAGGCGGCTTCCTCCGCTCCGCGGCCACGCGCCCGCCAGCGGGCGCAATCGACGACACAAATGAAAAAGCCCGCACAAGGCGGGCTTCTTCATTTTTTGGCGGAGCGGACGGGACTCGAACCCGCGACCCCCGGCGTGACAGGCCGGTATTCTAACCGACTGAACTACCGCTCCTTGGTCTGGCTGAATCAGGAAACTGGTGGGTGCTGAGGGGTTCGAACCCCCGACCTACGCCTTGTAAGGGCGCCGCTCTACCAGCTGAGCTAAGCACCCGTTTCCGATTCGTTCTGGCTGCGATCTGCGTTTCGGCATCAACAACCAGCGAGCCCGCAAGTTTAATTCATCCCCGATCATTTTGCAAAGCTCCGGCGCGAATATTTTTCACGCTCGCGCATACGATTCCGGGACGCATGAAAAAACCCGCGGCCAGGCCGCGGGTTTCGTGAACAACCGTCAGAACGAACGGCGCTCCGATGCTCAGTGCTTGACGAATTCCGTCGAGCCGGCATCCTTCGCCGCATCGGCGACCGGTGCCGCCGCCTTCGCCTCTTCTTCCGGCGGCAGCGGGGTCGGCGAACGCTCGAGCGCGAGTTCAAGCACCTTGTCGATCCAGCGGACCGGCACGATCTCGATCGCGTTCTTCACGTTGTCCGGAATCTCGGCGAGATCCTTGACGTTCTCTTCCGGGATCAGCACGAGCTTGATGCCACCGCGATGCGCTGCGAGCAGCTTCTCCTTCAGGCCGCCGATCGGCAGGACTTCACCACGCAGCGTGATTTCGCCCGTCATCGCGACATCGGCCCGCACGGGGATACCCGTCAGCACCGACACCAGCGCGGTCGTCATCGCACCGCCCGCGGACGGACCGTCCTTCGGCGTCGCGCCTTCCGGCACGTGGATGTGGATGTCCTGCTTCTCGAACGCTTCGTCCTTGATGCCGAGACGACGCGAGCGCGAGCGCACGACCGAACGTGCCGCCTCGACCGACTCCTTCATCACGTCGCCGAGCGAACCCGTACGGATCACGTTGCCCTTGCCCGGCATCACCGCGGCTTCGATCGTCAGCAGATCGCCACCGACTTCCGTCCACGCGAGGCCCGTCACCTGACCAACCTGGTTTTCCTTGGCCGCGAGGCCGAAGTCGTACTTGCGCACGCCGAGGAACGTATCGAGGTTTTCGCCGTCGACCTTGATCGCGCCCGATGCCTTCTTCAGCAGCAGCATCTTCACGACCTTGCGGCAGATCTTCGACACTTCCCGCTCGAGCGAACGCACACCGGCTTCGCGCGTGTAGTAGCGGATGATGTCGCGGATCGCCTGCTCGGTGACCTCGATCTCGCCTTCCTTCAGCCCGTTGTTCTTCTTCTGCTTCGGCAGCAGGTAACGCTGGGCAATGCTGACCTTCTCGTCTTCCGTGTAGCCCGACAGACGGATCACTTCCATCCGGTCGAGCAGCGGCGGCGGGATGTTCAGCGAGTTCGACGTCGCGACGAACATCACGTCCGACAGGTCGAAGTCGACTTCGATGTAGTGGTCGGCGAACGTGTGGTTCTGTTCCGGATCGAGCACCTCGAGCAGCGCCGACGACGGATCGCCGCGGAAATCCATGCCCATCTTGTCGACTTCGTCGAGCAGGAAGAGCGGATTACGCACGCCGACCTTCGTGAGGCTCTGCAGGATCTTGCCCGGCATCGAACCGATATACGTGCGACGGTGGCCGCGGATCTCGGCTTCGTCACGCACGCCGCCGAGCGCCATCCGGACGAACTTGCGGTTCGTCGCACGGGCGATCGACTGGCCGAGCGAGGTCTTGCCGACGCCCGGGGGCCCGACGAGGCACAGGATCGGCGCCTTGACCTTGTCCACGCGCTGTTGCACCGCGAGATACTCGAGGATGCGTTCCTTCACCTTCTCGAGGCCGAAGTGATCTTCGTCGAGCACCTGCTCGGCGTTCGACAGGTCGTTGTTGACCTTGCTCTTCTTGCGCCACGGCAGGCCGATCAGCGTGTCGATGTAGTTGCGCACGACGGTAGCTTCCGCCGACATCGGCGACATCAGCTTCAGCTTCTTCAGCTCGGCGTCGGCCTTCTTCTTCGCTTCC
Organism: Burkholderia sp. LK4; assembly: GCF_001043615.1. Lineage (NCBI taxonomy): Bacteria > Pseudomonadati > Pseudomonadota > Betaproteobacteria > Burkholderiales > Burkholderiaceae > Burkholderia > Burkholderia sp. LK4. Next base: position 148,702 of record NZ_LDUL01000010.1, read on the forward strand.
TTCGGCATGCGCGCGGCGTTGATGCGCTTCTCGAGTTCCTCGAGATCCGCACCTTCTTCACCTTCGCCCAGTTCCTTCTGGATCGCCTTGACCTGCTCGTTCAGGTAGTACTCGCGCTGGCTCTTTTCCATCTGGCGCTTCACGCGCCCGCGGATGCGCTTTTCGACCTGCAGGATGTCGATCTCGGCTTCGAGCTGCGCGAGCAGGTGCTCGAGGCGCTCGATGACCGGGAACATCTCGAGGATGTGCTGCTTCTGGTCGAGCTTCAGCGGCAGGCGCTCGGCGATCATGTCGGCGAGGCGGCCCGCTTCGTCGATGCCCGACAGCGACGTGAGGATCTCCGGCGGGATCTTCTTGTTCAGCTTCACGTACTGGTCGAACTGCGACACGATCGCGCGGCGCAGCGCTTCCGTTTCAGCGCTGTCGGCGTGATCGGGCTCGAGCGGCATCACTTCGCAGGAGAATTGCGTTTCCTGCTCTTCGATCGACAACGCCTTCGCACGCTGCAGGCCCTCGACGAGCACCTTCACGGTGCCGTCCGGCAGCTTCAGCATCTGCAGGATGTTGGCGATACAACCGACCTCGTACATGTCCTTTTCGGTCGGTTCGTCCTTGGCCGCGGTTTTCTGGGCGACAAGCATGATGTGCTTGCCGCCTTCCATCGCTGCTTCGAGGGCCTTGATCGATTTCGGCCGGCCCACGAAGAGCGGAATGACCATGTGCGGGAAAACGACGACATCCCGCAGCGGCAGCAGCGGGAGCGTGATGCGTTCCGGCGGGAGAAGTTGGGTGCCTGACATTTCATTTCCCCATGAGTGGAATCAATTGTTCGGTAATTGAGGCCGCCACAACGAATTGCAAGCCTTCAAGTGCGGGAAATATTCGGTAAGAAAGTAACCACCGCGTTTCGAGTCAGAGTTACCCACAAGATAAACGAAAAAAAGCCGCCCACGGACTCATGAACGGCCTTTTTCGCAGAACATCGTCGGCAAGCCGGTCAGTTCGAACCCGCCACCTTCGGCGTGTCCTCGTAGATCAGCAAGGGCTTGCCGTCCCCATCGATCACGTTCTCATCGATGATGACCTTGCTGACCCCTTTCATCGTCGGCAGCTCGTACATCACGTCGAGCAATGCCTGTTCGATGATCGAACGCAAACCGCGCGCGCCGGTCTTGCGGCGGATCGCCTTGCGGGCGACTGCCTGCAGCGCGCCCGGCCGGATCTCCAGCTCGACGCGCTCCATCGCGAACAGCTTGTGATACTGCTTGACGAGCGCATTCTTCGGCTCGACCAGGATCTTCATCAGCGCCGCTTCATCGAGCTTGCCGAGCGTCGCGACCACCGGCAGGCGGCCGATCAATTCCGGGATCAGACCGAATTTGATCAGGTCTTCCGGCTCCGTTTCACGCAGCACTTCGCCCGCGTCACGCTCCTGCTTGCTCTTGACCGTCGCACCGAAGCCGATACCGGTTTTCTCGGTACGATCGGTGATCACCTTTTCGAGGCCGTCGAACGCACCGCCGCAGATGAACAGGATGTTGGTCGTGTCGACCTGGATGAAATCCTGGTTCGGGTGCTTGCGGCCGCCCTGCGGCGGCACCGACGCCATCGTGCCCTCGACGAGCTTCAGCAGTGCCTGCTGGACACCCTCGCCCGACACGTCGCGCGTAATCGACGGGTTGTCCGACTTGCGGCTGATCTTGTCGATTTCGTCGATGTAGACGATCCCGCGCTGGGCCTTGTCGACCTCGTAGTTGCAGTTCTGCAACAGCTTCTGGATGATGTTCTCGACGTCCTCGCCGACGTAGCCGGCTTCGGTCAGCGTCGTCGCATCGGCGATCACGAACGGCACGTTGAGCAACCGCGCGAGCGTCTGCGCGAGCAGCGTCTTGCCGGAGCCCGTCGGGCCGATCAGCAGGATGTTGCTCTTCGACAGCTCGACGTCGTCCTTCTTGTCGAGATGCTTCAGGCGCTTGTAGTGGTTGTACACGGCCACCGCGAGGATCTTCTTCGCGCGCTCCTGGCCGATCACGTACTGATCGAGGATGTCGCGAATTTCCTGCGGGCTCGGCAGATCCGACCGGGACAGGCTGGCCTCGACGCCGGCGGCAGCCGCCTCGTCGCGAATGATTTCGTTGCAGAGGTCGATACATTCATCGCAGATGAACACCGACGGGCCCGCGATGAGTTTTTTCACCTCATGCTGGCTTTTTCCGCAAAACGAGCAATACAACAGCTTCTCGCTGTTCGAACCTTTTTTGTCCGCCATGAATGTAGAGCCTCCGGACAGGTAAATGACATGATACGCCGAATGCTCCGGGCACCGCGCCTAGGGCGCGACCGGAGCCGACCGGATGCGCTTGCCGCAGATGCTCTGGGCGTTCGGGAAGTCGCAGGGGCGCCGCACGAATCGGGGCAGCACCCCACTTAATCTCACGGGCGCTTCAGCAGCACCTGGTCGATCAGCCCGTACGCCTTCGCATCCTCGCTCGACATGAAGTTATCACGGTCGGTGTCGCGCGCGATGCGCTCGACGTCCTGACCCGTGTGCTGCGCGAGCAACTGGTTCAGCCGCTCCTTCAGGTAGAGGATTTCGCGCGCCTGGATCTCGATGTCCGATGCCTGGCCGCGTGCGCCGCCGAGCGGCTGGTGAATCATCACGCGCGAGTTCGGCAGCGCGAAACGCTTGCCCTTCGCGCCCGACGCGAGCAGGAACGCGCCCATGCTGGCCGCGAGGCCCATGCACAGCGTCGACACGTCCGGCTTGATGAACTGCATCGTGTCGTAGATCGCCATGCCGGCCGACACCGACCCGCCCGGGCTGTTGATGTACAGGCTGATGTCCTTGTCGGGATTCTCGCTCTCGAGGAACAGCAACTGCGCGACCACGAGGTTGGCGGTCTGGTCGTTCACTTCACCGACCATGAACACCAGGCGCTCCTTCAGGAGACGCGAATAGATATCGTACGAACGCTCGCCGCGGCCGCTCGTTTCGACGACGATCGGCACCAGCCCCAGCGCTTGCGCCTCGAAACCTTGCGGCGCGTTCGAAGCAAGCATGTCCAGCAATTCAGCGCGAGTGATCATTCAATGAACCTTGTTCGAATGGAAAATTGAACGGAAGGAAGCCGCCCGCTCAATCGCCATATTAATGGCAACCGTGCGCTTGACGTAAAAACGGCGTGCGGGCCGTCGCTCCGACAGCCGGCACGCCGCTAGAGCAACACTTACGCTTGCGCCGATGCGCTCGCGAGTGCTTCGAAGCTCACTTCCTTGTCCGTCACCTTCGCCTTGCCCAGCACGAAATCGACGACGTTGCTTTCAACGACGAACGCTTCCATCTCGGCGAGGCGCTGCTGGTTCGAATAATACCAGCGGACCACTTCCTTCGGGTCTTCGTAGCTCTTCGCGAACTCGTCGACTTCCGCGCGGATCTGTTCCGGCTTCGCTTCGAGGCCGTTCGACTTCACCAGCTCGGCCAGCACGAGGCCCAGCTTCACGCGGCGCTCTGCCTGCTCGGTGAACATCTCGGCCGGGATCGGTGCGTCCTTCGCGTTCGGCACGCCGCGCTGCGCCAGATCCTGGCGAGCCATTTCGACGAGGCGTTGCTGGTCCTGCTCGATCAGCGCCTTCGGCACGTCGAGTTCGGAGATCTTCAGCAGCGCGTCCATCACCTGGTTCTTGACGATCGACTGCGTGCGACGCTTCGCTTCGCGCTCGAGGTTTTCCTTGATCTCGGCGCGCATCTTCGCGAGGTCACCGTCTTCGATGCCGAGCGACTTTGCGAACTCCGCGTCGATTTCCGGCAGGTGCGGCCACTCGATCTTCTTCATCGTGACCGTGAACTGCGCCGTTTTGCCGGCGACGTCCTTGCCGTGGTAGTCATCCGGGAACTTGAGGTCGAACGTACGCTGTTCGCCGACCTTCAGGCCCAGCGCCGCGGTTTCGAATTCCGGCAGCATGCGGCCTTCGCCGAGCACGAACGGGAAATCTTCGGCCGTGCCGCCCTGGAACGCGACGTCGTCGATCTTGCCGACGAAGTCGACCGTCACGCGGTCGCCGTTCTTCGCTGCGGTGTCCGCGCCGCCGTCGCCGTGCTCGCCTGCTTCGCCGCGTGCGTGGAAGTGCACGCGCTGCTTGCGCAGGATGTCGAGCGTACGGTCGATTTCGGCGTCGCCGATCGACGTCGTCGAGCGCTCGACTTCAGCCGTCGCCAGATCGCCGATCTTGACTTCCGGGTAGACCTCGAACGTCGCGTCGAACGCGTATGCATCTTCAGCCTGCTCCTGCTTCGGCTCGAAGCTCGGCTGGCCGGCGACGCGCAGGTTTTCCGCGCGGCTGATCGTGAAGAATTCCTGGCCGATCTTGTCGCTCAGCACTTCCGCTTCGACCTGACCCGCGTACTGTTGCGCGACCATCTTCAGCGGCACCTTGCCCGGGCGGAAACCCGGCATGCGCACGTTCTTCGCGAGTTTCTGGATACGGGCGTCGATTTCCTTCTGCACGGTGTCTTTCGGCAGGGAAATCGTCACGCGGCGTTCAAGCTTGCCGAGGTTCTCAACAACGTTAGCCATGGCTTCAATCGTCCTAAAATTATTCGAGCGAATCGGGTTTTCCTTGCCGTGCCTGCCTGCGGCGTGATGTGCGTCACATACACTCGCCGCGCCGGAGCGCCACGCCATCCCTGCACGCGCCGGATGGCTAGCGCAAGCGGCTCGGAGCACGGCTTTGGCCGGAAGAATCGACTATTCTAGCAAACAATTTTCCTCACACCGCCAGATCGGCGCGACGCGCGTGCGTCCGCACCGCGCCGGCAGCCCTTCGCACGGCAATGCGCGCGGATCGCCGCTATGCCGCATGCCGTATCCACCACGGGCCCGCCATCCTGTAAGCTCCGAATGAGGGTGCACCGCCGTCGCGCCCCAATATTCTTCACACCAATCACGCCTTCCGGAGACACCATGCCGCAACACCCGTCCGCGCCTGTCGTCGTCATCGCGCCCGATTCGTTCAAAGGCTCGCTTTCCGCCGAGCAGGTCGCGGACGCGATCGCCACCGGCATCCGCCGCGCCCGGCCCGACGCCGTCGTGCGCTGCTGCCCGATGGCCGACGGTGGCGAAGGCACGCTCGACGCGATGCTGGCAAGCGGCGGCACGCGGCGCACGCTGCGGGTAGCCGGTGCGTCGCTCGCGGCACGCGACGCGGCGGTCGGCGTGATCGACGCGCGCACCGCGATCGTCGAAACGGCCGAGATCGTCGGCATCACGGATCCGGTCGGCATGAGCGTACCGGTCGACGCGCGCAGCACGCGCGGGATGGGCGAGGCGATCCGCACGCTGCTCGACGAAGGCGTGCGCCGCTTCTTCGTCGCGCTGGGCGGCAGCAGCACCAACGACGCGGGCGCCGGGCTGCTCGCAGGCCTCGGCCTGCAGTGCTTCGACGCGGACGGCCAGCCGGTCGAGCCCGTGCCGTCGCGGCTCGCCGACATCGCGCGCATCGACGCGTCGGGGCTCGACCCGCGGCTGAAGGAAACCGAATTCATCGGCATGTCCGACGTCGACAACCCGCTGACGGGCGCGCACGGCGCAACCGCCGTGTTCGGCCCGCAAAAGGGCGTGACGCCCGGGCAGGTCGCCACCCTCGACGCCGCACTCGCCCGCTTCGCCGACCTGCTCGAAGCCGCGCTCGACCGTCGCGGCCGCGACCTGCCGGGCGCCGGTGCCGCGGGCGGCCTCGGATTCGCGCTGCACATGCTCGGCGCGCAATTCGAAGCGGGGGCCGAGGTGGTCGCGCGGCAGGTCGGGCTCGACGCGGCGCTCGCCGGCGCGGGCTGGCTGATCACCGGCGAAGGCCGCTCCGACGTACAGACGCTGCACGGCAAGGCGCCGTTCATCGCGTGCCGCCACGCGCAAGCCGCCGGCGTACCCGCGTCGCTGCTGTCCGGCGCGGTCGACCCGGCCGCGCTGCCCCGCCTGTCCGAACATTTTTCCGGCTGCTTCTCGCCGGCTCCCGGGCCGATCACGCTCGACGTCGCGATCCGCGACGCGGCCAATCTGCTCGCGAACGAAGCGGAGCAATTGACACGCCTGAAGTACGGCGCACACTGACCGTTGACCCGAGCGCGCGATACAGGAACAATCGGGCCCGCCCTTTTTCTTCAGGATTCGACATGAAAGGCCGTCAAGCCGGGCTCGATCAGTTTCTGACCTATCGCCTCCACGCGCTCACGAAGCGATCCGACCGCGGGATCGGCGAGGTGTACCGGCACAAGCTCGACATCTCGCTGCCCGAGGCGCGCGTGATCGCCGCCGTCGGCGCCTTCGGCCCGTTCTCGATCATGGATCTGGCGCGCCACACCAATCTCGACAAGAGCCAGGCGAGCCGCGCAGCCGAGGCACTGCTGCGCCAGGGGCTGCTCGAACGCAGCGCAAGCGAGGAGGATGGCCGGATCGTGTTGATCGCGCTGACCGCCGACGGCCGCGCGCTGCATCGCAAGATCATGCCGATCGTGCGCAAGTGGAACGACGGCTTGCTCGCATGCCTGTCCGACAGCGAACGCCAGACATTCGAGCGGCTGCTCGACAAGGTCGTCGCGCACGCGATCGAGCGGGACGACTGACCGGCACGCGGGCACGATGCCCGCGGTATTGATCCGATGAATTCGACGGGCCGCCCCGGTCGCCACACCCGCGACGCGGGCGGCCCGCTTTGCGTGATACGCTGCGCGCGGCAACCGGATTGCAGCGCGCGACCTCGCCGGCATCGCGCATGCAGCGACCCCGCCCGCGCTTACAGTCCGCTGTTCGTCGCCCGCTGGCGCAGCAGCCCGAGCACCGCGTCGCAATACGGAGTCGGCACGTCGAGCTTGCGCCCGAGCTCGGGAAACACACCGAGGATCGGCCCGATCTCGAGCGCGCGGCCCGCTTCGAAATCCTGCAGCATCGACGTCTTGAACGCACCGAGCTTGCGCGTGACCGCGATCCGCTCGGGCCCGCTCATCCCCGTCGACAGGCCGAGCTTCGCGCCGATCGCGGCCGCCTCCTCCATCATCCGCAGCGCGAGACCCTGCGTGAACGGATCGTCGAGCAGCTGCTCGGCCGTCGACCCCGTCAGCGCGCTCAGCGGATTCATGTTCATGTTGCCCCACAGCTTCGTCCAGATCTCGGCCCGGATCGCCGGCGTCGACTCGACGTCGAAACCGCCCGCCGCGAGCGCCGCGGCGAACCGGGCAGTAGCCGTATCGAGCCGCGCATCGGGCGCCCCGACGATCAGCCGGTTGCCGCGCCCGCGGCGCACGACGCCCGGCGCATCGGTACTCGACGACAGGTGAACGACACACCCGATCGCCTGTGCGGGCGGCAACGCCGCCGACACCGCGCCGGCCGGGTCGACCGCGTCGAGCGGCACGCCGTCGAGCGCGCCTTCGAGCCCGTGCGTGAACCACCAAGGCAGCCCGTTCATCGCCGCGACGATTACCGTGTCCGGCCCGACCAGCGGCGCGATGCGCGCGGCCAGTGCCGGCAGTGCCTGTGCCTTCAGCGCGATCACCACGTAGTCCTGCACGCCGAGCGCGGCCGCATCGTCACTCGCTCGCACCGGAACCGACGACGTCGTGCCCGCCTCGTCGATCACGCGCACGCCGTGCGCGTTCAGCGCGTCGAGCGTCGCGCCGCGCGCGTACGCGCTCACGGTCATCCCGGCCCGCGACAACGCGGCCGCGAGCAATCCGCCGATCGCGCCGACCCCGACCACCGCCGCGCGCACCGACCCTGAATTCGTGTCGTTCATGATGGAATTCCGTCTCCTGGGAGCTGACGAGCATAACGCTCAATGGTTGCGGGCACAACCATTCACGCGCCGCCGTGCGACGCACGGCGTTCGCATGCGTCAGCGCGGCTCGCCGCCGGCTTCCACCGGTTCGTCGTCGGCCGCGCCGCCCGTCGCGCCGAGCACGCCGGCGATCTGGCTCTTGTCGTGCATGCCGAGCTTGCGGTATGCGCAGCGCAGGTAGTGGCGCACGGTCGTCGGCGAAATCGCCATCTGTTGCGCGACTTCCTTGTGCGAGCGCCCGGCGCCGTAATAGCGGATCGCCGCGAGCTCGCGCGGGCTCAGGCGGTCGAGCAGCGAGCGCGGCCGCGCCTCGATCTGGAACAGCCCCGCAACCGGCACGCACTGGATCCGCAATGCATCGCCGACGAACGGCTGGCCCGGCTGGCGCCGCAGGTGCGCAACGAGCGGCTCCGGCACGCGTGCACCGGCCCATGCCGGCCATTCGGTGCGCAGCACGTCGTCGAAACCATGATCGGCGTGATGCAGCACACCGAAGTTGTCGCACAACGCGCGGGCGGCCGGCGCAACCGCATCGCCGCGCTCGCGCGTGAGCTGCGCGGCGCGATTGATGGTCAGCGCCGCCGCGAGATGCGGAATCACTTCCTCGAAACGGCGCGCATCGTCATCGCCGAACGGACGGTTCAGGCCCTGTCGGTAGATCGACATGAACGTCGTCAGGCCGAAACGGCGATCGAGCGTGCACACGCACATCAGTTGCGCGAGCCCGTACTTCACGCACCAGTCGCGAAACCGTGCATCGAGCCCCGGCTCGACGACCGACAGCCGCACCGCGTGGCCGTGCGCGCCGCGCAGCGTGCGGTGCGCGAGCGGGTCGCAATCGCGCACGCGCTTCCAGTCGCTGAAGAACGCGTGCGGCAGACGGTACAGGAAACTGTTGTGCATCACCGGGCCGGTCGGCACATGCGTCGCGACGCCCGTCCACGCGGCGTCGAACGGAATGAGCGCTTGCAGCAGCGAAAAGAAGCGGTATTCGAATTCGCCGATGCCGGACCGCGCGGCAACCGCGTACAGGTCGAGCAGCATCAACCCGAGTTCGCGCTGCGCTGCGTCGCCGCGCGTGACGCCGTCGAAATCCGCGCGCCGGGACGGCAGCGGCGGCCAGGCGAAGTCGTCGAGCACGATGGCGGCCGGCACGTCACGCAGCGCTTCGAGATCCTGCCCGATATCCGTCGTGATCCTCACCTTCCGCTCCCCTGCCCGATCGGGCTGCTGACGTGCCCAACGACACCGGCCGATTATAGCGACCGGCTTTTTTGACGGGCCCCGGTGCCGGAACCGGCACCAGCCCCATCCATTTGAACGGTGCGCGGCACGTTGCTGCTCCGCAGCACGCCGCGCGACGCCAGCGCGGCGCGACCATGCCGCGCCCCTCGGGTTTTCCGCACCGTTCATCTGTACGACTGTTCGAAGGTTTTCCCGCTGCGGACACTGCGTCGCGACAACACCAACGACAAACCGATGCAGGACGGTATGGAGAACCCCACGTGACGAAACCCCGCTTCATCCGCACGGCCGCGGCCGTCGCAACGCTTGCCGCGTGCAGCGCCGCCGCGCATGCGCAGTCGACCCTCACGCTGTACGGCGCGCTCGATGCCGGCGTGCAATACCTGACGCATGCCGACGGGCGCCATTCGGCCGTGCAGTTGCAGAACTACGGCATCCTGCCCTCTCAGGTCGGCCTGAAGGGCAACGAGGATCTCGGCGGCGGCTGGCGTGCGCTGTTCAAGCTCGAACAGGGCCTCAACCTCAACGACGGCACCGCGACCGCGCCCGGCTACGCGTTCTTCCGCGGCGCGTACGTCGGCATCGCCGGGCCCGTGGGCACCGTCACGCTCGGCCGTCAGTTCAGCGTGCTGTTCGACAAGACGCTGTTCTACGACCCGCTCTGGTACGCGTCGTACAGCGGCCAGGGCGTCATCGTGCCGATGAACGCGAACTTCATCGACCACTCCGTCAAGTACCAGTCGCCGACCTTCGCCGGCTTCGACGTCGAGGCGCTTGCCGCGACGTCCGGCGTCGCCGGCAATACGCGCGCCGGACGCGTGCTCGAACTCGGCGGCCAGTACACGAGCAACGGCCTGTCGGTCAGCGCGGTGCTGCATCAGGCACACGGCGATGTATCGGCGGCCGACGACACGTCGGCGCGCCGCCGCGAACTCGGCACGCTCGCCGCGCGCTATGCGTTCGCCGCACTGCCGCTCACCGTCTACGCAGGTGTCGAACGCCTGACCGGCGACCTCGACGCCGCGCGCACGATCGTCTGGGGCGGTGCGCGCTACCTGACACCGAACGGGATCGGCCTGAACGCCGGCGTCTACCACACCGACTCGCGCGCGCCGGCCATCGGCCACCCGACGCTGTTCATCGCGAGCACCACGTATGCGCTGTCGAAACGCACCGTCGCCTACGTGAACCTCGGCTATGCGCGCAACAGCGGCCAGAGTTCGCAGACCGTCTACGAATACGACCCGACGCCGCTCGCCGGCGCATCGCAGTTCGGCGCGATGGTCGGCATGTACCACCTGTTCTGATTCCCCACACGAGACCCCGCCATGAAAACCCTGTCCCCGGATGCCGCACTCCCGCCCGACGGCCGCGCATCGACCTTCGCGCGCTCGACGCTCGTCGCGCTCGTCGTGTTCGCGGCCATCACGCCGCTGCTGCTGCTCGTGGCGCCCGCCGTCGCCGGCCAGCTCGCGACGCAGCTCGGGCTGTCCGCCTCGCAGATCGGCACCTACTTCTTCGTCGAACTCGGCGCGTTCAGCCTCGCGACCGTGCCGTCGTACCTGTGGCTCGGTCGCATCGACGCACGCCGCGTCGCCGCGTTCGCCATCGCGCTGTTCGGCGTGGGCAACCTGCTGACCGCGCTGTGGATGCCGGGCTTCGTCGCGCTGCTCGCACTGCGCGCCGTGACCGCGCTCGGCGGCGGTTCGCTGATGGTGCTCTGCATGACGAGCGCCGCAACGAGCGAGAACAGCGACCGCGTGTACGGCCTGTGGGTCGTCGGCCAGTTGATCGCGGGCGCGATCGGCCTGTTCGTGCTGCCGCATGTGTTCGCGGCATTCGGGCTGCGCGCGCTGTACGTCGCGCTCGCCGGGCTCGCGCTGCTCGCGGCGCCGCTGTCGCGCGGCTTCCCGTCATCGCTGGGCGCGCGAACCGCGCCTGCGCAACACGCGCGCGGCGCGGCGGCACGGACGCCGCAAGGCTCGATCGTGCTCGCGATCGGCGCGGTGCTGACGTTCTATCTCGCGATCGGCAGCGTGTGGACGTTCGCAAGCCGTGCCGCGTCCGAAGCCGGGCTCGATCCGCAGTCGACCGGCAACGTACTCGCGATCGCGAGCGTGATGGGCATCGCCGGCGCGGCGCTCGCATCGTGCGCGGGCGGCCGGCTCGCGCGGCGCGCCATGCTGACGGCCGGTTACGCGCTGCTGGCGGCCTCGCTCGTCGCGCTCGCCGTGATGCGGCAAGCCGGCGGTTACAGCGCGGCGATCTTCGCGTTCAAGTTCGCGTGGACGTTCGTCCTGCCGTTCATCCTCGCGACCGTCGCGCAGATCGATACGTCGGGCCGCCTCGTGGCCACGCTCAATTTCGTGATCGGCGCCGGGCTTGCTGCCGGCCCGTTGCTCGCCGGGCTGATGCTCGACGCCGGCGGCACGATGCACGCGCTGTTCACGGCCGCGACGGCCGTCGCGATCGTGTCTTTCGCCGCGCTGCGCCACATCGATCGCCGCACGCACGCCTCCGTTTCCTCCCAACCGTGACAGGTCTCGCACATCCATGAATCGCACTGCCTTCTTCACCGACGAACGCACTTTCTGGCACACCGGCGGCACGCATGCGCTGTTCTTCCCGGTCGGCGGCTGGGTCCAGCCGCCGTCGAGCGCGGGCTACGCGGAATCGCCCGATTCGAAGCGCCGTTTCCTGTCGCTCGTGCAGGCCTCGGGCCTGGCCGCGCAGCTCGACCTGCGCGGCGCCGAACCGGCAACGACCGCCGACCTGCTGCGCATTCATCCCGCGCACTATCTCGATGCGTTCCGCGCACTCAGCGACGAGAACGGCGGCGACCTCGGCGATCTCGCGCCGTTCGGCAAAGGGAGCTACGAGATCGCCGCGCTGTCTGCCGGCCTTGCGATCGCGGCCGTCGATACGGTCGTCGGCGAGCGCACGGCCAATGCGTTCTCGCTGTCGCGGCCGCCCGGTCACCACTGCCTGCGCGATCGCCCGATGGGCTTCTGCATGCTGGCGAACATCCCGATCGCGATCGAGGCCGCCCGCGCGAAACACGGCATCGAGCGCGTCGCGGTGATCGACTGGGACGTGCATCACGGCAACGGCACGCAGTCGATCTACTACGACGATCCGGACACGCTGACGATCTCGCTGCACCAGGACCGCTGCTTCCCGCCCGGCTATAGCGGCGCGGACGATCGCGGCGAAGGCGCGGGCGTCGGCGCGAACCTGAATGTGCCGCTGCTCGCGGGCAGCGGCGACGATGCCTATCGCTACGCGTTCGAGCGGATCGTGCTGCCGGCGCTCGCGCGTTTCCGGCCCGAGCTGATCGTCGTCGCCAGCGGCCTCGACGCGAGCGCGGTCGATCCGCTCGCGCGCATGCAGTTGCATACCGACAGCTACCGGTTCATGACGCGTGCGGTGAAGGATGCCGCGCAGCGCCATTGCGGCGGGCGGCTCGTGATCGTTCACGAAGGCGGCTATTCGGAGGCATACGTGCCGTTCTGCGGGCTCGCGATCGTCGAGGAACTGGCCGGCATTCGTACCGACGTCGCCGATCCGATGCTCGACCTCGCGATCGCGCAGCAGCCGGGCGAGCGGTTCATCGCGTTCCAGCGCGGGCTGCTCGACGAGCTGGCGGCGTCGTTCGGGTTGTAATGCGCGCTGACGAATGCGCCGGGGCCGGCGGGCGGCGGCCCTCTTGCGCGATCGGAGCGGATGGGGTCTCCTGTGCCTTTATCCCCGTTCCGGCCCGAAGCCGTACTCTTCCGATGAAATCGTCCCCGCGCGACAACAATGACGATACCAAGACGCGCCGCCAGCCTTCGAAGCTGGCCCTGAACATCGCCGCCGTGACGGTCGGCCTCATCACGTTCGCGCTCGGCGCGGCGTGGGTGATCTATAGCTGGATCGTCGATCGCGAAGCGCAGTATTTCGCGATCCCGCTGGTTTTTTCGGTGCCGGTGATCGTGGCGGTCGCGATCCGGAGTTTCTGGGAATAGACGTGCCTGAAACGGCGAAGCGCCGCGAGTCGGGTGACGCGCGGCGCTTCGTCGGGCTTGTTCTGGATAACGCGGCGAGCCCCTCGACTCGCCTGCGCGCCGGTCACAGGCCGGGACGCGGGCACGGATTGGAGACCGCGCCCTGATACCCACCGGTGACGGCGCCCAGCACGGCGCCGGCCAGCGACGTGCCGAGCGCTTTCAGCACGTTTTCGGTCGACGGCGACTCGCCGCCCGACATCACCCGCCCCGAGTACGCAGAGCACGCCGACGTCGATGCCGCCGCGTGCAGCGGCCTGGCGCTCCATGCGACGTTGTCGGCAGGTGTATTGGCAAATGCCGGCGCGGCCAGCATCAGCGCCAGAACGGAAATCGGGATGCGTACGGTGTTTTTCATCGGTGGCCCCTCGGTGTTGTCGTACTTGCTGTATTCGATCGCGCTGACGATGTTACACGCGGCCGAATTCGAGGGTGCACTCCTCGCACGCGCTGCACGTCCACGAACAAGACGGGCATCAACAAAAAAAGCGCTGCGGTCAGCCGACCGGCAGCGCTTTTTCGGGAACAGCACCCTGACGAGTGCTTGTTCGACTTCTGGTGCGTGAGGCCGGACTCGAACCGGCACACCCTTGCGGGCGTCAGGACCTAAACCTGGTGCGTCTACCAATTTCGCCACTCACGCGCATTTTTCGTCGCCTGACTACGCGGCACGCAAGCTGCGTTGCCGCGCGCCCGGGACATCGCGCCGGCCTCGAGCCGGCACGCCCGATCAGGCGAGCGCGAGATTCTACCCGATCCGGGCGGCGTTGTCTCGCCCCGCCGGCACCCGTCGTGCGGCGGTGCTAGAATGCCGCGCTCGACGTTTCGGCAACGCGCCGCCGCGCGTCCCCCGAACCCGCCCCCACACGATTCCGCCCGTGAACTTCGACGACTACTGTCAGCAAAAGGCCGCCCCTGCGGGCTCCAGCGTCTACTACGCGCTGCGTCAGGCGCCGCTCGCCACGCAACCGCGCCTGACCGCGCTGTTCGCGCTGCGCCGCGAACTCGAGGAAACCGTCAAGGAAACCAGCGACCCGACCGTCGGACACACGAAGCTCGCGTGGTGGCACAAGGAACTCGCGGCGCTGGCCGACGGACAGCCGTCGCATCCGGTCACGAAGGCACTCGCGCAGCATCACCCCGCGATCGTCGCCGAAGCCGACGCGTTGCGCACGCTCGTCAACGGCTACGGGATGGATCTCGAACAGGCGCGCTACCTCGATTTCGCGAATCTGCAGCGCTACATCGCGCAGGTCGGCGGCACCTTCGCGTCGCTGGTCGCGCGCGCCAGTTCAGCCAACCCGGCCGACCCGCAGCCGTGGGCCGCGGACGCCGGCCGCGCGCTGATGCTCGCGCAGTTCGTGCAGGAACTCGGCAACGACGCGCGCCACGGCCGCATCTACCTGCCGATCGACGAACTGCAGCGCTACAACGTGACGGCGGCCGACCTGCTGAACCGTCGCTACAGCCCGGCGTTCACCGAGCTGCTGCAATTCCAGACGGCACGGGCGCGCGAAGCGCTTGCGGGCGCCGAAGCGGCGATCCCCGCATCCGGGCGCCGCGCACAGCGCACGCTGCGCGCGCAGATCGCACTGGCCGGCGCGCTGCTCGACGAAATCGAGCGCGACGACTACCAGGTGTTGCACCAGCGCATTGCGCTGACGCCGATCCGCAAGCTTTGGATCGCGTGGCGCGCCGCGCGCCGCCGCTGAACGTCACGACGCGTCACGCCTTCAACAACGGCAGCGTGTCGAAGCGCTGCTGCAGCACGCGCGTCGCATCGAGCCCCCACCACGGCCCGAGCACGGTCGCATAAAGCTGGCGGAAATCGACCGCGACCGGCAGGTTGCCGTTGCCGTCGAGCCGCCCGAGCGCCGGCGGTGCGCCGTACAGCCCGCCGGCCACGCGACCGCCCATCACGAAATGCGGCGCGGCCGTGCCGTGATCGGTGCCGTTGCTCTGGTTCTCCCGCACGCGCCGCCCGAATTCCGCATACGTCATCACGAGCGTCTGGTTCCAGCGCCCGAGTTCGATCAATGCGCCGCGCATCGCGCTCATCCCTTCCGCAAACTGCTTGAGCAGCGCGGCCTGCTGCCCCGGCTGGTTCTGGTGCGTGTCGAAGCCGTTGAGCGTCAGGCGCAGCACCGCGACACCATCCTGCGCGCCGGGCCCGGACGCTTCGCACGCGGCCAGCACCTGCATCGCGGTCTTCACCGACGTGCCGAACGCGCCGGCCGGAAACGCCGTCCGGAATTCGCGCATCCCGCCGCGCGGGCGCAGCCGGTCGGCGGCCTTCACGATGTCGTTCTCGACGTCGATGATGTGTGCGAGCGCAGGGTTCTGCTCGCGCAGCGACGACGGCTCGGCGAGGCGGGCCGCACGGATGAACTGCGCGGGATTGACCAGCGCGATCGCGCGCGCGCCGTTCGCGAGCGGCCCCATCTCGGCGCTGCCGAGCACGACGCCGTCAGCCGCGAACCCGGGCGGCACCGGCGCCTGCGCGAACGTCCGCGTGAGCCAGCCTTCGTGCAGGTACTGGTCGGAGCGTGACGCGGTATCCCAGATCTCGATCGAGCGGAAATGCGACAGGTTCGGCTGCGGATAACCGACGCCCTGCACGACCGCGACCTGCCCGTCGCGCCACAGCGGCATCAGCGGCGCGAGCGACGGATGCAGCCCCGTGTGCGCGTCGAGTTGCAGCACCTGCTCGCGCTTGATGCCGATGCTGCGCCGGAACTGGTAATACAGCGGATCGGCATACGGCACCACCGTGTTGAGGCCATCGTTGCCGCCCTTCAGCTCGACGAGGATCAGCACGTTCGCATACCCTGCCGCCGGCTGCCGTCCGGTGGCAGCCATCGCGGGCGCCTGCCACAGCGACACGCCGGCTGCGGCCGCGGCGCCCGTCAGCGTCAGAAAATCACGTCGGTTCATCGCGCATCCTTTGGTTCGCCGCCCGGCACCTTTGCCGCGCCGGCTCCCCGCTTCATCGTCGTTCGAATCATTTCAGTTGATAGGCCGGGTCCATCAGCAGCGCCTCGAGATACGCGCTGCCGGTCGAATCCGTGTCGATCGCCGCGACCGGCGAAAGCTGCAGCACCGCGTGCTGCAGCTGGAGCTCGGTCGACAAGCCCGCGATCGCCTGCGGCCGCGCGCGATATTGCGCGAGCCAGCGTTCGAGGTCGAAACGCAGGCCGCCGCGCGCGGGCCTGGCAGGCGCCGCGCGCATGCCGGCGGCGGACGCCGCATCGACCACCGGCATCGCGTGCGCGCGGACATTCGGCGGCGGCACCGTCGCACGCGCCGGCGGGTGCATGCCGGCCGTCTCGGTCGCGCGGAACAGTTGCTCGACGAACTGCTTGCGCGCAAGCAGCGTGGTGCTGTTGATCCACAGCGCGCCGCCCGGCCAGCCCTTCACGTTCGGCGGATAGAACAGGTTCTGCCCGAGCGTGCGCACGGTGTTCGCAAGCATCTGCGGATCGCCGTACGCAACGTCGAACAGCCGTACCGAGCCGACGACGAATTCCGCCGGCGACTTGACGAGCACGCCGCGATTGCGCGGGTCCCAGAAGGCGTCGGTCGACCACAGTGCGGCGAGCGCCGCGCGAATGTCGTAGCCGCTCGAGCGAAACCGCTCGGCCACCGCATCGAGCGCGCCCGGATCGGGCGTATCCGACACGAACTCGCGCCACAGCTTGCCGGCGATGAAGCGCGCGGTACCGGGCCGCTTCAGCAGGATGTCGAGAAAGCCGTCGCCGTCGAACGGCCCGGTTTCGCCGAGGATCGTCTTGTCGCCCGCATCGTGCCATTCCGGCCGCACCTCGAAGCGCAGCGTGTCGGGATCGACCGTCCAGCCCGTCATCGCGCGCGCGGCTTCGGTCACGTCGTATTGCGTGTAATGCCCTTCGCCGAGCGTGAACAGCTCCATCACCTCGCGTGCGAAGTTCTCGTTCGGGCGGCCCTTGCGATTGCTCGCGCCGTCGAGATACTGAAGCATCGCCGGATCCTTCGCGACCGCGTGCAGCAGCACGCCGAAGTTGCCGAGCGCCTCGCGGCGAAACAGCGCGTTCTGCGCGGCCATCGTCTGCGGGTAAGGCACCTTGTCCTGCCCCGACGTGAAGTGCCCGTGCCAGAACAGCGTCATGCGCTCGGTCAGCGGCGACGGCGTGACGATCATCTCGTTGATCCAGGCCGCGCGCAGCGCATCGTAGCGGACATTGCGCTCGCGCTGCTCGTCGCGCCGCATGTCGGGGGTCAGCGCCTGGCGTTGCGCGCGCGTCGGCGGCAACTCGGCGATCCAGTCCGGCCACGTCGTGACGGGCTCGCGCCGAACACTGCCGAGCGTGTCGGCCACGACCTGCGCGCGCGTCATGCCGACGATGCGCGCGACATCGGCGGGCGCGGGAGAAAAACCGGTACGGCTCAGGAAAAACAATGCATCGTCGGCGTCGAGCGGCGACTGCATGGCGGGCGACGGCGCCGGTGCGGCAGCGTTCGCTTTCATCGTCATGGACTCCCGGTGCGCACCGGCGGTGCGGATGCCGGTACAACGGCAATCGGCAGGCGAAAGTTGACGGAAAAATTGCTACGAATCTTTTCCGCGCGATGGATCGCGTTGTGATCCGCAGGGCGAAGACGGCGCGTCAGCGCTTGTACAGCTCGCGAACGGCGTCCTCGATGTGCTGGCGCAAAAGGTGGCGCTCCTCGGGCGTCATGTGCCCGTCGCGGCGGCGCTGTTCGAGATCGGGAGGCACGGCGGAACGAACCGTCATCTCGGCGGTACGATCCGACTGCGGCGCTTTGCCGCGCGGCAGCTTGCGCGACGATGCGCCCTGCTCGGGGCGCTGCGCATACGCGAAGTTCGACGCATACGGACCGGCGAGCGCGATCGTCAGCATCAGTGCAATCCGGGCAGATCGCATGACCGTCCTCGCTTCTTTGGTCGATTTGTTCCCTTCGTCACGCGGCAACCGGTTACCTCTGGTACTTGAAAAACCCTGCGGAATTCGGGTGTGCAAAGATGAATGATGGAGTGCAGGGGAGTATCTACCGAATTTCGGCTTCGAGTAAAGGAATCTCTATAGCCTGCCTTTACTCGGCGCGACACTACGGGTAAATTTTGTAACCGACTGTAACGCGCGAAAATACGCGGCCGTGCGTCAATTCCCATTCGCGATAAGATGCCGATCATGGAAACGAAAAACCCCTCCAAGATTCTCGTCGTCGACGACGACCCGCGCCTGCGCGATCTGCTGCGCCGCTATCTCGGCGAGCAGGGTTTCAATGTCTACGTCGCCGAAAACGCGACCGCAATGAACAAGCTCTGGGTCCGCGAGCGTTTCGACCTGCTCGTGCTCGACCTGATGCTCCCGGGCGAGGACGGCCTGTCGATCTGTCGCCGCCTGCGCGGCAGCAACGACCGCACGCCGATCATCATGCTCACCGCGAAGGGCGAGGACGTCGATCGCATCGTCGGCCTCGAGATGGGCGCCGACGATTACCTGCCGAAGCCGTTCAACCCGCGCGAGCTCGTCGCACGCATTCATGCAGTGCTGCGCCGCCAGGCGCCGGCCGAGCTGCCGGGCGCACCGTCGGAAACCACCGAGGTGTTCGAGTTCGGCGAGTTCTCGCTGAACCTCGCGACCCGCACACTGACGAAATCCGGCCAGGAAATTCCACTGACGACCGGCGAATTCTCGGTGCTGAAGGTATTCGCGCGCCATCCGCGCCAGCCGCTGTCGCGCGAGAAGCTGATGGAGCTCGCGCGCGGCCGTGAATACGAAGTGTTCGACCGCAGCCTCGACGTGCAGATCTCGCGCCTGCGCAAGCTGATCGAACCGGATCCGGGCAGCCCGCGTTTCATCCAGACCGTCTGGGGCCTCGGCTACGTGTTCATCCCGGACGGCGCCGCCTGATCTTTTTCCTTTCCGGTTTCGCCCGCCCACGGCCCGTCCCATGCGTATCGACCGGCGCCTCCTGCAGCTCGCGTTCGGCGGGCTGTTCTGGCGCACCTTCCTGCTGATCGCGCTGCTGATCTCGGTCAGTCTCGCCGCGTGGTTCCAGAGCTTTCGTGTGATCGAGCGCGAGCCGCGCGCGCAGCGCGTGGCGCTGCAGCTCGTCGCGGTCGTGAAGCTCACGCGCACCGCCCTGCTCTATTCCGATCCCGACCTGCGGCGCGCGCTGCTGCAGGATCTCGAGAGCAACGAGGGCGTGCGCGTGTACCCGCGCGAAAAGACCGACAAGTTCAAGCTGCAGCCCGACGAATCGCTGAACCGCCTGATCGAGCACGACATCCGCAGCCGCCTCGGCGACGATACCGTGATCGCACAGTCGGTCAACGACATTCCCGGCGTGTGGATCAGCTTCAAGATCGACGACGACGATTACTGGGTCGCGCTCGACCGCGACCAGCTCGACAACGTCACGGGCCTGCAGTGGGCCGGCTGGGGGTTGTTCGCGCTCGCGCTGTCGCTGTTCGGCTCCGCGTTCATCACCAGCCTCGTGAACCGGCCGTTCTCGCGGCTCGCGCTCGTCGCACGCCAGGTCGGCTCGGGGCAGGCGCCCGACCCGCTGCCCGAGCGCGGGATGGGCGTCGCGGCCGACACCAACCGCAGCTTCAACCAGATGGTGCGCGACCTCGAGCAGCTCGAGGCCGATCGCGCGCTGATGCTCGCGGGCATCTCGCACGACCTGCGCACGCCGCTCGCGCGGCTGCGGCTCGAGACCGAGATGAGCCCGTCCGACCAGGCGACCAAGGACGCGATGGTCGACGACATCGAGCAAATGGATCGCATCATCGCGGCCTTCATCGACTACGCGCGTCCGACCCAGCGCAAGCCGGAGCCGGTCGACCTGTCGTCGATCGCGCACGAAGTCGCCGCGCGCGTGTCGGGCGAGGACGGCGTCCAGATCCGCACGCGGCTCGCGCCGAACGCCGTGATCGAAGCCGACGAGACCGACATGCGCCGCGTGATCGGCAACCTCGTCGAAAACGCGCGCAAATACGGCCAGAGCCGCGACGACGGCGTGTCGCGCATCACGCTCGAGACGCGCGTGACGCACGCGCGCGTCGAGTTGTCGGTGAGCGACGAGGGCCCCGGCATCCCCGAGGACCAGCTGCCGCTCGTGATGCGGCCGTTCTATCGCGTCGACACGGCGCGCACCAAGGCGGACGGCACGGGGCTCGGGATGGCGATCGTGCTGCGCCTCGTCGGCCGCTATCGCGGTGCGCTGCGCCTGCGCAACCGCAGCCCCGACGCGGGCCTCGAAGTCACGCTCGAATTCCCCGGCGCCGGCAAGGCACGTGCGACGGCGTGACGCGCTCGCGTACGCCTGCCGCCCTTCACACTATCGATCCGGTTGAAAAAAACTATGGATGGCGTTAGTCAAAATCTATTGAAGCGCCTTGCTAATAGTGTTACAGTCCCACCCATGCTGTCACACCATCGTTGCAGCACCGAGGTAGCTTGACTCAGTCTTCTTCCCAACTCATACAGGAGTATCCGCATGAAAACCGTTGGCGATAAACTCGAAGCTTTCACCGTCGTGGCCGCGAAGCCGGGCTTCAACAACCACGAAGAAAACGGCCAGTCGGCATTCGAGACCGTCACCGAAGCGTCGTTCCCGGGCAAGTGGAAGATCATCTACTTCTACCCGAAGGACTTCACGTTCGTGTGCCCGACGGAAATCGTCGAATTCGCAAAGCTCACGAAGCAGTTCGAAGAGCGCGACGCCGTTCTGCTGGGCGGCAGCTCGGACAACGAATTCGTCAAGCTCGCATGGCGCCGTGAGCACAAGGACCTCGACAAGCTGAACCACTACTCGTTCGGCGACGTCAAGGGCGAGCTGATCGACCAGCTCGGCGTGCGCGACAAGGAAGCCGGCGTGGCCCTGCGTGCAACGTTCATCGTCGATCCGGACAACACGATCCAGCACGTTTCGGTGAACAACCTGAACGTCGGCCGCAGCCCGGAAGAAGTCCTGCGGATTCTGGACGGCCTGCAAACGGACGAACTCTGCCCGTGCAACCGTGCAGTCGGCGGCGCAACGCTGTAAGCGCATCGATGCACGAAGCCCGCGGCGCACGTCCTGCCTGCGGGCTTTTTTAACGGCCAACCCATAGGAGATATCAATGGAATTCATCGATTCGATTAAGGCACGTATTCCCGACTACGCGAAGGACATTCGCCTGAACCTCGACGGCACGATCTCGCGCTCGTCGCTCGAAGGCACCGACGCTGTCGGCGTCGCGCTGGCGGCGGCGATCGCGGCGAAGAGCACGGTGCTCATCAAGACGATCCGCGAAGCCGGCGTCCTGTCGCCCGAAGAAACGAACGCCGTGCTGACGGCGGCCGCGCTGATGGGGATGAACAACACCTGGTATCCGTATGTCGAGATGGCCGACGACGCCGACCTGAAGACGCAACGCGCCGAACTGCGGATGGGCGCGTACGCGACGCACGGCGGCGTCGACAAGCGCAAGTTCGAGATGTACGCGCTCGCCGCGTCGATCGTCGGCAAGTGCCACTTCTGCGTGAAGTCGCACTATGCGCTGCTGAAGAACGAGCAAGGGATGACCGTCACGCAGCTGCGCGACGTCGGCCGTATCGCATCGGTGATCAACGCCGCCGCGCAGGTGATCGCCGCCGAAGGCGAATAAGCGGTTGCGCCGCGCGCACCGGCGGCGATGCCGGGAGCGACGCCCGCTTCAAACGGAAATGCCACGCATCAGCGTGGCATTTCCGTTTCCGCGGGACGGCGTGCGGCGCGAACCACGCGCCGCCACGGGCAACCGTCAGCCGCCCTGCTTCACCAGCAGCGCGGCGGCCTGCGCCTCGATCCCTTCGCCGCGGCCGAGATAGCCGAGCTTTTCGTTGGTCTTCGCCTTCACGTTCACGCGATCGAGCGGCAGCCCGAGATCGGCCGCGATGTTCGCGCGCATCCCGTCGATATGCGGTGCCAGCTTCGGCGCCTGGGCGATCACGGTGCTGTCGACGTTCTGGATCGTGAAGCCGGCCGCCTTGATGCGGGCCGCGCACTCGCGCAGCAGCACGCGGCTGTCCGCGCCCTTGAATGCCGCGTCCGTGTCGGAGAAGTGGCGGCCGATGTCGCCGAGCGCCGCCGCGCCGAACAGCGCGTCGGTGATTGCGTGCAGCAGCACGTCCGCATCCGAGTGGCCGAGCAGGCCGCGTTCGTACGGAATCGTCACGCCGCCGATGATGAGGGGGCGCCCCTCGACGAGCTGGTGCACGTCGTAGCCTTGTCCGATTCTGAAATCCATGCGTGTTCCGATAAAGAAGGGGTGAAAGTCAGGAGGCGTTCGCGGGGCGCGCGAGGATCGCTTCCGCGAGCGCGAAATCTTCGGGGTACGTGACCTTGAAATTGCGCAGGCTGCCCTGCACGACGCGCGGCGTATGGCCGGCCCATTCGATCGCGCTCGCTTCGTCGGTCAGGTCGTGCCCTTCGCGCTGCGCGCGCAGGATCGCCTCGCGCAGCATGCCGATGCGGAACATCTGCGGCGTCTGCGCCTGCCACAGCGCGTCGCGCGACTCGGTGCGCGCGATCGCGTCGCCGCCGGCCGGCACGCGCTTGAGCGTATCGGCCACCGGCAGCGCGACGATGCCGCCGACCGGATCGTCCTTCAGCGCCGCGACGAGCGTGCGGATCAGCTCCGGCGTGATACCCGGGCGCGCGGCGTCGTGCACCAGCACCCAGTCCTGGTCGGTCGCGCCGAATTCGGCCAGCTCGAGCAGCCCGTTCAGCACCGACGCCTGGCGCGAGCCGCCGCCGCAGCGGCGCACCGCGAAGCGCAGGCCCGCGAAGCGGCGCGCGTCGAAATGGGAATCGTCGGGCGCGAGGACGACGAGCGTCTGCGCGAATTCGCTGCACGCGTCGAACGCGGCGAGCGTGTAGTGCAGCAGCGCGCGGCCGGCCAGCGTGCGGTATTGCTTCGGCACGGCCGAGCCGGAACGGCTGCCCGTGCCGGCACAGGGAATCAGGGCGAAAAGTCGGGGAGTCACGAAGGGAAACGCCGGAAAGATGAAATCGAGAAGCGGATTTTATAATAGGTCTTTCGTCTCGACCGGCGCACCGCGATGCGCCCGTGCACGCCACCCCTGTCGTCCCTATGCCAGATAACGCTTCCACCCCGTCCGCCTCGCCCATTGCCCGCGTCAAGTCCGGCCAGCGTTTCGCCTTCGACGGCGCGCATGGTTCCGCCGACGCGCTCGCCATCGCCCGTTATCTCGCCGACAACCGCCAGGACGTGCCGCTCCTCGCGGTGATCTGCGCGAATGCGGTCGACGCGCAGCGGCTTTCGCAGGAAATCCGCTACTTCTCGCCCGACGCCCGCGTGCGCCTGCTGCCGGACTGGGAAACGCTGCCGTACGACACGTTCTCGCCGCACCAGGACCTCGTATCGGAGCGTCTCGCGACGCTGCACGATCTCGGCGAGGGCCGCTGCGACATCCTGCTCGTGCCCGCGACCACCGCGCTGTACCGGATGCCGCCCGCGTCGTTCATGGCCGCGTATACGTTTGCATTCGCGCAGGGCGAGCGGCTAGACGAGGCGAAGCTGAAGGCGCAGCTCACGCTGGCCGGCTACGAGCACGTGAGCCAGGTCGTGCGGCCCGGCGAATACTGCGTACGCGGCTCGCTGATCGACCTGTACCCGATGGGCTCGCCGCTGCCGTACCGGATCGACCTGTTCGACGACCAGGTCGACTCGATCCGCGCGTTCGACCCCGACACGCAGCGCAGCCTCTACCCGGTGCGCGACGTGCGCCTGCTGCCCGGCCGCGAGTTTCCGTTCGACGAAGCCGCGCGCACGGCCTTCCGCAGCCGCTGGCGCGAGACGTTCGAAGGCGACCCGAGCCGCGCGCCGATCTACAAGGACATCGGTAACGGCGTGCCGTCGGCCGGCATCGAGTATTACCTGCCGCTGTTCTTCGACGAAACCGCCACGCTGTTCCACTACCTGCCGCAGGATGCGCACCTCGTGTTCGCCGGCGATCTCGACGCGTCGATCCGCCGCTTCACGGCGGATACGAAGCAGCGTCATGCGTTCCTCGCGCACGATCGCGAGCGGCCGATCCTCGAACCGCAGCGCCTGTTCCTGTCCGACGAGGATTTCTTCGCGTTCGCGAAGCCGTTCGCACGCGTCGTGCTGCCCGCGCAGCCTGCCGGCGGCTGGGCGACGGCGCTGCCCCAGCTCTCCGTCGATCGCCATGCCGACGATCCGCTCGCGTCGCTGCGCACGTTCGTCGAATCGTCCGGCAAGCGCGTCCTGCTGACCGTCGAATCGGCCGGCCGTCGCGAGACGATCCTGCAACTGCTCGCCGAACACCATCTGCGCCCCGCGTCGAACGACCACTTCGCGGGCTGGCTCGAGAGCGACGAACGTTTCGCGCTCGGCGTCGCGCCGCTCGCGAACGGCTTCGCGGTGCCGGGCGAAGGTTACGCTGTCGTCACCGAGACCGAGCTGTACGGCGCGCTCGGCCGCCGCGCGGGCCGCCGCCGGCAGGAACAGGCCAGCAACGTCGACGCGATGGTGCGCGACCTGTCGGAACTGAAGGTCGGCGACCCGGTCGTCCACGCGCAGCACGGCATCGGCCGCTACATGGGCCTCGTGTCGATGGACCTCGGCGAAGGCGAGACCGAATTCCTGCATCTCGAATACTCGGGCGACAGCAAGCTCTACGTGCCGGTCGCGCAATTGCACGTGATCTCGCGCTACAGCGGCGCCGATCCGGACAGCGCGCCGCTGCACGCGCTCGGCTCCGGCCAGTGGGAACGCGCGAAACGCAAGGCCGCGCAGCAGATCCGCGATACGGCCGCCGAGCTGCTGAACCTGTACGCGCGCCGCGCGGCCCGCGAAGGCCACGCGTTCTCGCTCGATCCGCGCGACTACGTGAAGTTCGCCGAAAGCTTCGGCTTCGAGGAAACGCCCGACCAGGCGGCAGCCATCGCGGCCGTGATCGGCGACATGACGAGCGGCAAGCCGATGGACCGCCTCGTGTGCGGCGACGTCGGCTTCGGCAAGACCGAGGTCGCGCTGCGCGCCGCGTTCATCGCGGTGCTGGGCGGCAAGCAGGTCGCGCTGCTGTCGCCGACCACGCTGCTCGCCGAGCAGCACACGCAGACCTTCGCCGACCGTTTCGCAGACTGGCCGGTGCGGATCGTCGAGCTGTCGCGCTTCAAGACGACGAAGGAAGTGAACGCGGCGATCGCGCAGATCAACGAAGGCAGCGTCGACATCGTGATCGGCACGCACAAGCTGCTGTCGTCGGACGTGCAGTTCAAGCGCCTCGGCCTCGTGATCATCGACGAGGAACACCGCTTCGGCGTGCGCCAGAAGGAAGCGCTGAAGGCGCTGCGCGCGGAAGTCGACGTGCTGACGCTCACCGCGACGCCGATTCCGCGCACGCTCGGGATGGCGCTCGAGGGGCTGCGCGACTTCTCGGTCATCGCGACCGCGCCGCAGAAACGCCTCGCGATCAAGACCTTCGTGCGCCGCGAGGAAGAAAGCGTGATTCGCGAGGCGATGCTGCGCGAACTGAAGCGCGGCGGCCAGGTGTACTTCCTGCACAACGAAGTCGAGACGATCGAGAACCGCAAGGCGATGCTCGAGGCGCTCGTGCCCGAGGCACGCATCGTGATCGCGCACGGCCAGATGCACGAACGCGAGCTCGAACGGGTGATGCGCGATTTCGTCGCGCAGCGCGCGAACGTGCTGCTGTGCACGACCATCATCGAGACCGGCATCGACGTGCCGAGCGCGAACACGATCATCATGCATCGCGCGGACAAGTTCGGCCTCGCGCAGCTCCACCAGTTGCGCGGCCGCGTCGGCCGCTCGCACCACCAGGCATACGCGTACCTGCTCGTGCACGATCCGCAGGCGCTGACCAAGCAGGCGCAGCGCCGGCTCGAAGCGATCCAGCAGATGGAGGAACTCGGTTCGGGCTTCTATCTCGCGATGCACGACCTCGAGATCCGCGGCACCGGCGAGGTGCTCGGCGACAAGCAGTCGGGCGAGATCCACGAGATCGGCTTCCAGCTCTATACCGACATGCTGAACGACGCGGTGAAGGCACTGAAGAACGGCAAGGAACCCGACCTCACCGCCCCGCTCGCCGCGACGACCGAAATCAACCTGCATGCGCCGGCGATCCTGCCGGCCGACTACTGCGCGGACGTGCAGGAGCGGCTGTCGCTGTACAAGCGGCTCGCGAACTGCGAGCACGGCGACGCGATCGACGGTATCCAGGAGGAACTGATCGACCGCTTCGGCAAGCTGCCGCCGCAGGCGCACGCGCTGGTCGAGACGCACCGGCTGCGGATCGCCGCGAAGCCGCTCGGCATCGTGAAGATCGATGCGAGCGAGGCCGCGATCGGGCTGCAGTTCGAGCCGAATCCGCCGATCGATCCGATGCGGATCATCGAGATGGTGCAGAAGCACCGGCACATCAAGCTGGCGGGACAGGACAAGCTGCGGATCGAGACGCGCTCGCCCGACCTCGCGATCCGCGTGTCGACGATCAAGGAAACGCTGCGCGCGCTCGCCCCGAGGCAGGGCGCGGTGGCCGCGGCGCGCTGACGGATCGTGACGCGGTACTGACGGCCGCGCCGATGCTGCACCGCACTGCGCGCGGCGCGGGCGGGCCGGCGCGTTTTTGAGTATGATTTTCGCATTCATCAGACGGAGTTTTGCCATGTCCACTCTCGACGCCACGGCGCCGTCCACCGACACCCAGGGCGACGCGTCGCTCGTCAGCCTGCCCTGGATCAAGCAACTGGTGTCGATGGACACGACGAGCCGCGTGCCGAACCTCGGCCTGATCGAAACGGTGCGCGACGCGCTCGCCGCGAAAGGCATCGCATCGACGATCACGCACGATCCACGCGAGGGCTGGGCGAACCTGTTCGCGACCGTGCCCGCGCACGACGGCTCGACGAACGGCGGCATCGTGCTGTCGGGGCATACCGACGTCGTGCCGGTCGACGGCCAGCAATGGGACAGCAACCCGTTCGCGCCGGAAATCCGCGACGGCCGCCTGTATGGCCGCGGCACCTGCGACATGAAGGGTTTCATCGGCGCCGCGCTCGCGCTGCTGCCCGAGATGCAGGCGACGAAGCTCGCGAAGCCGATCCATTTCGCGCTGTCCTACGACGAGGAAATCGGCTGCGCCGGCGCGCCGCTGATGATCGCCGATCTCGTCAAGCGCGGCGTGCAACCGTCGGGCTGCATCGTCGGCGAGCCGACCAGCATGCGGCCGATCATCGCGCACAAGGGCATCAACGCATACCGCTGCTGCGTGCGCGGCCACGCGGCGCACTCGTCGCTGACGCCGAAGGGGCTGAACGCGATCGAGTATGCGGCGCGCCTCATCTGCCACATCCGCGACATCGCCGACCGCTTCCGCGCCGAAGGCCCGTTCGACGCGCTGTACGACGTGCCGTTCACGACCGCGCAGACGAGCACGATCCAGGGCGGCAACGCGATCAACACGGTGCCGGCCGAGTGCCGCTTCGACTTCGAATTCCGCAACCTGCCGACGCTCGATCCCGAGCAGATCTTCACGCGCATCGAAGCGTATGCACGGGAAACACTGCTGCCGCAGATGCTCCGCGAGCATCCGAATGCCGCGATCGAATTTTCGAAGATCGCCGCGGCGCCGGGCCTCGACGCAACCGAACAGGCCGCGATCACACAACTCGTGCGCGCGCTGACGGCGGACCAGGACAAGCGCAAGGTCGCATACGGCACCGAGGCCGGCCTGTTCGAGCGCGCGGGCATCCCGAGCGTCGTATGCGGGCCCGGCAACATCGAGCAGGCGCACAAGCCGAACGAATATGTCGAGCTCGCGCAGCTCGCCGGCTGCGAGCAGTTCCTGCGCAAGTTCATCCGCAGCATGTCGGTCGACGCGCACTGACTGCCTCCCGCCACGCCGGCCCGCGTGTGCGGGCCGGCCCACTCCGCCACCCGCCACGTCATGTCGACTGAACAACAGGGCACGGCCCATACGACGATCGACGGCGAGCCGATCCCGACGCTCGACGAAATCGCCGCGCAGCATTTCGCGCTGTCGCCCTGGGTCGCGCGCACGCCCGTGTTCGAACGCGCCGACCTGCCGTCCCTCGAGGGCACGCACGTCAACTTCAAGTTCGAACTGCTGCAGGTGAGCGGCAGCTTCAAGGCGCGCGGCGCATTCACGAACCTGCTTGCGCTCGACGAGGCCCGCAAGAACGCGGGCGTCACCTGCGTGTCGGCCGGCAATCACGCGGCGGCCGTCGCGTATGCGGCCATGCGGCTCGGCAGCAGCGCCAAGGTCGTGATGTTTCACACCGCGAGCCCGACGCGCATCGCGCAGTGCAAGCAGTACCGTGCGGAAGTCGTGCTGGCCGGCAGCGCGTCGCAGGCGTTCGATCTGGTGCGCCGGATCGAGGCCGAGGAAGGCCGCTTCTTCATCCATCCGTTCAACGGCTATCACACGATCCTCGGCACCGCGACGCTCGGCTACGAATGGGCGACGCAGACTCCCGACCTCGACGCGGTGATCGTACCGATCGGCGGCGGCGGGCTCGCGGCCGGCATGGCGACCGCGCTGCGGCTCGCGAATCCGCGCGTGCACGTGTACGGCGTCGAGCCGGAAGGCGCCGACGCGATGAGTCGCAGCTTCGCGGCCAATCACACGATCAAGATGAGCGCGATGCAAACGATCGCCGATTCGCTGATGGCGCCGCATACCGAGGAATACAGCTACCAGCTGTGCCGGCGCCACGTCGACCGCATCGTCACCGTGTCCGACGACGCGCTGCGTGCCGCGATGCTGTTCCTGTTCTCGCAACTGAAGCTGTCGGTCGAACCGGCATGCGCGGCCGCCCTCGCCGCGCTGCTCGGCCCGCTGCGCGAAACGCTGCAGGGCAAGCGCGTCGGCGTGCTGCTGTCGGGCACGAATACCGACCCGGGCACGCTCGGCATGCATCTCGCGCACGCGAAACCGCAGCACTGATCGCGCGCCGGGCGTCAGCGAACCAACCTAGGGTTATCCCCAGATTATGTTGACAGCCCTGTTGATAACCCGCCGGACAAACACGCAAGTGGTTGAGCGCGCAGCGTTTTGCGCGCGCGGAGGTCGATCGACACGAATTGGGCAGATGCGGCCTTCAGCCGCGTGCCCCAAGACCTGGTGGCACCGCGCGGCGCCCATGATCGGGGGCGTCGCGATCGCACTGCTCTCCGGTTGCGCGGCACCGCCCCCGCCCGCCGCCGGCACGGCGCCGGCCTGCACCCAGCCGGGCGAGAGCCGCATGCTGCAGGCCGACCTGCTGTTCGGGCGCGACATCGCGGGACACGGCTCCGTCACCGATGCGGAGCGCGCGGCGTTTCTCGCCGACACGGTCACGCCGCGTTTTCCCGACGGCCTGACCTACTGGGATACGCACGGCCAATGGCGCGACCGCACGAGCGGCGGTATCACGCGCGAGGACAGCTTCGTGATCCGTATCATCGCCGACGATACGCCCGACACGCGCGTGCGGCTCGCCGCGATCCGGAAGGCCTATATGGAGCGGTTTCATCAGGAATCGGTCGGCATGACGGTGGTGCCTGCCTGCGCGTCGTTCTGATTCCGCCGCTCCCGCTTGCGTCGACGCACAAAAAAACGGGCGCCCGAAGGCGCCCGTCGCACGCATGAACAGCGGTATTCCGCTTACTTGTTCTCGAACATGTCCATGATCTGCTGCTTCTCCTGCGGCGTGACGGGCGGCGGCGCGAGCCCGGCCGCACCGGCCGAACCCAGCGCGTCGTTCGCGCTGATCGCGTTCTCGGCCGGGTTGATGTCGACGTTCGCGACGAAGCCGTTGCCCGGCGTGCGATCGGCGTAGTACAGCTCGCCGTCGATCGAGGTCAGGCCGTCCGGCATCGGCATCTGCTGCTCGGGCACGCCGTTCAGCGCGGTGCGCATGTAGTTCACCCAGATCGGCAGCGCGAGCTGCGCGCCGAACTCGCGGCTGCCGAGGCTCTTCGGCTGGTCGAAGCCCATCCATGCCACCGCGACGAGCGATTGCTGGTAGCCGGCGAACCAGCCGTCCTTCGCGTCGTTCGTCGTACCGGTCTTGCCCTGCAGGTCGCTGCGGCCCAGTGCGTTGGTGCCCGCGCCCGTGCCGGCAGTCGCGACCGAATGCAGCAGGCTGTTCATCACGTACGCGTTGCGGCCTTCGATCGTGCGCGGGGCCGTGCTGCCCGCCAGCACCGGCTGCGACTTCTGCAGCGGCTGGCCGCGCGCGTCGTCGACCTCGGCGATCAGGTACGGATCGACCTTGTAGCCGCCGTTCGCGAACACCGCATAACCCGTCGCGAGCTGCAGCGGCGTCACGAGGCCCGCGCCGAGTGCCATCGGCAGGTAAGGCGGCGTCTTCGCGGGATCGAAGCCGAAGCGCTGCGTCACGTACTGCTGCGCATACTGCGTGCCGATCGACGCGAGGATCCGGATCGACACGAGGTTCTTCGAACGCTGCAGGCCGGTACGCATCGTCATCGGGCCGTCCGGCTGGTCGTCGTCCTTCGGCTCCCAGGCGGTGCCGCCCGGCACGCTCGGCGGGAAGTACAGCGGCGCGTCGTTGATCATCGTCGCCGGCCCCATGCCCTTGTCGAGCGACGCCGAGTAGATGAACGGCTTGAACGACGAGCCCGGCTGCCGCCATGCCTGCGTCACGTGGTTGAACTTGCTCTTGTTGAAGTCGAAGCCGCCGACGAGCGAGCGGATCGCGCCATCCTGCGGCGCGATCGCGACGAGCGCGCCTTCGACCTGCGGCAGCTGCACGACCTGCCAGCCCGTCTTGCCGTCCTTCAGCACGCGCACGACCGAGCCCGGCTTGATGCGCAGCGTATCGTTCGCGCGCGGGCTCAATGCGGCCGACACGAAGCGCAGCCCGGCCGGCCCGATAGTCGTGGTCGCGCCGCCGACGAACTGCACCTCGACCGCGTTCGGCGACGCCGACAGCACGACCGCCGACTGCAGGTCGCCGTTGTCCGGGTGATCGGCGAGCGCGTCGTCGATCGCCTCGTCGCGGTCGTCGCCGGCCGCGGGCAGCTGGATCGACGCTTCCGGCCCGCGATAGCCGTGGCGGCGCTCGTAGTCGAGAATGCCGCGACGCACGGCCTGGTACGCGGCTTCCTGGTCGGCCGAATTGATCGTCGTCGTGACGGTCAGCCCGCGCGTATAGGTTTCGTCCTTGTACTGCTGGTACATCATCTGCCGCACCATCTCGGCGACGTACTCGCCGTGCACCGCGTACTGGTTGCCCGGCGTGCGCACGTGGATCTCTTCCTTCACGGCCTCGTCGTACTGCGGCTGCGTGATGTAGCCGACCTCGAGCATGCGCTTCAGGATGTATTCCTGGCGCACCTTCGCGCGTTTCGGATTGACGACCGGGTTATAGGCGGACGGCGCCTTCGGCAGCCCCGCGAGCATCGCCGCTTCCGCGAGCGTGATGTCCTTCAGGTCCTTGCCGAAATACACGCGCGCGGCGGCCGCGAAGCCGTACGAGCGCTGGCCGAGATAGATCTGGTTCATGTACAGCTCGAGGATCTGGTCCTTCGTCAGGGCCTTCTCGATCTTGTACGCGAGCAGCATTTCGTAAATCTTGCGCGTGTACGTCTTCTCGCTCGACAGAAAGAAGTTGCGCGCGACCTGCATCGTGATCGTGCTCGCGCCCTGGCGCGCGCCGCCGTGCATCAGGTCGGCGACGCCCGCGCGCAGGATGCCGACGAAGTCGACACCGCCGTGCTCGTAGAAGCGGTAGTCCTCGATCGCGAGCACGGCCTTCTTCATCACGTCGGGAATGTCCTGGAACCGCACGAGGCTGCGGCGCTCCTCGCCGAACTCGCCGATCAGTACGTGATCGGCCGTGAACACGCGCAGCGGCACCTTCGGCTGATAGTTGGTCAGCGCATCGAGCGACGGCAGTTGCGGCGCCATCACGACCAGCGCGTAGCCGACGATCAGCGCGCCGACGATCGCCAGCGTCGCGAACAGGCCGGCGAACCACAGCGCGACGCGCGAGCCGAACGAGCGACGGCGCCCTCCGCCGCCGCTGCTGCGCTGGGTGCGGCGGTCGTCGTCGCGATCGTCGTCATCGGGGTAATAGGCTCCGGACGGCGAACGGCGCAGCGTGTAGTGGGGTTCGTTCCTGTCGGAAGAAGAAGGCGGTCGTTTGATAATTGGCATGTCGGAATGGCGGGCGTACGTGGCACCCTCGGACGCATGCGGAAATGCAAGCGGATGAATCAGAGCGGGTACAGCGTGATGCGGCTGTCACGTCGACAGACCCCGCCGCGCGGCGATCCGTTCCCGCGACGTGACAGCGCATTTTAATGAAATCGACCGGGTGCCTTCGCGATTTTTTGTAAAAATTCCCGCAATGCCGTGATTTGAGGAACGTATTGTCGGCATCCTCTGCCTATCATGGACACGCAATATGGTGCGCACGGTCGATTTTCTTTCAACCGCGAAAGGTTCGACATCCTGATGCGCACGCCGCTTGAACTCGCGCGTTTAAGCCGTATTTAAGTGAACCGGTGGTGTAATATCCGCCGGCTCATGCGGGTCGGAACCGGCTCGCTACGGGCACTGCCGCGGTGACGCGGCGCCTTTCAATCACGGAGGATTTCATGTCGCTTTTCGACTCTGTTTCGCGCACGATCAAAGGCCTGCTGAACGATGCGGCCGATTCGGTACAGGATCCGTCGCGCGACGCACGGCAGATCGTGCGGGAGCTCGACGACAGCATCGGTCGTGCCGAGAATTCGCTGATCGAGATCGAGGCACAGGTCGCGACCCAGCGCAGCAAGCGCGATGCGGCCGACGACAAGGTGAAGAAGTACGAGGACGGCGCGAAACGCGCGCTGCAGGCCGGCGACGAGGCACTCGCACGCGAGGCGCTCGGCGCGCAGTCGAACGCGGAAGCCGAGCGTGACGCGCTCGCGGCCGAACTGTCGACGCTCGAGCCGTCGGTCGACAAGCTGAAGGGGCAGATCGCCGACATGCGTCAGCGCCGCAACGACCTGAATGCACGCTCGAACATCCTGCAGGCCAAGCAGGAAATCGCACAGGCGAAGGACGTCGCGGCCAGCGCGCTGGGCGGCATCGGCGGCAAGAACCTGTCCGAAGACTTCCAGAAGCTCGAGGACAAGGTCGCGCTGCAGAACGCCCGCTCGGACGCGCGCCTCAATTCCGCCGACACGTCGAGCGGCAAGGCACTCGACGACAAGCTCGCCGCGCTGAACAAGGGCCCGTCGGTCGAGGATCGCCTCGCCGCGCTGAAGAAGCAGCTCGACACGCCCGCGCAGTAACGGCAACTGCGGGCAACCGCGCCGCCGCCCGCCCCGGGCGCGCGGCGCGAACCGATCGTCAGGAGACGGGCGCCTGCGCCCGGTTCGACCATGAAGAAATCTCTCGCCGCACTCGGCCTCTCGCTGATGTTGCTGTCGTCCGCCGCGTTTGCGGTCCCGTCGCTGCAGCAGGTCGAGCAGTCGATCGCGCAACGCAACTGGCAGCAAGCCGACACGCAGCTGTCGCAAGTCATCGACGCCCATCCGAACAACGCGCACGCGCGCTACCTGTATGCACAGGTGCTGGACCGCGAGGGCCGCGCGTCCGATGCGCTCGCGCAGCTGCAGCGCGCGAAGTCGCTCGATCCGCAGCTGAAGTTCACCGATGCGTCGCGCTTTGCCCAGACGGAGTCGCGCATTCGCGCCGACGCCGCGCGCGTGAGCGGCAACGTGCCGTCGGCGACGCAGGCCGGTACGCTGCAATCGTCGCTCGCGCCCGCCGCCGCGCCGGCCGAAAAACATGGCCCGTCGACCGGCATGTGGATCGGCCTCGGGCTGATCGTCGCGGTGATCGCGCTGGTGCTGCGCTGGACGCTGCGGCGCGCGCGCACGGCCGACGACAGCCGCGCCGACGACGAGCGCCGCACGCAGCTCAAGCGCGCCACCGACGTGCTGAACGACATTCGCCCGCTGAAGCTCGACGCGAAGCTGTCGACGGCGCCGGGGGCGGCGGCGCTCACGGGCGAACTCGAAGCGATCGAGACCGACGCGCGCACGCTCGTCGAAACGCTGTCCAACGGCAAGAATCCGGTGCCGCCCTATCGCGTCGATGAACTCGAACAGCGCCATGCGAGCGTGAAGGCACGCGTCGAAGGGCGTCCCGACCCGGCCGCGCAACCTGCTGCACCGGCGAACGGCAGCGGCTCCGTGTATGCGCAGGAAGCCGATCGCATGACGGGCGCGCAGGGCCAGCCGTATCCGCCGCCACCCTACCCGCAACAGCAACCGCCCGTCGTGATCCAGCAAGGCGGCGGCGGTTTCGGCGGCGGCATGGGCGGGCTGCTGACGGGCGTATTGCTCGGCGAGGCGATGTCGGGCGGCCGCGAGCGCGTGGTCGAACGCGACGTGATCGTCGACGGCGAACGCCACCGGCAGGAGAACGACCCGGGCTTCGACCTGGGCCGCGGCGATGCGTCGAACTGGAGCGACGGCAACGGCGGCGGCGGCATGGACCTCGGCAGCAACGACGACGGCTGGACCGACGACAACACCTGACGCCGCGCAGCGCGTCGACACACCCGCGACGCGCTGCAACGCACGCCACGCTCCCCTTCATCGCCGGCCGCGCCGACGCGCGGATTTGTCAATCATTTCAAGATGGACTACCGGCAATGGGGAGCGTTCGCTATCATGCGGCCATCGGCGTGCCACCGACCCTCATTCGACGCTCCGCATCCCCGCGCGTCGCGGCACGCCTCCCCTCGCCCCCAACAGGAGAAAGCCGCTCATGAGCATCATCAAGGAATTCAAGGAGTTCGCCGTCAAGGGCAACGTCATGGATCTCGCCGTCGGCGTGATCATCGGCGGCGCGTTCTCGAAGATCGTCGACTCGGTCGTGAAAGACCTGATCATGCCGGTGATCGGCGTGCTGACGGGCGGTCTGGATTTCTCGAACAAGTTCGTTCTGCTCGGCACCATCCCCCCGACGTTCAAGGGTAATCCCGATTCGTTCAAGGATCTGCAGGCCGCGGGTGTCGCCGCGTTCGGCTACGGCTCGTTCATCACCGTGGCGATCAATTTCGTCATCCTCGCGTTCATCATTTTCCTGATGGTGAAATTCATCAACAAGCTGCGCAAGCCGGAAGAAGCCGCACCGGCCGCGACGCCGGAAGACACGGTGCTGCTGCGCGAGATCCGCGATTCGCTGAAGCAGCGCTGATCGCCGAGCACTCCGCCTGCCAGGCCCGCCTCGTGCGGGCCTTTTTATTGCGCGCGCGATGCACCGCCGCATGCGGCCTGTCTCACTTTTTTGTGACGGGCGAATGCACGCGCGGGAAAAGCAGGTCTATGATGGAGACTAAACGACAGTACGGGCGCCAAGACGCTGGCTGTGTCGATCATGGCGAGCAGGTCGACGGGAGACATTGATCGTCGTACTGCACGAAGGCAGCATTTTCGTGTGCTATAAAGGATCGACATGCGGCGTACATAGCCGGGAGTGGGTCGCATGAAAATGCCGCATTTCTTGCAATTGTTTTTGAGGCGAGTGTTTATGTCCTTCCCGAAAAAACGTCGGCGTGCCCAGCAGGATGGCCAGGAGTCATTCCTCGCGGTATTGCGCCACTCGAAACCGTTTGCCCAGCTCGACACCAAGATTGCCCGCGCCCGTGCGCAGGACGAACCCGTCCTGTACGCCCACGTGCTGCCCGGTCTCGACGTGCTCCTGTGCAGCGTGCGCGGCGCCCAGCCGCCCTATCCCGCCATCGCCGAGCTGCGCAAGCGCTGCATCGAATCGATCGCCAACGCACTCGAGCAGCCGCTCGACGGCCTCGAGAACGGTGGTTACTGGTACGAAGCGAACGGCTTCGGTTTCCTCGTGTTCGCCAGCCGTGCGCGTGCGCGCATCCTGCCCGAGTTTGGTGCAGGCACGAAAGCGAGCCTGCGCGGCGGGCTCGGCCGCCAGAACGCCGGCGACACGACACCCCGCTCCCTCGGCTGATCCGCCTGCCATTCGATGGGCCGCCTCCGGGCGGCCCATCTGCCATTCACGCGCCCCGCTTGCCCGTCACGACGCCTGGCGACGCCCGTTGCCGGGCCGCACGATGTCGATGAACGCGGCGAAATCGGCGCCGGCGAGCCCTTGCGCGGCGCCCAGCCGCAGCACCTGCTGCACGGTGGCCGACACCGGCATCACCGCACCCGTGTCGCGTGCCGCGTCGGCGATCGCATCGACGTCCTTCTGGAACGTGCCGAGCGCGCCGATCGGTGCATGACCGCCCGACGTCATGCGCGGCACGAACGTCTGCAGCAGCACCGAATCGGCCCAGCCGCCGGCCAGCGCTTCGGCCAGCCGGGCGGCATCGATGCCGCTCGCCTGCGCGAGGCCGACGGCCTCGGCAATCGCGGTCACCGTCGCGGTGACGATCGCCTGGTTGCACAGCTTCGCCGTCTGCCCCGCGCCCGCGTCGCCCATGTGCGTGATGCGCGACGCGTACGTGTCGATCAGCGGCCGCACCGTGTCGAGATCGGCCGCGCGGCCGCCGGCCATCACCGCGAGCGTGCCGGCCTGCGCACCGGGCACGCCGCCCGATACGGGCGCATCGATCCAGCCGACGCCGAGTGCAGCCGCGCGCGCCGCGTAATCGCGCGTCGCGGCGGGCGGGATGCTCGAATGATCGACGATGCGTTGCAGGCGACGCGCGGCGGCATCGCCGGCCAGCAGCCCGTGCTCGCCGAACACGACGTCGCCCACCGCGCGGCCGTCGAGCACGCACACGAATACCGTATCGACGCGCTCCGCCAGTTCACGCGGCGTGCCGGCCACCTGCGCGCCATCCTTCACGAGCGCCTCGGCCTTGTCGCGCGAGCGATTCCACACGCTGACCCGATGCCCGGCCGCCAGCAAATGCCGAATCATCGGCGCGCCCATCAATCCCGGTCCGCAAAATCCGACTTCCACGATGTTCCTCGTCTCCGATATGGGTTGCACTTGCCGCCCATCATACCTATCACTCAAGAAGCCGGGCACGCGCGGCGCCGCTTCGGGAACGCGACCTGCACCGGCGACATATGCCGATATCCCAGGGAGCGCATCATGAGCGACCACGTGTACAAGATGATCGAACTGACCGGTTCGTCACAGCAATCGAGCGACGACGCCATCCGCAACGCGATCTCGAAAGCCGGCAAGACGCTGCACAACCTGCACTGGTTCCAGGTGACCGAAACGCGCGGCCACATCGAAGGCGACCAGGTGGTTCACTGGCAGGTGACGCTGAAGGTCGGCATGCGCATCGACGACTGACGCGCCCGTCGCATCCCACGCCGCGCCGCGATCCGGAGTCGCGCTACACGTGCCTCCGCGCGGCGCGGCGCGCCCGCTTGCAGCCCCGTTCAGGCCCCTTGTCGAGGCCCGGCCGGCGGGTGCCTGCGGGTATCCATCTCTTGACGCTGACTTTCGTTCATATTAAAAACGATATACCCACAGTACCCCTCGATCAGCCCAGACATATAACCCGGAGAAATCATGAGTCAGCAACGCGAGGCGATCGACACGTACCTCTTGCGCGTCTTGCACACCTTGTTGATGGAGCGCAGCGTCACGCGCGCGGCCGTCAAACTGAACCAGTCGCAACCGGCGATCAGTGCCGCGCTGCGGCGCCTGCGCGACATCACCGGCGATCCGCTGCTGGTGCGCGGCAAGTCCGGCATGGTGCCGACCGAATACGGGCTGCGCCTGCTCGAGCCCGTGCAGAACGCGCTGCGTGAAATCGAACGGATCAAGTTCCAGCAGCACAACTTCGACCCGGCCACGTCGATCCGCTGCTACCGGATCGGCTGCCCCGACTACCTGAACGTGCTGTTCGTGCCGACCGTCGTCGAGCGCTTTCGCCTGGCCGCGCCGAACGCGACGCTCGAGTTCCATTCGCTCGGCCCCGCATTCGACTACGAGCTCGCGCTGGAGGACGGCAAGCTCGACATCGTCGTCGGCAACTGGCCGGAACCGCCCGAGCAGCTGCATCTGTCGAACCTGTTCGTCGACGAAATCGTCTGCCTGATGAGCAACACGCACCCGTTCGCGAAGCGTGGCGGGCTCACGCTCGACCAGTACCTGAACGCGCCGCATCTCGCGCCGACGCCGTACTCGGTCGGCCAGCGCGGCGCGATCGACGTGCATCTCGCGCGCGAACGCCTGAAGCGCCACGT
This sequence comes from Burkholderia sp. LK4, assembly GCF_001043615.1. Classification (NCBI taxonomy): domain Bacteria; kingdom Pseudomonadati; phylum Pseudomonadota; class Betaproteobacteria; order Burkholderiales; family Burkholderiaceae; genus Burkholderia; species Burkholderia sp. LK4. The sequence continues at coordinate 187,084 of NZ_LDUL01000010.1, forward strand.
GGTCGTCACGCTGCCGTACTTCAACCTCGCGCCGTACGTGCTCGTGAAATCCGACCTGATCTTCACGACGACGCGCCTGTTCGCCGATCACTACGCGAAGTTCCTGCCGCTGTCGGTCGTGCCGGCACCGCTCGACTTCCCGCCGATGCAGTACTACCAGCTGTGGCACGAGCGCTGCCACTACTCCGACGAAGTGCGCTGGCTGCGCAGCCTCGTCGCCGAAGCCACCCGCACGCTGATCGAAGCGTAAGCGCGCACGACGTGCGCGCCGGCCACGCCGCTGCGGCGTGGCCCGAAGTGGCCCGAAGTGGCCTCGTGCGGCCGCGCGTGACGGATCCCGGCCTCGGCCGCCACGCGCCCGTGCAGCGCGCGGCGCACTCTCCCGCTCACGGCATCAGCGCGACGCCTCCACGAGTGCCTGCGCCAGCGCGTTATGCCGCGCGATGACAGGCGGCAGATCGAGCGTCGCCAGCCGCCCCTCCCGCACCACCACCTTCCCGTTCACCACCGTGTACGCCGTCTGCGACGGCGCGCAGAACACCAGCGCCGCGACCGGATCGTGCAGCGCGCCCGCGAACAGCGGCTGGCGCAGGTCGAATGCGGCGAAGTCGGCGGCCATGCCGGGCTTCAGCGCGCCGATATCGTCGCGGTTCAGCACCTTCGCGCCGCCGAGCGTCGCGATCTCGAGCGCTTCGCGCGCGGTCATCGCATCGGGCCCGAAACCGACCCGTTGCAGCAGCAGCGCCTGCCGCACTTCCGCGACCATCTGCGCACCGTCGTTCGACGCGGAGCCGTCGACGCCAAGGCCGACCGGCACGCCCGCGAGACGCATCTTCTTCACCGGCGCGATGCCCGACGCGAGCCGCATGTTCGAGCACGGACAGTGCGCGACGCCGGTGCCGGTGCGCGCGAACAGGCCGATGCCCGCATCGTCGAGCTGCACGCAGTGCGCATGCCACACGTCGTGGCCGACCCAGCCGAGATCTTCCGCATATTCGGCCGGCGTCATCCCGAACTTCTCGCGGCTGTACGCGATATCGTTGACGTTCTCCGCGAGGTGCGTGTGCAGCGACACGCCGTATTCGCGCGCCAGCACGGCCGCGTCGCGCATCAGCTCGCGGCTCACCGAGAACGGCGAGCACGGCGCGACCACCACGCGCAGCATCGCGTAGCGGCCTTCGTCGTGATAGGTCTCGATCAGGCGCTGCGTGTCGCGCAGGATCTCGGGCTCGCGCTCGACGACCGAATCGGGCGGCAGCCCGCCGTCGCGCTGGCCGACGCTCATCGAGCCGCGGCTCGCGTGAAAGCGCATGCCGATCCGCTGCGCGGCGCCGATGCTGTCGTCGAGGCGGCTGCCGTTCGGGTAGATGTACAGGTGATCGCTCGACGTCGTGCAGCCCGACTGCAGCAGCTCGGCCATCGCGGTAAGCGTCGACACCTCGATCATCTCGGGCGTCAGGTGCGCCCAGATCCGGTACAGGTTCGTGAGCCAGCCGAACAGTTCGGCATTCTGCGCGGCCGGCACCGCGCGCGTCAGGCTCTGGTACATGTGGTGGTGCGTGTTCACGAGCCCCGGGATCACGAGGTGGCCGCGCAGGTCCAGCACTTCGTCGGCCGTGTCGGGCAGCTCGGCGCTCGGGCCGACCGCGACGATCCGGTTGTCTTCGATGTAGAGCCCGGCGTCGCGCAGCTCGCGGCGCGTGTCGTCCATGGTCACGAGCACGTCGGCGTGCTTGACCAGCAGGGTTTTCGGGCGGGATGAGGAAGGGTTCGGCGCGCGTGCGCCAGCGTGCTGCTCAAGGTTCATGCGTTCTCCGCGTCGGTCTGCCCCAGGCGCTGATCCTGGTGGCGGTCACACAGCCGTTCGAACGCTGAATCGCGGCACGCTCCGGTGCCTGCGTCCGTTCGAACGCCCTGGCCCGGTTACCCGGCGTGCTCGCCGTCTTCGGGGTACGCGCGGGCCACAGGCCGACGCGCACGGCGGGAGGATCGCCCAAGCACGCGCCGCACACAATGCGCGATCCGGAATACCGCGCTTCACGGTTTCGATATGGTACGCCGCGCACCGCCCGGCGGAAGGCCGGAAACACCCGAAAAGCGCGCCGGAAGCGGTGTCCGCCGTACCGTCGACAGCCGCTCATGCGCGGCGCATTATCTTTGATATCGCGCCCGTATTTGCGCGGGGAACCTTTTTACAATGCCTGCACGGCGCTCGCTTCAATCTCGCCGACGGGTATGTAGCCACGTGACGTGGAGCCTCGATCCGCCGCACAGTCAATGGATCGAGTCGCCGCCGAACCTCGCATTCACACAAGGACTCAACGAATGGGAAAGCTCACTACCCACGTACTCGATACGGCGCACGGCCGTCCCGGCGCGGCAATCAAGGTGGACCTCTACGCGCTGGACGGCGAATCGCGCCGCGCGATCAAGACCGTGCTGACCAATAGCGACGGCCGCTGCGACGAACCCCTGCTCGAAGGCGCCGCGCTCGCCGCCGGCGAATACGAACTCGTGTTCCATGCCGGCGACTACTTCGCGTCGCTCGGCGTGAAGGTGCCCGAACCCCGTTTCGTCGACCGCGTCGTGCTGCGCTTCGGCATCGCCGACACCGCTTCGCACTACCACGTGCCGCTGCTCGTGTCGCCGTGGTCGTACAGCACCTATCGCGGCAGCTGACATTCGAATCAGCGCCCGCATCAAACAAACGATTTGAGTCTGGAGGAGTTTCATGGAAGGCTTCATCACCGACTGGCTGAACCTCGCGCTGCGATGGCTGCACGTCATCGTCGCCATTGCGTGGATCGGCGAGTCGTTCTATTTCGTCGCGCTCGACAACAGCCTGAAACCGCCGACCGACCCGAACCAGCGCAAGCGCGGTGTGTTCGGCGAGCTGTGGCATGTCCACGGCGGCGGTTTCTACAACATGCAGAAGTACACGGTCGCCCCGCCGGAAATGCCGGATGACCTGCACTGGTCGAAGTGGCCGTCGTACACGACCTGGCTGTCGGGCTTCTCGCTGTTCTTCGTGCTGTACCTGCTCGCACCGAACACCTACCTGATCGACAAGAGCGTGCTCGACATGGGCCCGGTGGTCGCCGTCGCGTCCGCACTCGGCTTCCTCGCGGCCGGCTGGATCGTCTACGACTCGCTGTGCCGCATCCTCGGCACCAACGACCGCGTGCTCGGCATCTGCGTCGGCATCTACGTGGTCGCCGCCGCCTACCTCGCGTGCCATATCTTCGCGGGCCGTGCCGCCTACCTGATCGTCGGCGCGATGCTCGCGACGATCATGTCGGCGAACGTGTTCTTCGTGATCATCCCCGGCCAGCGCAAGATGGTCGACAAGATGCTCAAGGGCGAAGAGCCGAACCCGATCTACGGCAAGCGCGGCAAGCAGCGCTCGGTGCACAACACGTACTTCACGCTGCCGGTCGTGTTCGCGATGCTGTCGAACCACTACGCGATGACCTACACGAACAAGTTCAACTGGGTCGTGCTCGTGCTGATCATGCTGGCCGGCGCGCTGATCCGCCAGTTCTTCGTGATGCGTCACCGCGGCAAGCAGCTGTGGTACCTGCCGATCGGCGGCGTCGCACTGCTGTCGGGTGCGCTGGTCTGGACGATGCCGAAGCCGGTCGCGCCGGAAGCGCAAGCGGCCAACGCACCGAAGATCGTGATCAACGACATCATGCCGATCCTGCAGCAACGCTGCGTCGAGTGCCACTCGTCGAAGCCGACGCTGATGGGCAGCGCGCCCGCGGGCGTGATGTTCGACACGCCGGACGAAGTGTCGAAGAACGCACAGCGTATCTACGAACAGGCCGTGCGCCTGAAGGCGATGCCGATCGGCAACGTCACACACATGACCGACGACGAGCGGACGAAGCTCGCCGCCTGGTTCGAGGGTGGCGCGAACAAATAAGCCGCCGCGCGCCGGGTGTGAGTGCCCGGTGCAATCCTCTCCGTTCTCGGGCCCGGTGACGGGCCCGTTTTTTTTGGCGCGGCCCGGATGCCCTGCGCGCGTCAGCCGCGCGTCGCGCCGCGCTGGAGCGCGACGAGCGCATCGAGCGCGCGCGGGCCGTCGTCGAACGGCACGAAGATGTGATCGTGGTACGCGGCCGCCATCACGTTGCAGCTGATGCCGGCCGCGCCGAGTGCCCGCGCGAACGCCGCCGTGAGGCCGACGGCCGCCAGGTCGGAATGCACGGTCAGCGTGATCCAGGCCGAGCGGAACAGCACCGGCCAGCCGCGACGTGCAGCCGTTTCCTCGTCGACCACGACCGTCAGCCCTTCCGCTTCGCGGAACGTCGCAATGACTTCGGATAACGATACGTCTGCATCGGCCGGCAGCGACACGAAGGCGAACGCACCCGGATGCAGTTCGGGCTGCATCGTGCTCAGCAGGATTGCGAGGTCGTTTTCAGGTTGGCTCATCGGAAGAACACGCCCGGAACCGGGCATCGTGCGGTGGAGGTGCGGGCACGATAGCATGCGCCGCCGCTGCCACAGCTGCAACTACGCGCGCATCGTCGCGACTTCGTCCGCGAGCCAGCCGCGCAGTGCGACGATGCGCGGATCGTCCTGCGTGCGTTCGGGATACACGACGTGATACGCAAGGCCCGGCGCCACCCCGACGTTCACGTCGAACAGCTGCACGACGCGCCCTTCCGCGAGATCGCGCGCGATCATGTGCGGTTCCGCAAGACCGACCGCCGTGCCGTCCGTCACGGCCTGCACGACGTGGCTCGAATCCGGAAACGACACGCACCGGCTGTCGTCGAAACCGTCGACGCCGGCCGCGGCCATCCACGCCGACCAGCGCGGCCAGGTCACGCCGTCGACTTCGCAGTCGACATGGCAGAGCGTATGGCGCAGCAGATCGCGCGGCTTGCGCAACGGCGGCCCGGCCGACAGCAGTGCCGGGCCGCAGACCGCGACGACCGACGTATCGAACAGGCGCTGCGCGCACGCGTCGCGATAACGCCCGGTGCCGAAGCGGATCGCGACATCGACGTCGTCGTCGTCGAAATCGCGCAACCGGTCGGTGATGTCGAACGTCAGCTCGAACGCCGGATGCGCGGCCCTGAAACGCGGCAGGCGCGGCAGCAACCAGTGCGTCGCGAAACGCGCGCCGACCGACACGCGCAACTCCGTCTGCTCCCGCGCGATGCGCCGCGCCCGGGCCGTCGCGCGCTGCAGGCCCGCCAGCGCATCGGCGGCCGCGGCGGCCAGCACGACGCCGGCCGGCGTCAGCCGGATGCTGCGGCTCGTGCGGACGAACAGTACGACGTCGAGCTGAGCCTCGATTTCCTTGATCTGATGACTGACTGCCGCCGGCGTCAGCCCGACCTCGTCGGCCGCCCGCGAGAAATTCAGGTGCCGCGCCGCCGCATCGAACGTCCTCAGCGCGCGCGTACCGGGCCACATGCGTTCCATCGATCTTCAAACCGGATTTGATGACCGTTCCAAAACTACTCGTTTTTCAAGATGCCATCAATCTGCAAACAATAGACTTTCTTGACGATGCCGCGAGCCGCCCCCCGCTCGCGACCGAACCCGGAGATCCGCCGATGACCGTTGCCCCGTTCCCGTCCGTCGTTCAGCTCAACGGCGGTGCCGCCACCCCGGACGCGCTCGCGCCGCTCGCATTCGCGGGCCACGCGCATTTCACCGCGATGCAGGTGCGCGACGGCCGCGTACGCGGCCTCGACCTGCATCTCGCACGGCTGCACGATGCGTCGAACGCACTGTTCGGCCAGGCGCTGCCCGACGACCGGATTCGCGCGCTCCTGCGCGCTGCGCTCGAGCGCGCGCCGTCGGCGCTGTCGCTGACGGCGACCGTGCATGCGACGACGGGTGAATTCGTCGCACCGCGCGACGACGAAACGCTCGACGTGCTGGTGCGCACCGCCGCGCCGTCGTCGGGGCCGGCGGGCCCGCTCGATCTCGCGCTGTTCGAATACGAGCGCGTGCTGCCGGAAATCAAGCATGTCGGCGAAGTCGCCAAGACACACTTCCTGCGCCGCGCGATCGCGCAGGGATTCGACGATGCGGCATTCGTCGATCGCCACGGGCGCATCAGCGAAGGATCGATCTGGAATCTGGCGTTCTGGACCGGCGACACGGTTGTGTGGCCGGTGGCGGACATGCTCGGCGGCGTCACGATGCGCATCGTGCGCCGGCAACTGGCACGCCTGGGCGTCGCACAGCGCGATCGCGAACTGACGCCGGCCGATCTGCCATCGATGGCCGGCGCCGTCGTGATGAACTCGTGGACACCCGGTGTCGCCGTGCGACGGTTCGGCACGGCGACGCTGCCGGACTCGTCGTCGCTCGTCGCGCTGCTGCATCGTGCGTATGAACAGGAGATGCCCGTCGCGCCGTGACGCGCGGGCCCCGTGTCGGGCATGGCTCACCCGTCGACGGTCTCCGGCAGCCGCGCGATCGCCTTGATCTCGAACTGGAAGCCGTACAACCAGGTCACGCCGACGGCAGTCAGCGTCGGATAAGGCGCGTCGCCCCAGTACTCGGGGACGATCTCCCAGATCCGCTCGAACGTCGCTTCGGGATCCACGAGGAACACCGTCACGTCGACGACGTCGCCGAACGTGCAGCCGGCCGCGCGCAGTACCGCGTTCAGGTTGTCGAACGCGCGGCGGACCTGCGCGCCCAGTTCCGGTTCAGGCGAGCCGTCCTCGCGGCTGCCCACCTGCCCGGACACGAACAGGAAGCCGTTCGAGCGCAGCGCCGGCGAATAGCGGTTGCGCTCGTACAGTGCCCGCCGACCGGGCGGAAAAACCACGCTACGCTTTACCATTCAGCACCTCCTTCGGTTGGTGGGGCGAAACCGCCCCGGCATCGACGATGAAGGCACTTTAAGGACCGTGGCGCGGTGAATAAACCGGCAACCCTGTCCAACACTGTTTGCGCGCCCCAAACAATTCCCGACCGATGCGGAGCCCTGACCCGATGGATCGATTCGACGCAATGCAGGCATTCGCCCGCGTGGTGGAAGCCGGCAGCTTCACGAAGGCCGCCGAGACACTGCACATGAGCCGCACCACCGTCACGCAACTCGTGCAGCAGCTCGAGGCACGGCTGCGCGTGAAGCTGTTCAACCGCACGACGCGCAAGGTTGTCGTCACCGCGGACGGCGCCGCGTACTACGACCGCGTCGTGCGGTTGCTGGCCGACATGGACGATGCCGAAACCAGCCTGTCCGCGGCGTCCGCGACGCCCCGCGGGCGGCTGCGCGTGGACGTGCCGAGCCCGTTCGCGCGCCTGATCCTGATCCCCGCGCTGCCCGTGTTCCACGCGCGCTATCCGGACATCCAGCTCGACATGGGCGTGAGCGACCGCGTGGTGGACGTGATCGGCGAAAACGTCGACTGCGTCGTGCGCGGCGGCGAGCCGACCGACCGCTCGCTGGTCGCGCGGCATGTCGGCGACCTGCGGCTCGGCGTGTACGCATCGCCGGCCTATCTCGCGCGTGCCGGCACGCCGGCTCATCCGGACGAGCTGGAGGACTCGCATCACCGGATCGTCGGGTTCCTGTGGGCGCGCACCGGCAAGCCGTTGCCGTTTGCGATGGCATGCGGCGGCGAGCGGATCACCGTGCGCGGACGCTACGTGCTCGCGGTCGACGACGGCAATGCGTACCTCGAGGCCGGCCTCGCCGGGCTGGGCATTCTGTGGCTGCCCGACTACATGGCCGGCGTGCATCGCGCCCGTGGCGAACTGGTGCCGCTGTTCGAGCGATGGCAGCTCGAACCGATGCCGATGTACGTCGCGTTCCCGCCGAACCGGCACGTCAGCGCGAAGCTGCGTGTCTTCATCGACTGGGCCGCCGGGCTGATCGCCGAGCATGCGCCGGTCGCGAACCGGCGCCGCGGCGCCCACGGTTCGCGCGACGCGCGCAAGACCGCGGCGACCTGAATCGCGTCGCACCATGAAAAAACCCGCGCAGCGTGCGCGGGTTTTGGACCGGGAATGGCAGAACCGCCGGCGACGACTCAGGCCGTCAGCGCGTGCAGCGCCTCGTCGGTGAGCCACAGCGATTCCTGCAGGTCCTGCTCGTTCAGGTTCAGGCCGTCGCCGCCGCGATCGACGACGATGAAGTCGCTGACGCCGCCGAGCGCGATCAGCGGGTGATGCCACACGCCCTTCGCATAGTTGACGCCCTGCCACCCGCTCGTCACGAACGCGCGGATCTTCGCCGGATCGAGATCGCCCGCGGGCGCCACGACGACGAGATACGGCTGGTCGTTCAGCGGCACGAACGCCTGGCTGCCGAGCGGGTGCCGCTCCAGCATCTTCACTTCGAACGGCAGCGTGCGCGGCTGGCCGCGGAACAGGTTGACGAGCGTGCGGCCGTCTTCGTCGGTCACGTCGACTTTCGCGAGATCGTGGAAGCGGATCGTCGTGCCGAGGTTGATCGGGATCTGCTTTGCCCCTTCCGTTTCGATCACGTCGCCGAACGGCGCGAACGCTTCCTTTGTCAGCGGTTCGATGACAAGCGTCTTCATTTGTCGAGCGTCCCCCACAGACGCAGGCGCGACACGCCGCCGTCCGGAATGATGTTCAGTCGCACGTGCGTGACGGGGCCGAGCGACGCGATCTCCTGTTCGAAGTAGTGCTGCTTGTCCATCTGCAGCTTCTGTTCGCCGAGCAGCACCGGCCAGAACATCGACTGCGTGATCAGCGAGCTGTCCGTTCCGCCCGACACGTACGCGGCCTGGATCGAGCAGCGATCCGGATAGTTGCCCTTGAAGAACGCGGTATCGACTTCGATCTTGCGGATCACGCCCGGCTGCGCGAGCGCGATGATCGCCCAGTCGTTGCCTGGTTCGCGGCGGCGGCGGGTTTCCCAGCCGTCGCCCATGTTCACGCCGCGACCCGGCAGCAGCAGGTTCGACGCGACGCCGAAGTGCTGGTTGTTTGCGGCCACCACGTAACCGCCGTTTTCCATCGCCGCGAGGTCGAACTGCTCGGTCGCGCTCGCGCCGGCCCAGTCGAGCTGCGGCTGGCCGTACACGCGCAGGCGCGCGATGCCGCCGTCCGGGTAGATGTTCACGCGCAGGTGCGTGAACGCACGCGCGTCGCTCGCGTCGACATAGTGATGGCTGTTGCCCTGCAGCGTCGTCGACGGCACGATCTCGACCCACTCGGTCGCATGCGTCGGCGCGCCGTCGGCCACGAACGCGGCCTCGATCGACGCGGCCGGCGGGAAGTTGCCGGTGAAGTGGCTCGTGTCGATGTCGAAGCCCTTGATCACGCCCGGGCGCGCGAGCTTGACGATGCACCAGTCGTAGCCCGTCGTGCGCTTGCGGCGCGTTTCCCAGCCGTCCATCCACTTGCCGTGGTCGTCGTACTTGCCGGGAATGAAGACGGCCGGCTCGGGGTTCAGCATCCGGTCCTTCGGCGCGAAGAAATCGTCGCTGGCCTCGAGCGCCTGCGCACCGAGACGCGGATCGGCAAGATTCACGTAGCGCCGCGTGAATTCGGGTGCGTTGGGGTCGAGAAGCGGAACAGCCATGATGTTTCCTTGTTTCAGTGAGGCGATCCGGCCGCTGCGACGCAGCGGGCCGTACTGCGGTGTCAGGCGTCGATCAGGTCGTCGAGGCGAAAGCGCGCGATCCGGTAGATCTGGTCGAGGCTCGCGCGCAGTTCCTCGGTGCGCGAATGATTCACGCGCGACTCGAAGTTCGCGATGATGCCGTGCCGGTCATAACCGCGCACCGCGAGGATGAACGGGAAGCCGAACTTCTCGCGATACGTGCGGTTCAGCGTCAGCAGCTTGTCGAACTCTTCCTGCGTGCACTGGTCGAGGCCCGCGCCGCTCTGCTCGCGCGTCGACTCGGCCGTCAGCTCGCCGCGCACGGCGGCCTTGCCGGCCAGTTCCGGGTGGGCGTTGATCAGCGCGAGCTGGCGCGCTTCGCCGGCCGATTCCACGGCACCCGACATCGTCTTGTGCAGCGCGTCGATGCTCGCGAACGGCCGCTCGCCGGCGGCGACTTCGGCCACCCACGGCGAATGTTCGAAGATCCCCGACAGCGCCGCGACAAATGCGCTCGGCGCCATCGTGTTCAGTTGATCCAACGTGTAGCGCATCGCCTTCATGCTTTCCCTTCGTTTCGATGATTGGGCTGATACGGATGATGTTCACGCCAGTGACGCGCGATATCGACACGGCGCGTCACCCATACGCGATCGTGCTTTTCGATGTGATCGAGGAAACGCTGCAGCCCGCGGAAACGGCCCGGCCGGCCGAGCAGCCGGCAGTGCATGCCGATCGACAGCATCTTCGGCGCCTCGTCGCCCTCCGCGTACAGCACGTCGAACGCGTCGCGCAGGTAGTCGAAGAAATGATCGCCGGTGTTGAAGCCCTGCGGCGTCGCGAAGCGCATGTCGTTCGTGTCGAGCGTGTACGGCACGATCAGCTGCGGCGACGTCTTGCCGCCCGACACTTCGACGCCCATCCAGAACGGCAGGTCGTCGCCGTAGTTGTCGGAGTCGTACAGGAAACCGCCGTATTCCGCGACGAGACGGTGCGTGTTGGGGCTGTCGCGGCCGGTGTACCAGCCGAGCGGGCGCTCGCCCGTCACGCGCTCGATCGCTTCCATCCCGAGGCGCATGTGTTCGGCCTCGAGTTCCGGCGTCATGCTCTGGTAGTGGATCCAGCGCCAGCCGTGGCACGCGATCTCATGACCCAGCTCGACGAACGCGCGCGCGAGCTCCGGGTGACGTTCGATCGCCATGCCGACGCCGAATACCGTCAGCGGCATCCCGCGCTTCTCGAATTCGCGCAGGATGCGCCACACGCCGGCCCGCGAACCGTACTCGTAGATCGACTCCATGCTCATGTGGCGGTCGGGATACGCGGCCGCCCCGACGATTTCGGACAGGAACTGCTCGGAGCCCGGATCGCCGTGCAGCACGCAGTTCTCGCCGCCCTCTTCGTAGTTCAGCACGAATTGCACGGCGACGCGGGCGCGCCCCGGCCAGTTCGCCTGCACGGGATGGCGGCCGTAGCCGATCAGGTCGCGAGGATAGTTGGGATCGAGTGACATGGTTCGAAGTGCGGCGAAAGCTCGCTGAAATAATGGGTTCGCATCGACCGCGCGGGTGCCGCAGGCCGGCCGCGCGGGCCGATGCGATGACGGCCCAGTGTAGCGAAAACGCCCATACGCGCCCATACAGCGGCGCAGATAGTGCGTGTCAGACGGTGTGTATGTGCGGTTGCGGCAAATTCGGGGCCGGCTCTGCCTCGTCCCCGTCCGGCGGGCTGAAGCGGGCGAACGCGCCGTCGTAGCGCTTGGGCAGCGGGCGCGCGTAATCGCCGCGCTTCGCCGTCGCGAGGCGCAGCGCGACGAGCGCCTCGGCCCACTTGACCGCCGCGGTGACGCCCTCGACCACCGGCGCGCCGATCTGCTGCTCGATTTCGTGCGCGAACTCGGCCATCCCCGCGCAGCCGAGCACGATCGCGTCGGCACCGTCCTCGTCGAGCGCGCGCCGGCATTCGTCGACGATGATCCGCCGCGCGGCCGAGCCCGGCCGGTCGAGCTCGAGCACGGCGACGTCGGTCGCGCGCACGTTGCGGCAGAACCGCTTCATTCCGTAGCGCTCCGCGAGGTGCCACGCCATCCCGCAGGTGCGCGCGAGCGTCGTGACGACCGAGAAGCCGGGCGCGAGCACGCTCGCCGCATGCATCGCGGCCTCGGCAATGCCGATCACCGGCCCGCGCGCGAGTTCGCGCGCCGCGTACAGGCCCGGATCGCCGAAGCACGCGATCACGTATGCGTCGCAGCCGTCGCGCTCGCCTTGCGCGATCTCGGCAAGCAGCCCCGGTGTCGCGAGCGCCTCGTCGTAATACCCTTCGATCGACGGCGGCCCCATCGGCGGGCTCACCGCCACGATCTCCGTGCCGGCGGCCGCGACCTCGCGCGCGCAGCGGCCCATCGCGTCGGTCATCCGCTGCGTCGTATTCGGATTGATCAGCCGGATCTTCATCGCACGCTCCTCAGGCCTTCGTGTTCACGAGCAGCCGGTAGAACACGAAGCCGAGCCCCGCGCCGATGAACCACGAGAAGTTCGCGACGCCCTGCCAGCCCGGCACCATCACGCACACGATCGCGATCACCGCGGCCGGCAACAGCGCGGCGAGCGCGCGGCGGTTCACGCCGCCCGTGTACCAGTACGTCCCGCTTTCCGACATCGTGTACAGGTCGTCGCGCACGAGCCGGCCGCGCTTGACGAGGTAGAAGTCCGCAATCAGCACGCCGTACAGCGGGCCGATGAACGCGCCGAGCACGTCGAGCGTGTAGTGGATCACGGCCGGGTTGTTGAACAGGTTCCACGGCGTGATGAAGATCGACGCGATGGCCGCGAGCATCCCGCCCGCGCGCCAGCTGATCAGGCGCGGCGCGACGTTCGAGAAGTCGAATGCGGGCGACACGAAGTTCGCGACGATGTTGATGCCGATCGTCGCGATCGTGAACGTCAGCGCGCCGAGGATCACCGCGGTCGGATGGTCGATGCGGCCGACCGTCTCGACCGGGTCGGTGATGAGTTCGCCGAACACGGGCAAGGTCGCTGCCGTCGTGATCACCGTGACGAGCGAGAACGCGAGGAAGTTGACCGGCAGCCCCCAGAAATTGCCGCGCTTCACCTCGCCGAACGAGCGGCAGTAGCGCGAGAAATCGCCGAAGTTCAGCATCGGCCCGGAGAAGTACGACACGACCAGCGACACGGCCGTGATCATCACCGGAATCACTTCCGCGCCGTGATACTTGACGCCGCCGAGGTTGATGCCGATGTTGCGCCAGCCCGCGCGCCACACCATGTAGCCGGCGAGGATGAACATCACGACGTAGACGGCCGGGCCCGCGAAGTCGATGAACTTCTTGATCGTCTCCATCCCGTTCCAGAACACGAACGCCTGGAGCACCCACAGCAGCATGAAGCCGGCCCAGCCGACCGCCGACAGCCCGAGGAAGCCGTAGCGATGGACGTCCGCGTACGGCAGCCATTGCGGGAAGAATTTCAGCACGACGATCACGAGCGCGCTCGACGCGAGATAGGTCTGGATGCCGTACCACGCGATCGCGATCAGCCCGCGAATCACGGCCGGCACGTTCGCGCCGAGCACGCCGAACGTCGCGCGGCACGCGACCGGATACGGCACGCCGATCTGCTGGCTCGGCCGTGCGATCAGGTTGCACAGCACGTTCACGAGGCTGATGCCGACGATCAGCGCGATCAGCACCTGCCAGCTCGTCAGCCCGAGCGCGAACAGGCTGCCCGCGAACACGTAGCCGCCCACACTGTGCACATCCGACATCCAGAACGCGAAGATATTGTACGAACCCCATGTCTGGTTTTTAAGGGGTGCCAAATCTTCGTTGTACAGACGTTCGCTGTAACCCTTCGGCAGCGTCGGGTCGCCGCCCTCGCCGCCTTCATCCGCCGGATAGGCGCTATCGTGCGCCACACTGAACTGAGCCATGACTTCTCCTTGACGCGACCGGATGGCCGCTCCACCGTCATCGATATCGCTCCGGATAGACGCCCGGAGTCGGACCAGCGGCCCGCGGCAAACGCCGCGGGCCTGCATTTCGCTCGTTCTGTGGCGCGCGGCCGGGTTCGCGTCGCCGCTCAGGCGCCGCCGAACACTTCGCGCAAATCGACCTGCCCTTGTGCGGGCCGGTCCAGCATCTTCAGTTCGACATGCTGCAGGTGGTGCGCCATCAGCGTCACCGCCCGCTTCGGATCGCCCGCCTCCAGCGCGGCGAGGATCTCGTCGTGGTCGTCGCACGAGCACGGGCTGCGCCCGTGCGATTCGTACAGCGCCGACATCAGCGTCGAGCGTGCGACGAGCCCTTCGAGGCACTCGCTGAGCGTCGCATTGCCCATCAGCGTGGCGAGCGCCGTGTGGAATTCGCCCGACAGCCGGATCCACGCCGCGAAGTCGTGCCGCTCGAACGCCTTGCGTTCCTTGTCGATCAGCGCGGCGACGCCCTTCAGCCGCTTCGCGCCGGGCCCGGTCGCGAGCCGCTCGACCACGGCGAGCTCGATGATCCGGCGCATCTCGAACACCTCGTGCACGTCCTGCAGCGTCGGGCTCGCGACGAACGCACCGCGGTTCGGCTCGAGCTCGACGAGCTTGTCGGTCGCGAGTTGCGCAAGCGCCTGGCGGATCGCCCCGCGCTTCACGCCGAATACGTCGCACAGCTGCGCCTCCGTCAGCTTCGAACCAGGCGCGAGCCGATGCTCGAGGATCGCCGTGCGGATCCGCTCGGCGATCGCTTCGGGGCTGGCTGCACCGGACAGGTGGGCTTCGGGCTCGTTCATGATCGGCATCGTGTGATGATCCTCATCCTAGGGCGGACATAAAGATTGTCAACAATTCTTTTCCGGCATTGCGCACAATCGGCGTGCATCGACGCGACCCCGTTCGGTGCATGATGCGTCGAATCCATGCACGACAAGGCTGAGACGTACGACAGAGGCCCTTCTCGTCGTATACCCTTCCGGCATTTTTGTTGACAAAACTGGTGCAAGATTCGGCGATCGCACTGCAGATGCCGACGAAAAAACTTGATCGTTAGTTGCGTGCCTACATAAAGAAAAAGGCGGGGAACCCGCCTTTCGATCGATCGCGCGCACCTCAGCCGAGGTGCGGATAGTCCGACAGCGTGAGCCGGAACCCGTGCGCATTCGCGACCAGTTGCGCGTGCGCGCCGAACGGCAGCGTCAGCAGGTCGGGCACGTGGCCGAACTGGAGCCCCGTGACGACCGGAATCCCGACCACCGCGCGCACCTGCTCGATCATCGCCTGCATGTCGTAGCCGTTGTCGTACTCGAACGGCCGCGCACCGGTGAACTGGCCGAGCACCAGCGCCTGCTGGCGCGCGAGCAGCCCCGACAGGTGCAGTTGATAGATCATCCGTTCGATCCGGAACGGCTGCTCGTTGACGTCCTCGATGAACAGGATGCCGCCTTCGATGTCGGGCATGTACGGCGTGCCGACGAGCGACGTGAGGATCGCGAGGTTGCCGCCCCACAGCGTGCCCGTCACGTTCACGCTCTGCACCTGCGGCGCGTCGGCGATGATCGTCGTGCTCGGCTGCGTCAGCGTCTGCCAGAAGTGCTGCATCGTGAAGTCGCTCGGCGTTTCCGCGCCGAAATCGGCGGACAGCATCGGGCCGCCGAACGTCTTGATGCGTGCCTTCGCATACAGCGCGAGCTGGAGTGCCGTGAAGTCGCTGTGGCCGACGAGCGCGACCGGCTGGTCGCGCAGCCTGCGTTCGAGCCCGCGATAGTCGAGCCCGTGCAGAATGCGCGCGGCGCCGTAGCCGCCCCGCACCGCCAGCGCGATGTCCGGCAGCGGCCGCTCGGGATCGGCAAGACGGTTCAGGTCGCCTGCCCGCTCGCCGTCGGTGCCGCCGAACCGCTGGAAGCGCCGCTGCGTCGCCTCGATGTTCTCGATGCGGTGCTGTGCGGTGCTGAGGCGCTCGAGCGCGCGGTTGATCGCGTCGGGGTCGTGCGGATAGCCGGACGGCGCAAGCAGCCGGATGGTGTAGGACGCGGCGGGCTGGAAGGACATGGCGAAAGGTGTCGGGTCGTCAAACCTGCTTAGAGGGTCTGAACCGTCTCCGGTTCACGAAGCCGTGCATGCCCGGCTCGGGCCGGGGCGGCGGGCGCGCCTATGAGGCACCGGATTCGGCGTCGCGGGCCAGCCGCGCTTCGCGCAGCGCGCGACGGCGCTCGGCGAAGAACGACTTCAGCGCGGCGCCGCACTCGTCGGCGAGCACGCCGCCGGTCACTTCGGTATGGTGGTTCAGCTGCGGATTCGCGAACGCGTCGATCACGCTGCCGCAGGCGCCCGTCTTCGGATCGGCGGCGCCGAAGACGACCCGCGCGATACGCGCATGCATGATCGCGCCCGCGCACATCAGGCACGGTTCGAGCGTCACGTACAGCTCGCAGCCGGGCATCCGGTAATTCTGCAGATGCTGCGCGGCCATGCGCAGCGCGGCCATTTCCGCATGGGCCGACGGGTCGTGCCCACCGATCGGATGGTTGAAGCCGCGCGCGATCACTTCGTCGCCGCGCACGAGCACAGCACCGACCGGCACTTCGCCGGCCGCGCGCGCCTCTTCGGCGGCGGCCTGCGCGAGACGCATGAAATGCAGGTCGCGCGCCGATACGAGCGCAGCTTCGGGAACGGGGGACTCGGCGCCGGGTTCGGCCGCCGGGGTGTCTGCCGGACGGGCTGCGTCATGCAGCGCGTCGGACGTCACATCGGCCCCGCTTCGGCGGACGCTTCGTCGAGCCCGCGCTCGCACAGGCGCTCCGCGATGCGCCGGCAGTAGTCGCGCGGCATCACCATCGGGCCGCCGCGCAGCGATTCGAGCGCCATGTCGAGCGCGAGGATCTTCGCCTGCAGCCGGCACCGCGCGGCACGGTCGCTGACCGCCTGCACTTCGTCGTGCAGGTTGCGCAGCGCGCGCAATTGCTCGACGGCCGGCGGCACGAAGCCTGCATTCTTCAGGATACGGTTGGCCACCCGCACCTCCTCGGGCACGAGCAGGTCGTCATCCAGCGCCTGCGGCGCGCCGGTACCCGGCAAATCGTCGAACTCGCCCCGCGCGGCGGCGGCGGCAATACGTTGTTCGACCAGGGCGTCAAGCAATCTCATCAGTCAATCGGAACAATGCGGCAGGCCGAATTCTAGCAGGGTGACGCGGGTATGACAGGCCCTTCGAATATATGCTCGATATTGCGTTTTTAGGGGCCGAATCGCGGCGCATGCGTGCCGATCGGCATCATTTGCCGCGCTGCTGCGCCGCAGCGGGCTGCAGGCTGCCCAGACACCCGCGAACGGACACAATGCCGGCCCTGTTTTTTGTCAGTGGCAACGCGGGCCGCGCCGCGCCGATACGGTGAAATTCAGGCCGCCGCGTTTCCGCCGCCGGCTCACGCGGCCGCCGTGTCCGGCCGCGCTTTCACGAACGGGCGGAACATCATCGCCATCAGGAACGCGCCGACGCCGATCGCGAACGAACCGACGTACAACCAGCCATAGCTGCCGAACGTATCGACGATCAGGCCGCCGGCCACGGGGCCCGCGGCCATCCCGAGGCTGCCGGCCATCGCGCAGCCGCCGATCACGGTGCCCATCATCCGCAGCGGGAAATTCTCGCGCGCGAGCACCGAATACAGCGGCATCACGCCCGCATAGATGAAGCCGAACAGGGTCGCGACCGCGTAGAACCCGTCGAGCGTGCGCACGAAGTCGTACCCGAGCGCGCCGAGCGCCTGCGCAAACAGCCCGGCCACCAGCGTGCGCTTCGCGCCGATGCGGTCGCCCAGGATCCCGAACACGATCCGGCCGCCCATGCCGGCGAGCCCTTCGACGCTGTAGATCGACACCGCGACGATCAACGGAATCCCGCACGTCACCGCGTAGCTGACCGTATGGAAGATCGGGCCGGAATGCGTCGCGCAACAGAAGAAGTTGGTCAGCAGCAGCACGATGAACTGCGGCGAACGCAGCGCGTGCGCGACCGACATCGCCGCGGGGTCACCGGCCGGCGCGGGGGCCGCGGGGGCCGCCAGCGCCGCATTCGCGCCGTCGAGCGCGGGTGCCCGGCGCACCAGCAGCGACACCGGAATCATCACGACGGCCGCCAGCGTCGCAATCAGCAGCATCGACGTGCGCCAGTCGCGCACCGACACGAGCCACGCGGCCAGCGGGGCCATCGTCATCGGCGCCATCCCCATGCCGGCCGACACGAGCGACACCGCCAGGCTGCGGTGCGTGTCGAACCAGCCCGTCACGCATGCCATCATCGGCGCGAATATCGCGGCCGTCGCACCGCCGACGGCGAGGCCGAAAGTGAACTGGAACGCGAGCAGCGACGGCGCGCGGCTCGCCAGCGCGAGGCTTGCCGACAGCAGGACGGCACCCGTCATGACGACCGGGCGCGTGCCGACGCGGTCCGACAGGCTGCCCCACCCCATGCTCGCGAAGGCCATCGCGATGAAGCCGAGCGTCATCGCGCCGGAAATGCCGGTCATCGACCAGCCGGTGTCGCGCGCGATCGCGCGCAGGAAAACGGGCAGCGAAAACATCGCGCCGATGGCGATGCAGCCCATCAAGCCGCCCGCGGCGACGATGACCCAGCGGTATCGGGAATCCGGCATGGGATGTCTCCTTTTCGTTACGGCAATCCTCGGTACCCGGGCGCTACCCGCGTGGCGCAATGCCCGGTCGACATGGATACGACGGGCGACGCATCGGGAAATCGACACGCGCGACACATGCGCCTGCGAATTGCCTTGATTGTCCGCCGCTCCACTTCGCCCGTCATGGGCGGATCGGATCGACACCGCACGCCGGATCGTCCGTTCGGTCCGCCCCTGCCGCCGTGCTTTTCCGGAATCGGAAAGTCGAAATCAGAAATCGTTGGTTGGGACGCGCGATCGCGCTGACTACACTCGAGCAATCTTGTCATAACAAGTTGATCGATGACCTCACCCAACGTCGTGCCGCTGTCGGCGGCCCCGCTCTACGTGCAGATCAAGGACACGCTGCGCGCACGCATCCTCGACGGCACCTATGCGCCGCACAGCCGGATGCCTTCCGAGCACGAACTCTGCGCGGCGTTCGGCGTCAGCCGGATCACGGTGCGCCAGGCGCTCGGCGATCTGCAGAAGGAAGGACTGCTGTTCAAGCTGCACGGCAAGGGCACCTTCGTGTCGAAGCCGAAGGCATTCCAGAACGTGACGTCGCTGCAGGGTTTCGCCGAGGCGATGTCGTCGATGGGCTACGAGATCGTCAACCAGGTGCGCAGTGTCCGCACCGTCAAGGCCGACCGCCATCTCGCAACGAAGCTGAACGTGCCGGAAGGCGCACCGCTCGTCGAGATTCACCGCGTGCGGCTGCTGAATCGCGAGCCCGTGTCGCTCGAACAGACCTGGGTGCCAGAAGCGCTCGGCAAGCGCCTCGCCGGTGCCGATCTCGCGACCCGCGACATCTTCCTCGTGCTGGAAAACGATTGCGGCATTCCGCTCGGCCATGCCGACGTGTCGATCGACGCGATCCTCGCCGACGACGAGATCGTCGATGCGCTGCAGGTCGAGGACAGCAGCCCCGTGCTGCGCATCGAGCGCCTCACGCATGACGCGTCGGGTGCACCGATCGACTACGAATACCTGTACTTCCGCGGCGATGCCTTCCAGTACCGGCTGCGCATCGACCGGCAAAAACCGCGCAAACCTGCAAGGAAACAACGATGACTACCCATGTGCTCGAATACGACATCGTCGTGGTCGGCGGCGGCACGGCCGGCCCGATGGCGGCGATCAAGGCGAAGGAGCGCGACCCGTCCCTGCGCGTGCTGCTGCTCGAAAAAGCCAACGTGAAACGCAGTGGCGCGATCTCGATGGGGATGGACGGCCTGAACAACGCGGTGATTCCCGGGCATGCGACGCCCGAGCAATACACGCGCGAGATCACGATCGCCAACGACGGGATCGTCGACCAGGAAGCCGTGTACGCGTATGCGACACACAGCTTCGCGACGATCGAGCAGCTCGACCGCTGGGGCGTGAAGTTCGAGAAGGACGGCACCGGCGACTATGCGGTGAAGAAGGTCCATCACATGGGTTCGTACGTGCTGCCGATGCCGGAAGGACACGACATCAAGAAGGTGCTGTACCGGCAACTGAAGCGCGCACGCATCGCGATCACGAACCGGATCGTCGCGACGCGCGTGCTGACCGACGCACTGGGCCGCGCGAGCGGCGTACTCGGCTTCGACTGCCGCACGGCCGAGTTCCACGTGATCCGCGCGAAGGCCGTGATTCTCTGCTGCGGCGCGGCCGGCCGCCTCGGCCTGCCGGCCTCGGGCTACCTGATGGGCACGTACGAGAACCCCACCAACGCGGGCGACGGCTACGCAATGGCCTATCACGCCGGTGCCGCGCTCGCGAATCTCGAATGCTTCCAGATCAATCCGCTGATCAAGGACTACAACGGCCCCGCGTGCGCGTACGTGACCGGCCCGCTCGGCGGTTTCACCGCAAACGGCAAGGGCGAACGCTTCATCGAATGCGACTACTGGAGCGGCCAGATGATGTGGGAGTTCTATCAGGAACTGCAAAGCGGCAACGGCCCCGTGTTCCTCAAGCTCGACCATCTCGCGGAGGAAACGATCCAGACCATCGAGCAGATCCTGCATACGAACGAGCGGCCGAGCCGCGGCCGCTTCCATGCGGGGCGCGGCACCGACTACCGCAGCCAGATGGTCGAGATGCACATCTCCGAGATCGGTTTCTGCAGCGGCCACAGCGCGTCCGGTGTGTACGTGAACGCACGCGCGGAGACGACCGTGCCCGGCCTTTACGCGGCCGGCGACATGGCGGCCGTCCCGCACAACTACATGCTCGGCGCATTTACGTACGGCTGGTTTGCCGGGCAGAACGCGGCCGATTACGTGGCCGGCCGCGAGCATGCGCCGGTAAACGACGAACAGGTCGACGCCGAACGCAAGCGCGTGCTTGCCCCGCTGCTGCGCGAGCGCGGCCTGGCACCGGCGCAGGTCGAATACAAGCTGCGCCGCATGGTGAACGACTATCTGCAACCGCCGAAGGTGACGCGAAAAATGGAAATCGGCCTCCAGCGCTTTGACGCCATTACTGAGGATATCGAAGAGATAAAGGCAAGCCATCCGCACGAACTGATGCGCGCCGCCGAGGTGCGCGCGATCCGCGACTGCGCGGAAATGGCCGCGCGCGCTTCGCTGTTCCGCACCGAGAGCCGCTGGGGGCTGTACCACCATCGCGTCGACTTTCCGCATCGCAACGACGCCGAATGGTTCTGCCACACCTGGCTGCGCAAGGACGCCGACGGCGCGATGCGCAGCGAGAAGCGCCCGGTCGAGCCGTACATCGTGCCGCTCGCCGACGACGATCGCGGCGCCTACACGAATCTGCGCATCCGCGAACCCGCCGCGCTCGCGGCCGCCCTCTGAGGAGCCCTACCGTGCCCCATACCCCGCACGACATCTTCCTGCGCAGCAGCGCGCCCGTGACGATCGACGAGGAACGCTGCATTGCCGACAAGGGCTGCACCGTCTGCGTCGACGTGTGCCCGCTCGACCTGCTCGCGATCGACGTGACCAAGGGCAAGGCCTACATGCAGTTCGACGAATGCTGGTACTGCATGCCGTGCGAGCGCGACTGCCCGACCGGCGCGGTCAAGGTCGACATCCCTTACCTGCTGCGCTGAGCGCGCGCGGCCGGTCGTCGTCGTGCCGCCCGTGCGGGCCGTGCGGGCCGTGCGGGCCGTGCGGGCCGTGCATCGGCGACGTGACGGCCGGGCCGGCGTTCGCCAGGTTCGCATCGCCACGCCGTGCCGCCCATGCATCGCGCTCCGCGAGCAGCGGCTTTTTCAACGAACCGATCCTTTGCCCATGACCGCTTTCTCCTTCACCGCCTCGTTGCCCGGCACGCACGATCCGGATCGTGCCGCACTCGCCGTCCGCCTCGCCGCGCCCGACGCATCCGTGCGCCGCATCGCACTGATCGAGCTTGCCGATCTCGAGGAATCCGATCTGGTGCCGTCATTCGTTGCGGCACTGTGCGACGATCCGTCGGCCGACGTGCGCAGCGAGGCCGCGCGCGTACTCGGCGCTTGGGAGCAGCCCGACGTCGTCGACGCACTGTGCGGCGCATTGCTCGATCCGGACGAAGGTGTACGCGCCACCGCCGCGCAGAGCCTGTCCGAACTGAAGGACGCGGCATCGGGTACCGTGCTGTGCCGATGGGCCGACCGGCCCGAGTCGTTCGTGCGCCGCGCCGTGCTGCGCGGATTGCGCGAGTTGCGCGACCCCGGCGCGTTCGCGCCCGCGCTGCGCGCACTCGATGCCGAACACGCCGCCGTGCGCGCTGAAGCCGTCGCGGTGCTCGGCTGGCTCAGGGACCCACGTGCGCTGCCGCCGCTCGCGCGCATCGCGACCACCGATGCCGCAGCGGACGTGCGACGCGCCGCGGTCGGCGCGATCGGGTTCGCGGCACCCGACGATGCGGCCACCATCGACGCACTGCTCGCCGCGCTGCGCGACCACGAATGGCAGGTGCGCGAGGAAGCGGCCACGACGCTCGGCAAGTTGCGTGTCGCGGCCGCGCGCGACCCGCTCGCCGCCGCGCTCGACGACGACTACTGGCAGGTGCGCTTGCGTGCCGCGCGTGCGCTCGGGCAGCTGCGCGATGCTGCGGCGGCGCCTGCCGTCACAGCACTGCTGTCGCATGCGATCAGCAACCTGCGCAAGGAAGCCGCGCTTGCGCTGGGTGAATTGCGCGACCGCGTAACGTTGGCCGCGCTCACTCACGCATTGGAGGATCACGACCCGGAAGTGCGCAAAGCCGTGCGAATCGCGATCCGGCAAATCGACGAGGCGTCGCGATGATCGCGCCGACCGAAATCGCGCTCGATCACGCTGCACGCACGTTGACGCTCCGCTGGCCGGACGGCCGCACGCAACACATCGGTTATGCGCGGTTGCGCGGCGATTGCCCGTGCGCGGAATGCCGAAGGATCCGGCTCGACGGCGGTCGTGTCGATGCGCGGCCCGACCTGACGCTGACCGGCCTCGAGGCCGCCGGCTACGGCATCCGCGCCCTCTTCGGCGACGGCCATGCCCGCGGCATCTATCCGTGGCCGTTTTTGGCCGACATGGCTGAAAGGGCTGAAAGGGCGGACACGACGGCGCGGCCGTGACGTGGCTCCCGCGGGTGCGCGGACGACATGGCAGACGTGCGGAAACGCTGCGATACTGACGCCCACGATCGTCTCCACCCACCGTGGGAGTCAGAACATGCAAACCGCAGTCGGATTCATCGGCCTCGGCGTGATGGGCACGCCGATGGCGCTCAATCTCGCGCGAGCCGGCACGCCGCTCGTCGTATGGAGCCGGTCGCACGGCAGCGACGATGCGTTGCGCGACGCCGGCGCACGCGTGGCCGAGCACGCCGACGACGTGTTCGCCGCCTGCTCCACCGTGATCCTGATGCTCGCGAACGACGCGGCGATCGACGCCGTTCTCGCGCGCGGCACGCCCGGTTTCGCTACCCGTGTCGGCGGGCACACCATCGTGAACATGGGCACGAACGCACCCGGTTATTCGCGCGCGCTGGCCGATGAAATCGCCGCCGCGTCGGGCCGTTACGTCGAAGCACCGGTGTCGGGTTCGCGCAAGCCGGCCGAAGCCGGTCAACTCGTCGTGATGCTCGCCGGCGCGCCGGACGACGTCGACGCCGTCCGCGCGCTCGTGAAGCCGCTGTGCCGGGACAGCTTCGTGTGCGGCGACGTACCGTCGGCGTTGACGATGAAGCTCGCCGTGAACCTGTTCCTCATCACGATGGTCACCGGCCTGACCGAAGCCACACATTTCGCGCAAAGCCACGGTATCGATCTCGCCCGCTTCGCCGACGTGCTGAACGCGGGACCGATGGCGAGCGACGTGTCGCGCGTGAAACTCGGCAAACTCGTCGCGGCGGATTTCTCGGTGCAGGCCGCGATCACCGACGTGCTGAAAAATGCACGCCTGGTCGCGGAATCCGCGCGCGGCGCCAACATCGCGTCGCCGCTGCTCGACATCTGCCACGCGCTTTACGGCGAGACCGAGCGGGCCGGACACGGCGCGGACGACATGGTCGCCGTGATCCGCGCGATCGAGCAGCGCACGCACGATGCGCGGTGAATCGCCACCTGCCGCCCCCTCGACCACACGCACGCATCGATCCGTCATGTCCGATTCGCCCCGCTCCCCGACCGGCGTCATCGCCGCCGTACGCCCCGTTCCCGCCGTGATCGGCGTCGTCCTGCGGGAACGCGACGTGCTGCTGGTGCGCCGCGCCAATCCGCCCGATGCGGGATGCTGGGGCTTTCCTGGCGGCAAGATCGAAGCAGGCGAATCGATTGCGAACGCGATCGTGCGCGAGATCGTGGAAGAGACGACCGTCGACGTCGAGGCACTCGACGTCTTTACCGCGCTGGATGCCTTCGATTACGATGCTGGCGGCAACGTGCACCAGCATTTCGTCATGGTCGCGGTGCTGTGCAACTGGCTGCGCGGCACACCTGCTGCCGGCGACGATGCGCTCGACGCACGCTGGTTCGATCTCGCCGAGCTCGACCGCGACGATTTACCGATGAGCGCGGGCGTTCGCGACGTCGCACGCCGAGCGATCGAGCGTGCAGCGAGCCTCGGCGACGCACGGCGCGCGGCCACTCCCTGAAACAACGCCGTCTGCCCGCATCCCTTGCGCGCGGCCCGATCGCGGCCATGACGGTGTCGGCGAGCCGCCGACCTTCAAACTACCAATCAAAACAGGTCAGACATGATCAGAATTCGCAAGTCCACCGAGGCCGACGGCGCACGCGTGCTGGATATCTGGCGCAACGCGGTCGACGCCACGCATCACTTCCTGAGCGACGACGACCGTCGCGCGATCGAATCCGAAGTGGTCGGGTTCCTGCCCGGTGCGCCGCTCGATCTCGCCGTCGACGAGGCCGACCATGCGATCGGCTTCATGCTGCTCGACGGCAGTCACATGGAAGCCCTGTTCGTCGATCCCGCGCACCATCGCGCAGGCATCGGGCGCCTGCTCGTGGAAGACGCACTCACGCGCCATCCCGACCTGTCGACCGACGTCAACGAGCAGAACGAATCGGCAGCACGGTTCTATGAACGGCTGGGCTTCGAGCGCTGCGGGCGATCGGCGCTCGATGGACAAGGACGGCCCTATCCGCTGATCCACCTGCGCCGTCGCGCGGCACCGCCCTCGTCGTCAAGACACGCGTAACAACTTTTCCGGGCCGGGATATCGCGCCGCCCGCCACGTCACACGCGCCGGACACGCGAATGCGGCTGCGTACTACCGCGTCCGCGCCACGCATGCCGCGCGCACCGGTACGTGTGCCAGATGGCGCGTCATGGGCGACGCATCGGCAGCACGCGTTCGACCATTGAGAAAGCACGCTGCACGAAGCCGTTGAACCGGTCGGCATCGCGCCGCAGCCCGGCCTGTTGTCCGCCAATCAGGCACAAGTGCACGGCCTGCCCGACGATCTCGGCCTCGCCCGGCGTGCGCACCAGCCGGCGCGACGTGTCGATCGCAAACGCGAGCCGCGCCGCGTCGACGCGCTGCTGGCATTCCGCGACCAGCGGATCGTGCAACGCCCAGGCGCGGATCGCGATTTCACGCCCGGGCCGTTTCTCGGCGGCAATGCGCAGGTAGCGCAACAGCGTGTCGCCGGCACCGTGGCCCTCCGCCGCATACGCCAGCATGCGCGCGGTGTAGTCGTCCTCCCACGCGGTCAGCAACGTCCTGACGAAGTCCTCGCGATTGCGGAAGTGGTGATAGAACGATCCGCGCGTCACGTTCAGCCGACGTGCGAGGCTCTCGGCCGAAATCCCCGCGTACCCTTCTCCGTCGAGGGCGTCGAAGCCCGCGGCAATCCAGTCATTTCGCGTCAGTGTGCTCATCGTCATCGCCATACAGGCTGTGTATGGTGCGGCATGGACAGATAGGCTGCGCACTCTATCACGGCCGCCGCCGCTTCCGGCAGCGCGCCATTACTTAAGGAGTCCGCCTTGAAAGACATTGCACTCGTCGCATTCGACCGGTTCACCGACGTCGACCTGTTCCTGATGTGGGACATCCTCGGTCGCAACAACAAGGACTGGCGCGTCCGGATCCTGGGTGCAACGCCGGTGCTGCATTCCGCCCATGGTCTGGCCATCCCGACGCACGGCCCGCTCGCCGACGCCAATCGCGCCGACGCGGTCCTGTTTTCGAGCGGCAAGGAAGGCGTACCGGCCGCGCTCGCCGATCCCGGTTTCCTGCCGTCGTTCGATCTCGATCCCGAACGCCAGCTTGTCGGGTCGATCTGCGGCGGCGCCTTCATTCTCGAACGGCTCGGGCTGCTGCCGCAGCGCCGCGCGACGACGCACCCCGAAGCGCGGCTGGGTTTGCAGGCAGTCGGGCTGCAAGTGATGGACCAGCCGCTGGTGTGTCACGGCAACGTCGCGACCGCGGGCGGATGCCTTGCGTCGCTCTACCTGACGGGATGGCTGGTGGAATCGATGTTCGACGCGGACAAGCGGCGCGAGACGCTGCTGCCCGTGCTGCCTGCCGGGCAACGGGAGATTTACGAGGACCTGATCGAGTTCAGCATCAGGCAGGGTGCGGGACAAGCGACGGGCCCGATCCGGATCGTCGAAGGCGAAAACGGGCTCACGGCATGACGCGCGGGTCGATGGGCTGTCGATAGCCGGCAGCCAGTACGCTGTTGCAGCGTTGTGCGTCCCGCCGGGTCAACAGCGGATCGGGACGCATTCGCGGGCGATCCGGGCCATCGATCGGGTCGGCCTTCGCCGCACGGATGGTCGTTTCTCGAGCCGAACGAGTCTGCCGCTGGCCTGGAGATGCTAACCTCTCGGCCTCTCTGAACGACACCGCGTGAAGCAACAGGATTCGACCATGCAAACCGTTGCGGTACTGGACTTCGAAACAACCGGACTTTCGCCGAACCTGGGTGATCGTGCGACCGAAATCGCCGTCATCCTCCTCCGGGACGGACAAGTCGTCGATCGTTTCCAGAGCCTGATGAATGCAGGCAGACGCATACCGTCGGACGTCGTCGCGCTGACCGGCATCACGAACGAGATGATCGCATCGGCGCCGCCGGCATCGAAAGTCATGAAGGAAGCGGCTGCGTTCGTCGGCAAACACGCGGTCGTGGCCCACAACGCCGGTTTCGACAAACGGTTCTGGCAGGCGGAACTCGGGTTGCTTGGCATGACGGCCGAGCATGCCTTTGCCTGCACGATGCTCGTGGCGCGCCGCATTTACCCGGACGCGCTGAGTCATCGCCTGTCGAGCCTCGCGGACATGCTGCGGCTGCCGAAGTCGGGACGGGCGCACCGGGCGATGGTCGATGCCGAAATGGCCAGCCACCTGTGGTGCAGGCTGCAGCAGGACATTGCCCGGACTTACGGGCTGGATCGTATCGATCACGCGCTCATGGCACGTGTCCAGGCAACGGCGAAGGCGAAAGTGCCGATGTACCTGCGCTCGCTCGCGGGCGCGCATGCGTGAGAATCGGTCGACGGCCGCGGGCGATCGCTGTCGGGCACATGACGGATTGCCGCCTCACGCGTGCCACGCGACGTTTCACGACTCAGGCAGCATGTGAGCGCAAAACGGCTTGGGAATCTCCCGACACGCATTGAAAAAAGGCCATGCAGTCGCATGGCCTTGGTCAACGATTGCCGCAGGTACTGAAAATTCGTTATCAGGTGCCTCAGGCGAAAACGGCATTCAGCGTTGCAAGAATTGCGGTCTGGCTGCCCCCTGCCAACGGAACCGTCACCGTCGATCCACTGAAGCCGACCACGCTTTGTCCGGCCGGAGCAGACTGTACGAAACCATTCCGGGTGGTCGAGCCGGCCATACTGCCGAACGGGCCGTAAGTTGCCCCGCTTTTCCCGGTCAATGTGAGTTGCAAAACACATTGCCAGCCGTACCACACGCCCGTGTAGCCGGAAATGGACACGATCGGATCGTCAAGCGGAATATTGATGACCTGGGCAGTCCCGCTGTTTCCGCCGTGTTGCAACAAGGTAAATATTCCGGTTCCCGTTCCCTGGGTGCCGGTGTTATAGGGCCCCGTCCCGGTATTGACGGCCTGAACCGCGTTGAGTACGTCGCCTGACCGGATCGTCACTCGGGTTAGGTTGGGATTACCTGCGGCGCTGATAATAGGTGTGTCGTCGAAGGTGTTGCTGGTGGGCGGATTGCCGAGTTGATCGAGAATCATGAACTGCGCCTGCTCGAACTGGAAGTTTCCAGAATTGAAGCGCCAGACGAAAATATCCTGATAATCATACCGCGTACCCCCGGAAGAAAAACCTTCCGAAACCATGCTCCAGACTTGTTGCGCACTGGCATTGGGGGCTGAATTTCCTGGTTCGAACTGAGCGCCATACCCGATCCTGGACGGCGATATGCCGGCATCAAGAAAATCCGACAGCGGCGTGCCGTCGTAGAATTGAGGCGATACAAAATCGAACTGGCTATTGACCGTAGCGTAATCAATCGAACTGGTGGGCCATGCAGGCGTGAACGATAGATAATATTTCACCGGCTGCCGATCGAATTCGGCGCGAATTGCAGAGAACAGAATCTGGAACTGCGATTGCGTCATTTTATCGGAAACATCGCCTTCCCAATCGATATCCAGGCCATTCATTCCGTTGTTCCGGAGATATGTCACCAGATTATTCGCAAAATTGGCCGCCTGCGTTTGCGGATCCCCACCACCCGAGAAAACCGCCGCCAATGTATTGGCGCCGGAATACACCATCGTGGCCAGAAATTTGATTCCAGGATTCACCTGACGCGCATCACGGAGTACAAAATTCAAATAATCCTGATTGGTCAGCCCACCCGAATGCGATGCGTTGCCGATCTGGATCGTGGAACCCTGTGCGGCGGGAACGACTTCGAAAAAAGCAATGCCAAGAAAATTTGCACTGCCGTAAACCTTGTAATCGATCAGCGATTGATAGCAACTTTCGGGACTGTTGTAGTTGGTTTGTGGCGGTTCGTCTTCGTTCAAGAAAATCCACGCATTGATGCCGTTTTGTAGGTTTGCCATTTTTCTTTCCTGTGACGTAGCGTTTTTTGGCGGTGGCGCACGACGCTGCAACTACAGTAGAAGGCCACCAAATACCACGGCCAATTGACCGTGGCGCATCGGCAATGCGGTCACGCCCGGAGACGATACAGCCACGTAATGAACCAAGGCGTTCCACGTTGCTGAAGACCATTATAGGAAGTGGCAAAAGATAAAACGGCGCAAACTGCGCGAAAAAAACATCGATCCTTTGGGGAAACACGTGACATCAATTCGACGACAAAATCCCTGTCGAGCGCAACAATGCACTTTCGGATTCACCATTCCGGCTTCATTACGCCAACTGGCGACGCATTCGGCGAAGGGCTTCGACGCGGCGCACGGCCGCCGTCGTTTCTCTTCACTCAATAATGTGGGTAATCGTATCGAAGAAAGGAAATATGCCCGCCGGAGATACTGCGACATGCATACCGTCGCGGTCGGCGATCTTGTACAGGGCTGTACGGGATTCAAGAGGATTGCGGAATGCGAATTCAGTGAGCCTCGCTTTTTGTTCTCGTGATGGGCACCGCTTTTACCGTTACCAATCACGAGCCCTCGATGTGCCCGCAAACCCGCACCGCGTCCCGAATTCTGGAAGGAGTTTTACTGCCACGACCGAATCCCGTTGCCGGCAGATTATCGAGTCGCAATCGTGCATTCGGCTACTGCCCGCCCCACTGTCATTGGCAGCGCATACGCGGCGGGCAGTCTCCGGATTCGTAGAAAGTTCGCTTCTACGTCAATGGCTTAGAACCATGCGGATCGCAACGAAAACCCTGCAAGGTCCTGCGTCAGCCAATGATTCAAGAGGAGCTTTTTACCGCTCACTCCCACTCGATCGTCGCCGGCGGCTTGCCCGAGATGTCGTACACGACCCGGTTGATCCCGCGCACCTCGTTGATGATCCGGTTCGACGCGCGGCCGAGCAGCGCGTACGGCAGGTGCGCCCAGTGTGCGGTCATGAAGTCGGTCGTCTGCACGGCGCGCAGCGACGTCACGTAGTCGTACGTGCGGCCATCGCCCATCACGCCCACCGACTTGACCGGCAGAAACACCGCGAACGCCTGGCTCGTCAGGTCGTACCAGGTCTTGCCGACGTCGGCTTCGCCGCACAGGCCGGCAGCCGCATCCTGCGCGGTCGCGGTCGTGTTGCGCAGTTCCTCGATGAAGATCGCGTCCGCGCGGCGCAGCAGGTCTGCATACTCGCGCTTCACTTCGCCGAGAATCCGCACGCCGAGGCCCGGGCCCGGGAACGGATGGCGGTACACCATCTCCGGCGGCAGGCCGAGTGCGACACCCAGCTCGCGCACTTCGTCCTTGAACAGGTCGCGCAGCGGCTCGAGCAGCTTCAGGCCGAGCGTTTCCGGCAGGCCGCCGACGTTGTGGTGGCTCTTGATCGTCGTCGCCTTCTTCGTCTTCGTGCCGCCCGATTCGACCACGTCCGGGTAGATCGTGCCCTGCGCGAGCCACTTCGCCTTCGACAGCTTCTTCGCCTCGGCCTGGAACACCTCGACGAACTCGCGGCCGATGATCTTGCGCTTCGCTTCCGGATCGGTCACGCCGGCCAGGTGGCCGAGGAACTGTTCGGATGCATCGACGTGCACGACCTTCGCATGCAGGCGGCCTTCGAACATGTCGAGCACCATCTTGCCTTCGTTGAGGCGCAGCAGGCCGTGGTCGACGAACACGCAGGTCAACTGGTCGCCGATCGCGCGATGGATCAGCGCGGCTGCGACGCTCGAATCGACACCACCCGACAGGCCGAGAATCACTTCCTCGTCACCGACCTGCTCGCGGATCTTCGCGACGGCTTCCTCGATGTGATTCTTCATGATCCAGTCGGGCTTCGCGCCGGCGATCTGCAGCACGAAGCGCTCGATGATCTGGCGACCCTTCACCGTATGCGTGACTTCCGGGTGGAACTGCACCGCGTAGTACCCGCGCGCCTCGTCGGCCATCCCGGCGATCGGGCAGCTCGGCGTCGACGCCATCAGCGCGAAGCCCGGCGGCAGCTCGGCCACCTTGTCGCCGTGGCTCATCCAGACCTTCAGCATCCCGTGGCCTTCGTCCGTCTTGAAATCCTCGATGCCGTCGAGCAGGCGCGTATGGCCGTGCGCGCGCATTTCCGCGTAACCGAATTCGCGGTGGTCGCTCCACTCGACCTTGCCGCCGAGCTGCACGGCCATCGTCTGCATGCCGTAGCAGATGCCGAGCACCGGCACGCCGAGATCCCACACGGCCTGCGGCGCGCGCAGCTGGTGGTCTTCGTACGTGCTCGCGTGGCTGCCCGACAGGATCACCGCCTTCGGCGCGAATTCGCGGACGAAGTCGTCGGACACGTCGTTCGGATGGATTTCGCAGTAGACGTGCGCTTCACGCACGCGGCGCGCGATCAGTTGGGTGACTTGCGAACCGAAGTCGAGAATCAGGATTTTGTCGTGCATGGCTGCGGACGGGATGAAGAGAATAAGAAAAGCAGCGCATCGTTTGCATCATGCGCTGCGTCAAAAGCATGGACAGCGGCGTCGGGCGGAAAGCTGCACGCGCGACGCATGGCCGGTCAATCCTGCATCGGCGGGCGCTCGTCGAGTGCGACGGTGCCTGACGACGATTGGCCGGATGCGGCCGATGACGGTGCGGCGGCCGGCGACGCCGCCGCGGGACGGCTGACGACGGGTTCGACACGCTGCGGCGCGGCCGACGACGCTTGCGCCATCGCCGGCTCGGCCGGACGCGGCGCCGGCGCGCGCGCCTCGAGCGCCTGCGCTTTTTCGCGCCGACGCACGGCCGATGCGAGCCGCACGCCGCCGAGGCCAAGCACGATCAGCGCGACTCCGGCCACGGCCGACAGCACCCTGCCGGCGGCGGCGAGCGCGGGACCGCTGCCGGTGCCGATCGACCAGACGATCGTCAGCGCGCCGGTCAGCCAGTGCACATGGCCGACCGCGCGCGCGACGGGCGCGGTGAGATCCCCGTTGAACGCTGCATGAAACGCGAGCCACGCGAGCCCGAGCAACGCAATGCCGAACGCCTGGCCGAGCATCGCCGGCTGGACGTTCGCAAGCTGCAGCGCGTTGAAAAGCGACTGCCAGGGCGTCAGCACGAACAGCACGCCGAACGCCAGCAGCAGCACGGCATCGATGATCAGCACGGCTCGCAGCAGCGGTTTCATCGGCGATCAGTCCACGTGGTAGTTCGGCGCTTCCTTCGTGATCTGCACGTCGTGCACGTGCGACTCGCGCATGCCTGCCGCGGTGATCTGGACGAATTCAGCCTTGTCGTGCAGCTCGTCGATCGTGCGGCAGCCGCAGTAGCCCATGCTGGCGCGCACACCGCCGACCAGCTGGAACAGGATCGCGTTGACCGAACCCTTGTACGCGACACGGCCTTCGATGCCTTCCGGCACGAGCTTGTCGATGTTCGCCGAGTTGTCCTGGAAGTAGCGATCCGCCGCGCCGTCCTTCATCGCACCGACCGAACCCATGCCGCGATACGACTTGTACTGGCGGCCCTGGTACAGAAACACGTCGCCCGGCGCCTCTTCGGTGCCCGCGAACATGCTGCCCATCATCACCGCGTTCGCGCCGGCTGCGAGGGCCTTCGACACGTCGCCCGAGAAGCGCACGCCGCCGTCGGCGATGCACGGCACGCCCGTGCCCTTCAGCGCTTCCGCGACGTTCGCGATCGCGCTGATCTGCGGCACGCCGACACCGGCGACGATCCGCGTCGTGCAGATCGAACCCGGGCCGATACCGACCTTGACCGCGTCCGCGCCGTATTCGACGAGCGCCTTCGCGGCGGCGGCCGTCGCGATGTTGCCGCCGATCACTTCGACGTGCGGGAAGTTCTGCTTGACCCAGCGAACGCGCTCGAGCACGCCCTTGCTGTGGCCGTGCGCGGTATCGACCACGATCACGTCGACGCCGGCCTGCACCAGCAGCTCGACGCGTTCTTCGTTGTCCGGGCCGACGCCGACCGCCGCGCCTGCGCGCAGCTTGCCGTGTTCGTCCTTGCACGCATCCGGGTGCTCGGTCTGCTTCGTGATGTCCTTGACGGTCATCAGGCCGCGCAGTTCGAACGCGTCGTTGACGACCAGCACGCGCTCGAGGCGGTGGCTGTGCATCAGCGCCTTCGCTTCGGCGAGCGGCGTGCCTTCCTTGACCGTGACGAGGCGCTCGCGCGGCGTCATGATCGACTTGACCGGCTCATCGAGGCGCGTTTCGAAACGCAGGTCGCGGTTCGTGACGATGCCGACGAGCTGCGGGCCTTCGACGACCGGGAAGCCCGAGATGCCATGCTGGCGCGACAGCGCGATCACGTCGCGCACCTTCATTTGCGGCGGCACCGTGATCGGGTCGCGCACGACGCCCGATTCGAAACGCTTGACCTTCGCGACCTCGCGGGCCTGCTCGGCCGGCGTGAGGTTCTTGTGGACGATACCGACGCCACCCTGCTGGGCCATCGCGATCGCGAGGCGACCTTCGGTGACCGTGTCCATCGCGGCGGACACGAGCGGCATGTTCAGGGAGATGTTGCGGGTCAGCTTGGTCTTGAGGCTGGTGTCGCGCGGGAGAACGTCGGAGAAGGCGGGAACGAGGAGCACGTCATCGAAAGTGAGTGCTTTTTGGATCAGACGCATGGCAAATCCTATGGGCGCAAAAGCGAATTATACGCGAAGCGCCGTGAATTTTCACAACACGAACAACGGCTTAGCCGGTTTCGGCCGTTCGGGGGCCGAATCGTTCGGTTCGCCGTTCGGTTCGTTTTCGATCGCCTTTCGTTTCACCGCCGCATCGAGCCATTCGCGCAACGGGCGGCAACACGGCCCCTCTGCCTGTTGCAAACGGGTCACGCGGCCGAAGCGGCCGCGGCGAAGCAAGGCCCGGCAATGTGTCGAATCGGCCGGCCGGCCTTGAGTTATAGCAGCCCGGCCGCGCGCGCGATCATCACGATGCCGCCGCCGACCGCCACGCAACCGGCGATCCGCTCGACACGCCCGCCGGGCGGCGCGAGACGCTCGGCGGTGATCGCGACCGTCACGGCAGCCATCACGCGCAGGTCCATCATGCCGGCCGCCAGCGCGATCGCCATCAGGTTCCCGCAACAGGCGCCGCAGTGCATGGCGCCCCGCACGCCGTGCCACCATGCCGCACCGGCACCCGCCGACGACCGGTGTGCGTCGCCTGCCGCATGCCGGCAGCACGCCAGCCGCCGGACCTTCCACGCGGAAAATTGCAGCATGCCCGCAACCGACACGACCGCGCCGGCCGCAAACGGCAGCGCACGGGCAAATGCCGGCAGCCGTGCGGCGGCGGCCGTCAGCGCGGCGCCAGCCGGAAACACGAGCGCCCCGAGCGCCATCCACACCGCGAAGTACCCGGCGCCCGCCACGACGACGAGCCAGGCGGAACGCGCCGTCGCCATCGGGCCGATGCGCTGCCGGTATCGCCAGAGCATCGGCGCGAGTACCGGCAGCATCATCGCCACCGTCATCGCGCCCCACATTCCGGTGAACGCCGCGAATGCGCGCCCGGCGCCCCGGCCGCACGGCTGCAGCCATGCGGCCGAAGCCATCCAGCCGCCGGCCATCGGTTCGCTGCCCATCGCGGCCATCGACGCATGCTGCGCCACGGTCGCGAGCGCGGCAACGGCGAACACGGCCACGAGCGCCGCGCCGAACGCTCGCGGATCGGGGCCCGCGTCGCCGGCCGGCGGCCGTGCCATCGCCCGCCCGTCGCCGGCGCGCTCAGCCGCGTGCGTACTCGTCATGACGGCGCCACCACGGTCCGGCCTCGTTGCGTCCGCGCGGCGCGCGATCGAGCCACTGGTACATCCCCCACAGCCCGTCGAGCCCGCGCGCATAGGTGGAGTACGTGTGATAAACGGCGCCGTCCTCGCGCACGAACGCGCTCATCCCCGGCCGGTCGAGCGAATACGTGAGCGCATCGGTGCCGCACGTCGCAGCGAACTGCACGACGGGTGCCGGCGGCGGATCCATGTCCATCGCGTGACCGGCCAGCGCGTAGTTGTATTCGACGGCGCCCGCGCGCTGCTGCGTTTCGGTGAACGACACATTGAAGTCGAAGTTGAAATCGCTGCCGACCGACGACGCCCACGGGAAGCGCCACCCCATCCGCTGCCGGTAAGCGAGGAGTTTCGCGAGCGGCGCACGCGACACGGCGGCGAGCGTCACGTCGTGGTTCGCCAGGTGCACGGCGAAGCCGTCGAAACCGTCGGCGAGCGCCGAACACGACGGGCAGCCTGCCTGGTAGTCGGGGCCGAACATGAAGTGATAGACGAGCAGTTGCGAACGGCCGCGAAACAGGTCGCCGAGCGTGGCCGGCCCGTCTTCGGTGTCGAACCGGTAGGTCTTGTCGACGCGTACCCAGGGCAGCGCCTGGCGCCGCCGCGCGAGTTCGTCGCCTTGCCGCGTCAGCGCCTTTTCCGCGTCGAGCAGCGCGCGCCGCGCGGCCAGCCATTCGTCGCGTGTTCCGGTGAGATGGGTCGTCATTGCGGGTTCCTCCTTCCGATGGGTATCCGGGCACGGCGTCCGGTGCCGTGTGCGTGGTGCTAGATTAGTGGCGGGCATCGGGCCGGAGGGAGTGACAAGTGTGTCGGGATTCGGATGGATTCGGATGGATTCGCTGATCACGGCGGCCGCGCGCGCGCTCGCGGCCGGTGACGCGCTCGGCGCGCTGAACCGCGTCGCGCTGCGCGACGATGCGCCGGCGCTCGCGCTGCGCGGGATCGCGATGGCGCAGCTCGGCGATTTCGAACGCGCGCGCACACTCGTGCGCGGCGCCGCACGCGCGTTCGGCACCCGGGAGGCCGTGGCGCGTGCGCGCTGCGTCGTCGCGGAAGCGGAGATCGCGCTCGCATCGCGCGACTTGCGCTGGCCGACACGCGCGCTCGATGCCGCCTGTGCGACGCTCGACGCGCACGGCGACCGCGCGAACGCCGCGCACGCGCGCTACCTCGGCGTGCGACGGCTGCTGCTGGTCGGCCAGCTCGACGACGCCGAGCGGATGCTCGCGAATCTCGATCCCGCACCGCTGCCGGCTGCATCGCGCGCCGCCCATGAGCTGATCGCGGCCGGCATCGCGATGCGCCGCATCCGCACGCAGGCGGCCCGCGCGGCGCTCGTGCGGGCGCGCGCGGCGGCCCGCGACGCCGGCATCGCCGCGCTGACGGCCGAGATCGACACCGCGGCACGCGTGCTCGACGCACCGGCCGCGCGCCTCATCGCGCGCGGCACGTCGCGGCTCGTGCCGCTCGACGAAGTCGAGACGCTGTTCGCGTCGAACGCACTCGTCGTCGATGCGTGCCGCCACACGGTGCGCGACGCGCGCACGACCGTGTCGCTCGCGCGGCGGCCCGTGCTGTTCGTGCTCGCCCGCGCGCTCGGCGAAGCATGGCCGGCCGACGTGTCGCGAAACGCGCTCGTCGCGGCCGCGTTCCGCGCGAAACACGCGGACGAATCGCATCGCGCGCGCCTGCGCGTCGAGATCGGCCGGTTGCGCGCGGTGCTGCGGCCGCTCGCAAACATCGTCGCGACGCCGCGCGGCTTTGCGCTCGAACCGCTCGGCGTACGCGAGACCGTCGTCCTCGCGCGCCCGGTCGACGATCGCCACGCAGCCGTGCTCGCGCTCCTCGCCGATGGCGAAGCATGGTCGAGTTCCGCGCTGGCGCTGGCCCTCGGCGCGAGCCAGCGCACCGTGCAGCGCGCGCTCGACGTGCTCGCCGAAGCCGACAAGGTCCAGGCGCTCGGCCGGGGCCGCGCGCGCCGCTGGATGACGCCGCCGCTGCCCGGTTTCGCGACGACCTTGTTACTCCCTGCCCCGCTGCCGGGAGATTAGGATGACCTCACCGAACGACGAGGTGACGAACATGAAACGCTCCAGTGCAGAGATCCTTCGCGAATACGGCCCGTTTCCCGGGGTCGACGGCGTACACGGCGTCACGTTCGACGGGAAGTACGTGTGGTATGCGTCCGGCGACAAGCTGAATGCGCTCGACCCGGAGCGCGGCACGACCGTCCGCTCGATCGACGTCGCCGCGCATGCGGGCACGGCGTTCGACGGCCGCCACCTGTACCAGATCGTCGAGGACCGCATCGAGAAGATCGACCCCGAATCGGGCCGCGTGCTCGCGACGATTCCCGCTCCCGGCGGCGGCGGCGATTCGGGGCTGGCATGGGCCGAAGGCGCGCTGTGGGTCGGCCAGTACCGCGATCGCAAGATTCATCAGGTGGATCCGCAGTCGGGCGCCGTGCTACGCACGATCGAGTCGAACCGCTTCGTCACCGGCGTGACGTGGGTCGACGGAGAGCTGTGGCATGGCACCTGGGAAGCCGACCAGGCCGACTTGCGGCACGTCGATCCACGCACGGGCCGGGTGCTCGAGCAGATCGACATGCCGGCCGGCGTCGGTGTGTCGGGGCTCGAATCCGACGGCCACGACCGCTTCTACTGCGGCGGCGGCAACAGCGGCACGCTGCGCGCCGTGCGGCGGCCCGTGCGGGCGCGGGCGCCGGGCGACGGTGCAGCGACGCCCGATCCGGCTGACGACTGATCCGCCGCCTGCCGCGATCGCTGCTGCGCGCCGCGCGCCCACCGGCCTGCACCGAGTGCAGGAATGAACAAGACGACGCCGCGACGGCGTCGCTAAGATGCGCGCTCGTCAGTCATGTTCGGAGCGGTCGATGCAGCGCGGTGTGGTCTATGGTGTCCTGGCAGGTGCCCTGTGGGGCATGGTGTTTCTCGTTCCGCGGCTGCTGACCGACTTCTCGCCGCTGCTGCTGAGCGCCGGCCGCTATGCGATGTACGGTCTCGTGTCGCTCGCGGCCGCGCTGCCGGCCGCCCGCTCGCTGCTCGCGCGACTGACCCGCGAGGATCTCGTCGCGCTGGTCAGGCTCGCCGTCGTCGGCAACGTCGCGTACTACATGCTGCTGTCCGGAGCGGTGCACCTGATCGGCATCGCACCCAGCTCCCTGATCGTCGGCGTGCTGCCCGTCACGGTGACGCTCGCCGGCCTCGGCGACCACGGCGCCGTGCCGCTGCGCCGGCTCGCCGCCCCGCTGGCGCTGGTGATCGCGGGCATCGTCTGCATCAACGTCGACCTGTTCACGTCCGAGGCCGCGCATGCGACGACGCTCGGCCAGAAACTCGCCGGCATCGCCTGCGCGGCGGGCGCGCTCGCGAGCTGGACCTGGTATGCGGTCGCGAACGCACGTTATCTGCAGCGCCATCATCGTTTCGGCGGCAACGAGTGGTCGGTGCTGTGGGGTGTCGTGACGGGCCTGATCGGCGGGCTCGTCTGGATCGCGATCCTCGCGCTGCCGGCCGGCACGTTCCAGGAAGCGGTGCCCGCGTCGCGCTGGCAGTTGTTCTGGCTGCTGAACCTCGTGCTCGCGATCGGTGCGTCGTGGCTCGGCAACGGGCTGTGGAATGCGGCGTCGAAGCGGCTGCCCCTCACGCTGTCGGGCCAGCTGATCGTGTTCGAAACCGTATTCGCGATGCTTTACGCGTTCGTGTACGACCGGCGGATGCCGCATGCGCTCGAGATCGCCGCGCTGGTGCTGCTGCTCGCCGGCGTCTATGGATCGGTGCGCCGGCACGGCGACACGCCCGCCAGCGGCGGGACGTCGGGAAGCGCGCCGGGAAGCGCACCGGCAAACGCGAATGCCGCAGCACACTGAACGCCGCGGCGTTTGCTCAGAAGAATCGTGTTGAAGGACGCGGATCGCTCCGCGTCAGCGCGCGTCCTTGTGCATCCACTTGCGGCCCTCGATGGAGCCGTCGCGGCGAGACTTGTCGACGCGCCGCTGGCGCGCGAGCTTCGGATCGACGATCAACGGGCGGTAGATCTCGACGCGGTCGTGGTCGGCGAGCAGCGTGTCGAGCGGCGCGAGCTTCCCGTACACGCCCGTCTTCGCGTTCGCGAGATCGATTTCCGGATGCAGCGCGAGCACGCCGCTCGCATCGATCGCCGAACGAACGGTCGCCCCTTCGGGCAGCGACAGCGGAATCAGCGTCTGACGATCCGGCAGCGCGTAGCAGACTTCGATCGACAGCATCGCGTCACCCCTTCCCGTAGCGCTGGTCGGCGCGCTTCACGAACGAATCGACGAACGTGTTCGCGATGTGGCTGAACACCGGCCCGATGATCTTCTCGAGCAGGATGTTCGAGAACTCGTAGTGCAGCGCGAATTCGATCTTGCACGCATCGGCACGCAGCGGGATGAAGCGCCACGAACCCGTGAACTTCTTGAACGGCCCGTCCGCGAACTCCATGTCGATCCGTGTCGGACGCTGCTGCGTGTTGCGCGTCGCGAAATGCTGCTTGATACCCTTGAAGTTGATGTCGATGCGCGCTTCCATTCCGCTCTCGTCCTGACGGCGAACCTCGACACCGCCGCACCAGGGCAGGAAATTGGGGTAGTCGGCCACGTCGGTGACGAGGTCGAACATCTGTTCCGCCGAGTGGCGGATCAATACGGTTTTCTGGACATCTGCCATAAATCGCGCGGCATCGCTTAAAGTGGGAACGCCAAGCCGGGCGATTCCCGCCCCGCTTTGCTAAAATCGTGATTTTAAACGAGTTGGCCCGATCCTTTCATGAGCATCATCGACAACAGGAAAGCGCACTTCGATTATCACATCGAGGAACGCTACGAGGCGGGGCTCGTGCTGGAGGGCTGGGAAGTCAAGGCGCTGCGCGCCGGGCGCGGCCAGATCAAGGAAGGCTACGTCGTCGTGAAGAACGCCGAGATCTTCCTGATCGGTACCCATATCAGCCCGCTGCCCGAAGCCTCGACGCACATCAAGCCCGACCCGGTTCGCACGCGCAAGCTGCTGCTGCACCGCGAGGAAATCAAGAAGCTGATCGGCAAGGTCGAGCAGCGCGGCTACACGCTCGTGCCGCTGAACTTCCACTACAAGGGCGGTCGCGTGAAGTGCGACATCGCGCTCGCGAAGGGCAAGAAGCTGCACGACAAGCGCGAAACCGAGAAGAAGCGCGACTGGGAACGCGAAAAGGCACGCATCATGCGCGCCGGCACCTGACGCGCGACGCACCCACGCAAACGACACGGCCCGCTCGAAGCGGGCCGTGTTGCTTTGGACTACGTGAATCGCCGACGCCGGCTGCGCGGCGGCGGCTGAGGCGGCGCGGCTGAGGCAGTTTTCGGCACGCCCTACCGCCTGCGTCGACTGAAGAAAGGTGCCGCGGGCATCATCCGCGCCCCGGCTGCGCGACGATTCGCCGCACATCGATCGCACGCGGCGCGCCCTTCACGCACCGCGTACATCCGACTCAGGCCTTCCCGCCCGAGGGCGCCCCCGCGTTCTTGACGATCGTCAGCGCCGACGAGATCGCGGTGCCGAGATCCGACAGGTTCGACGGCACGATCAGCGTGTTGCCCTGCTTCGCGAGATTCGAGAACGCCCCGACATACTGTTCGGCGACCTTCAGGTTCACCGCATCCATGCCGCCCTGCGACTGGATCGCGTTCGCGATCTTCTGGATCGCCTGCGCGTTCGCCTCGGCCACCGCCAGAATCGCAGCGGCCTCGCCCTGCGCCTGGTTGATCGCAGCCTGACGCTCGCCTTCGGATTTCTGGATCGCCGCTTCGCGCGCGCCCGATGCGAGGTTGATCTGCTCCTGCTTGCGGCCTTCGGATGCGGCGATCAGCGCGCGCTTTTCACGCTCCGCGGTGATCTGCGCCTGCATCGCATGCAGGATTTCCTTCGGCGGCGTCAGGTCCTTGATCTCGTAACGCAGCACCTTCACACCCCAGTTCGCCGCGGCCTGATCGAGCGCCGACACGATGTTGTGGTTGATGAAGTCGCGCTCCTCGAACGTCTTGTCGAGCTCGAGCTTGCCGACCACCGAACGCAAGGTCGTTTGCGCAAGCTGCGTGATCGCGAGCACGAAGTTGCTCGACCCGTAAGACGCCTTCATCGGATCGGTCACCTGGAAGTACAGCACGCCGTCGACCTGCAGCTGCGTGTTGTCGCGCGTGATACAGACCTGGCTCGGCACGTCGAGCGGGATTTCCTTCAGCACGTGCCGGTACGCGATGCGATCGACGAACGGCAGCACGATATTCAGGCCGGGCGACAGCGTCGCGTGATAGCGCCCGAAGCGCTCGAGCACCCACGCATGCTGCTGCGGCACGATCTTCACCGTCTTCGACACGATCACGATCGCGATGACGAGCAGGACAACCCAGATGATCAGCGAATCCATGAAATATTCCCTCCTTGTTGTATCGGCGGACGATCAGCCCGCGGGTTTCGCCACGACCACGAGACAATTGCCGCGCACGGCGCTCACCTGATACACGTGCACATCGTCGCGCTCGCCGTTCGCCAGCTCGACGTCCCAGTCGGCGCCGCGATACTGCACGCGCGCGCGGCCGTCGCGCCACGCATCGACCGTCACGGTCGAGCCGATATCGAGATTGACGTCGGGATTCGTCGACGTGTCGCGCTTCTGCTTGCGGCCGAGCCCCGAGCGGCGCAGCGCGATCATCGCGACGATCGCGACCGCGGCCGCCGCGCCGAACTGCACGTGCGGCGCGAAACCGGCCAGTTGCAGCAAGCCGCCCGCGAGAAAGCCGAGTGCGATCATCAGCAGGTAGAACGTGCCCGTCAGCAGTTCGGCCACGACCAGCACGCCCACCGCGATCCACCAGAACAGATGCCCCGACATCATTTTGGCCTCCAGAAAAACGCCCCCGATACTCACTATATTCGCTGCCGCGAGCGGAGGCGACCGGCACGCCCGGATCGGCACGTTGCGTACCGACAAATAAAAACACCCCGGTGCGTACCGGGGTGTTTATAACACGAACCTTGCATTTTGCCTTCAACGAAAGCCCGGCGGCACCGCGCTTTCGCCGAAGCGGCATCGCCGACCGTTACTTCCGGTTGGCGGCGAGCGCCTGCCACGTATCGATGATCGTGTCGGGGTTCAGCGAGATCGACACGATGCCTTCGTCGGTCAGCCATTGCGCGAAGTCCGGATGATCGGACGGGCCCTGGCCGCAGATACCGACGTACTTGCCCATCTTGCGGCAGGTATCGATCGCGCGCTTCAGCAGGAACTTGACGGCCGGGTCACGTTCGTCGAAGTCGACAGCCAGCAGTTCCATGCCCGAATCGCGGTCAAGGCCGAGCGTGAGCTGCGTGAGGTCGTTCGAGCCGATCGAGAAACCGTCGAAGTGTTCCAGGAACTCTTCGGCGAGGATCGCGTTGGTCGGGACTTCGCACATCATCACGAGGCGCAGGCCGTTTTCGCCGCGCTTCAGGCCGAACTTCTCGAGCAAGCCGACGACACGCTCCGCCTGCTTCACGGTACGCACGAACGGCACCATGATCTCGACGTTGGTCAGGCCCATCTCGTCGCGCACGCGCTTCAGTGCACGGCATTCCATCTCGAACGCCTGCGCGAAGTCTTCGGCGATGTAGCGCGATGCGCCGCGGAAACCCAGCATCGGGTTTTCCTCATCCGGCTCGTAACGCGAACCGCCGATCAGCTTCTTGTACTCGTTCGACTTGAAGTCGGACAGGCGCACGATCACGGGCTTCGGATAGAACGCCGCCGCGATCGTCGCGACACCTTCCGTCAGCTTGTCGACGTAGAACTGACGCGGCGATGCGTGACCGCGCGCGACGCTCTCGACGGCCTTCTTCAGGTCCTGGTCGATGTTCGGGTACTCGAGGATCGCCTTCGGGTGAACGCCGATGTTGTTGTTGATGATGAACTCGAGACGCGCGAGACCCACGCCGCCGTTCGGCAGTTGCGAGAAGTCGAACGCGAGCTGCGGGTTGCCGACGTTCATCATGATCTTGACCGGGATTTCCGGCAGTTCGCCGCGCTGCACTTCCGTGACTTCCGTCTCGAGCAGGCCGTCGTAGATCTTGCCTTCGTCGCCTTCCGCGCACGACACGGTGACGAGCGCGCCGTCCTTCAGGACGTCGGTCGCATCGCCGCAGCCGACGACTGCCGGCACGCCGAGCTCACGCGCGATGATCGCCGCGTGGCAGGTCCGGCCGCCACGGTTCGTGACGATCGCGGCCGCACGCTTCATCACCGGCTCCCAGTTCGGGTCGGTCATGTCGGCCACCAGCACGTCGCCCGGCTGTACGCGCTCCATTTCCGACGGATCCTGGATCACGCGCACGGGGCCCGCGCCGATCTTCTGGCCGATCGCACGACCCGTCGCGAGCACCTGCGACTGGCCCTTCAGCTTGAAGCGCTGCTCGGCCTTGCCGGTTGCCTGGCTCTTCACGGTTTCCGGGCGTGCCTGCAGGATGAAGATCTTGCCGTCGCGGCCGTCCTTGCCCCACTCGATGTCCATCGGACGCTGGTAGTGCTTCTCGATGATGACCGCGTACTTCGCCAGCTCGATCACGTCTTCGTCGGTGATCGAGTAGCGGTTGCGCTGCTCGTGCGGCACGTCGACCGTCTTCACGCGGCCCGGCTCGCCCGGCTGCGTGAATTCCATCTTGATCAGCTTCGAGCCGATCGAGCGGCGGATGATCGGGTACTTGTCCTGTGCGAGCGTCGTCTTGAACACGTAGAACTCGTCCGGGTTCACCGCGCCCTGCACGACGGTTTCGCCCAGGCCGTAGCTCGACGTGATGAACACGGCGTCCTTGAAGCCCGATTCGGTATCGATCGTGAACATCACGCCGGCCGCGCCGACGTCGGAGCGGACCATGCGCTGCACACCGGCCGACAGCGCGACTTCCGCGTGCGTGAAGCCCTTGTGCACGCGGTACGAGATCGCGCGGTCGTTGTACAGCGACGCGAACACGTGCTTCATGCGGTCGAGCACGTCTTCG
This sequence comes from Burkholderia sp. LK4, assembly GCF_001043615.1. Taxonomy (NCBI): domain Bacteria; kingdom Pseudomonadati; phylum Pseudomonadota; class Betaproteobacteria; order Burkholderiales; family Burkholderiaceae; genus Burkholderia; species Burkholderia sp. LK4. Next base: position 230,692 of record NZ_LDUL01000010.1, read on the forward strand.
ATGCCGACGACGTTCAGGTACGACTCCTGCTGACCGGCGAACGATGCGTCGGGCAGGTCTTCCGCGGTAGCGGACGAACGCACGGCGAACGACAGCTCGCCCGGCGAGCCGTTCTTCAGGATGTCGAACTGCTCGCGGATTTCCTGCTCGAGACGTGCCTGCATCGGCGCATCGACGATCCACTTGCGGATTTCCGCACCGGCTTCGGCGAGCGCCTTCACGTCGTCGATGTCGAGCGACTCGAGACGCTTGGCGATGCGGTCGGTAAGGTCGTTGTGCTTGAGGAAATCGCGGAACGCGAGCGCGGTCGTGGCGAAACCGGTGGGTACGCGAACGCCTGCTTCGGAAAGCTGGCTGATCATTTCGCCAAGCGACGCATTCTTGCCGCCGACGATTTCCACATCGGTCATCCGCAACTGCTCGAACGGAATTACATACGCCTGGTCCTTTGCGACGTTTGCTGCGTTAGTCATACAAGCCCCTAAGTGTGAAAAAAATGCTCGATTGCGCAAGTGGGCTCGGACGCGGGCGCTTGCAAAAAGGCGCGGCGCGTCTTGCGCAACCTGTTGGAGAAACACTCGCAGTGGCGAAAATCTTCCGACCCGATTTGCAAAAATCCCGGCAGAAGGGCGATATTTGCAGACAAATCGCCAAACTTGCCGGGAATTATGGAATCGAGCGGCAAAGCCTGGGGCGCCGTTCGCGCCCTGCCCCCGCAATTGCTTATCCAACAGGTTGCCGCTATTCTACCGTGCCGGCTGCCGGATGTGGCGCGACCTTGTCACTGCGTCTGGAGGCGACCCTCCAGCCGCCCGCGCAACCGCCCTTCACGCTCGACGCCCAGATTCATGCTGCCTACCGTATTCATCGTCTCCGACGGTACCGGGATCACTGCCGAAACCTTCGCGCACTCGATCCTCTCCCAGTTCGACCAGAAATTCCGTCTCGTGCGCGTGCCGTTCGTCGACTCGCTCGACAAGGCCTATGCGACCGTCGAGAAGATCAACGAGGCCGCCGTGCACGACGGCCGCCGCGCGATCGTGTTCACGACGCTCGTCGACAGCGAGTCGAACGACATCGTCAAACGCTCGAACGCGCTCGTGCTCGACATGTTCCAGCGCTTCGTCGAACCGCTCGAACAGGAGCTGGAGCTCAAGTCGAGCCATGCGATGGGCCGCGGCCACCAGAACGCGGACACCGAGGAATACAAGACCCGGATCGAGGCGATCAACTTCTCGCTCGCGCACGACGACGGCCAGTCGAACCGCAACCTGTCGGAGGCCGACGTGATCCTCGTCGGCGTGTCGCGCAGCGGCAAGACACCGACGAGCCTGTATCTCGCGATGCAGTACGGCGTGAAGGCCGCGAACTATCCGCTGATTCCGGAAGACTTCGAACGCGGCAAGCTGCCGTCGGCGCTCGCCTCGCACCGCGAGAAGCTGTTCGGGCTGTCGATCGACCCGCAGCGCCTGTCGGAGATCCGGAACGAGCGGCGCCCGGGCAGCAAGTACGCCGCACCCGAGAACTGCCGCTACGAAATCAACGAGGCGGAAGCGATGATGCGCCGCGAGGGGATCAAGTGGCTGTCGTCGACGCACAAGTCGATCGAGGAAATCGCGACGACGATCCTGCAGGAAGTCCGCCTCGACCGGCAGTCGTACTAAGGTCGAGCGCCGGCGGCCGCCCTGCCGCCGCCGGAAACAAAAAGGCCGCGTCGAACGCGGCCTTTTTTCGTGGTGCGGGGAATGCGCGAGCGTGGCGCCACGCTCACCGCTGCTGGCGCACCTGCTCGAACAGGCACACCGCCGCCGCGGCTGCGACGTTCAGCGACTCCATCCCGCCCGGCTGCGGAATCGTCACGCGATGCGTGGCCACCTCGCGCCAGTACGCGGAAACGCCTGCCCCCTCGTTGCCGAACACCCACGCCACGGGGCCCGACAGGTCGCAATCGTAGATCGCCTGCGCGCCGTGCGAGTCGGTCAGCGCAACCGGCACATCGAGGCGTTCGGCAAGTTCACCGGCTTCGACATCCTCGTGGATCGACAGCAGGAAGTGCGCGCCCATGCCCGAACGCAGCACCTTCGACGACCATGCGTACGCGGTCCCCGGCGCACAGAACACGTGGCGCACGCCCGCGGCCGCCGCGCTGCGCAGGATCGAGCCGACGTTGCCGGCGTCCTGCACGCCGTCGAGCACGACCGACGTATGCGTGACGCGAGTGGGCAGCGGTTGCGCCGGCCGGTCGACGAGCAGCAGGAAGCCGACGCCGTTGACGACGTTCGACAACTGCCCGAACAGCGCGTCGGGCAGTGTGACGATCCGTTGCGCATCGATGCGCGCGACGATCGCCTGCGCCTCCGCGTGGCCGAGTGCGCCTTCGGTCACCACGCACAGCTCGGGCGTCGCGCCCGTATCGAGGTACGCGCTCGCGAGATGGAATCCTTCGAGCAGCGCCTGGCCGCTGCGGCGCTGATGGGGCGTCGAACCCGCGAGCGCCTTCAGGCGCTTGTACAGCGGGTTGTCGCGGGAAGTAATGCTTTTCATCGAATCAGGTCGAGTGCCGCGCGAACCGGCGCGAACGAGCGCCGGTGCGCTTCGCATGGCCCGTGCTCGCGCAGCGCGGCAAGATGTTTCGCGGTGCCGTAGCCCGCATGGACGTTGAAGCCGTACACCGGGAAACGTTCGTGCAGGTCGACGAGCATGCGATCGCGCGTGACCTTCGCGAGAATCGACGCGGCCGAGATGCTCGGCACGAGCGCATCGCCGCTGACGATCGCCTCGGCACGCACCGTCAACGTCGGGCAGCGGTTGCCATCGATCTGCGCGAGCGTCGGCAGCAGCGACAGGCCCTCGACCGCCCGCTTCATCGCGAGCATCGTCGCGTGCAGGATGTTCAGCGTGTCGATTTCGTCGACGCTTGCCGACGCGACGCAATACGCGCGCGAACGTGCGACGATCAGGTCGTACAGCGCGTCGCGCTTCTTCGCGGACAGTGCCTTCGAATCGTCGAGCCCGTCGATCGGCTGCGCCGGATCGAGGATCACGGCGGCGGCCACCACCGGCCCCGCGAGCGGGCCACGGCCGGCTTCGTCGACACCGCAGACGATCTCGTCGGGCCGGCTGAAATCGAAACCGTCCTGCACGTCGCTCGACGCGCGGCGGCGTGATGCACGTACTGCGGTCATGCGCGCCCCTTGCGTTGTTCGAGCACGCGCACGACCGCTTCGGCCGCCTTCGTAGCCGTGTTCTGCCGCAGCGAAAGATGCATTTCGGTGAAGACTTCGGTCAGTGTGCGGCGATTCGCGTCGTCGCGCAGCTGCGTGAGCGTCGCATCGGCGAGCGCCTCGGGCGTCGCGAAATGCTGCAGCAGCTCGGGCACGACGAAACGCCCCGCCAGGATGTTCGGCAGGCCGACGTACGGCAGGTACCCCTGCCGGCGCATGATCTGCCCGGTCAGCCAGGGCACCTTGTACGAGATCACCATCGGCTTCTTCAGCAGCGCGGCTTCCAGCGTGACCGTGCCGCTCTTCACGAGGATCGCGTCGGCCGCCGTCATCGCGACCTGCGAGCGGCCGTCGGTGAGCGTCAGCGCAAGCTGCGGATGCGCGTCGACGAGCGGCTGCAGCAGCGCGCGCAACGCGGGCGTCGCCGCCGGCATCACGAACCGCACGCCAGGCTCGCGCTGCTGCATCAGCGCCATTGCCGCAAAGAACGTCGGGCCGATCAGCGCGATTTCCGAACGCCGGCTGCCCGGCAGCACCGCGATCACCGGGCCGTCGGCCGGCAATCCGAGCGCGATGCGTGCGCCGTGCATGTCGGGTTCGAGCGGGATCTCGTCGGCCAGCGGATGGCCGACGTAGGTCGAGGCGACACCTGCCTTGTCGAGAATCGCCGGTTCGAACGGGAACAGGCACAGCATGTGATCGACGGACTTCGCGATCTTCTTGATCCGGCCGCCGCGCCATGCCCAGATCGACGGGCACACGAAGTGGATCGACGGGATACCGGCATCGCGCGCGGCCTGTTCCACGCTGAAGTTGAAGTCGGGCGCGTCGATACCGATGAATGCGTCCGGTCGCTCGGCGAGCAACTGGCGCTTCAGCTCACCGCGAATCCGCAGGATCTCGGGAATCTGGCCGAGCGCCTCGACGTAGCCGCGCACGGTCAGCTTGTCCATCTGCCAGTGCGAGTCGAAGCCCTGCGCGATCATCCGCTGCCCGCCGATCCCGTAATACTGGGCCGATTCGGGCAGCCGCTCGCGCAGCCCGCCGAGCAGCGACGCCCCGAGCAGGTCGCCCGACGGTTCGCCGGCCGCCATCGCGAGCCGGAGCTGAGTGGTCGGAAGCGGCATCGCTTAGCGGATGATGCCGCGTTGCGACGCGTCGATGAACTCGACGAACGCCTTGACCGCCGCGTCGCCGTCGCCGCCCGCTTCCGCGAGCTCGCGCAGTTGCACCTTCGCTTCCTCGAACGACAGGCCGTTCTTGTACAGCAGGCGGTAAGCGCTGCGCAGCGCCGAGATCGCATCGGGCGAGAAGCCGCGCCGACGCAGCCCTTCGACGTTGATGCCGTGCGGCTCCGCCTTGTTGCCCGCCGCGATCACGAACGGCGGAATGTCCTGCACGAGCGCCGAAGCGCCCCCGAGCATCGAATGCGCGCCGATGCGCACGAACTGGTGGACACCCGACATCCCGCCGACGATCGCCCAGTCGCCGATCTCGACGTGGCCGGCCATCTGCGCGTTGCTCGACAGGATCACGTGGCTGCCGACGGTGCAATCGTGACCGATGTGCACATAGGCCATGATCCAGTTGTCGTCGCCGAGCGTCGTCACGCCGCCGTCCTGCACGGTGCCCGTGTGGATCGTCGTGAATTCGCGGATCGTGTTGCGGCTGCCGATCACGAGCTTCGTCGGCTCGTCCTTGTACTTCATGTCCTGCGGACGGCCGCCGACCGACGCGTAATGGCCGATGCGGTTGTCCTCGCCGAGCGTCGTATGGCCTTCGATCACGCTGTGCGAGCCGATCGTCGTGCGCGCGCCGATCGTGACGTGCGGGCCGACGATCGCGTACGGGCCGATCTCTACCGATTCGTCGATCTGCGCGCCCGGTTCGACAATCGCGGTGGGATGAATCCTGGTCATGCGCCGTTGCCTCTCGATGTGATGTGTCGCGTTGCGTTGCCTGTGCGTGCCGCGTCGCTCAGGGCGCCACGTCGGTCGTCTTGACCGTGCACATCAGTTCGGCTTCCGCCGCCACCTTGCCGTCCACTTCCGCCACCGCCTTGAACTTCCAGATGCCGCGGATGTAGCGTTCGAACGTCACGTTCAGAATCAGTTGGTCGCCCGGTTCGACCGGACGCTTGAAGCGCGCGCCGTCGATCCCGACGAAGTAGTACAGCGTGTTCTCCGGATCCTTCGGCTGCTCTTCCGAGAAGGTCAGCAGCGCCGCGGCCTGCGCGAGCGCCTCGAGGATCAGCACGCCCGGCATCACCGGCCGCTTCGGGAAATGCCCCTGGAAGAACGGCTCGTTGATCGACACGTTCTTCAGCGCTTTGATTCCCTTGTGCGGCTCGAGTTCGAGCACGCGATCGACGAGCAGAATCGGGTAGCGATGCGGCAGCAGCGTGAGGATCTTGTGGATGTCGAGATTGATTTTTTCAGTGCTCATGATGGTTCGTCTCACGCAGAGGCTGCGCGGTGGTGATGCAAAGGCTGAAGCGGGCCGCCGTGCGGCCCAGTCTGGCAAACCGGGCCGGTTGCGCTGGCCGTGCCCGGTTCGAGGTCTCGCATGATGCGCTCAGGCGCCCGTGCCGCCCTGGGCGGCGAGCGCGGCTTCGAGCGCCTTGATGCGCTCGCGCAGCTTGTCGAGGTTGCGCACGAGCGCGGCGCTCTTGTTCCATTCGCCGTGGTCGACGGCCGGGAACGCGCTGGTATAGATGCCGGCCTTCGGCAGCGACTTCGAGACGCCCGAATTCGCGGTGATGATGACATAGTCGCCGAGCGTCACGTGGCCGGCGATCCCTGCCGCACCGCCGATCATGCAATGGCGGCCGATCGTCGTGCTGCCCGCGATGCCCGCCTTGCCGGCGATCACCGTGTAGGCGCCGATCCGGCAGTTGTGGGCGATCTGCACCTGGTTGTCGATCTTCACGCATTCGTCGATGACGGTGTCCGCCATCGCGCCGCGGTCGATCGTCGTGTTCGCGCCGATCTCGACGTCCGGGCCGATCGATACGCCGCCGACCTGCGGGATCTTGACCCAGCTGCCGGTGCGCGCGTCGCCGTCGCCGACGAAATCCGGCGCGAAGCCGAAACCGTCGGAGCCGATCACGGCACCCGCATGGATGATCGCGCGCGGGCCGACCTTGCAGCCGTGGTACACCGACGCGTTCGGATAGATGTGCGAGCCCGCGCCGATCGTCGTGCCGCGGCCGATGAAGACGTTCGCGTCGAGCTGCACGCCGTCCTCGATCACCGCGCCGGCCTCGACCGTCACGTGCGGGCCGATCACCGCGCTCGCGGCGACCTGCGCGGCCGGATCGATCGTCGCGCTCGGATGCACGCCGGCGGCACGCTGCGGCGTGGCCAGATCGATGAACATCTGCGCGACGCGCGCGAAGTACGCGTACGGATTCGGCGTGACAATGAAATTGCGACCCGTCGCGGCCGCGCCCAGCTTTTCCAGATCCTTCGGCGCGATCAGCACCGCGCCGGCGCGGGTCGACTCGACCTGCGACAGGTACTTCGGATTCGCGAGGAACGCGAGTTGCTGCGGGCCTGCCTGGTCGAGCGGTGCGAGCCCGCCCACCTTGCACTGTGCGTCGCCGGCGATCTCGCCGCCGAACCGCTTTACGAGTTCCTCAAGCGTCAATGCCATTCGTCGTCTGCTCCGTTCAGTTCGTCGAGCCGGACGCGAGCGCCTTGAGCACCTTGTCGGTGATGTCGATGCGCGGGCTGACGTACACGGCTTCCTGCACGATCAGGTCGTAATTCTGCTGCTCGGCGATCTGCTTGATGACCTTGTTCGCCTTCTCGAGCACGGCCGCCAGTTCCTCGTTGCGGCGCTGGTTCAGGTCTTCGCGGAACTCGCGCTGCTTGCGCTGGAAGTCGGTATCGAGCTGGGCGAGATCGCGCTGCTTCTGCGCGCGGTCGGCCGCCGACAGCGACGCGCCGTTCTTGTCCAGCGAATCGGACATCGACTTCAGGCGTGCCGCCAGATCCTGCAGATCCTTGTCACGCTTCGCGAACTCGGCTTCGAGCTTCGTCTGCGCCGCCTTCGCGGGCGCCGACTCGCGCAGGATCCGATCCGAATTGACCGCCGCGATGCGGGCGACGTCCTGTGCGTGCACCGTTGCCGCGCCCAAGGCCAGCGCAACGGTCAGCGCGCACATCACTCGTTTCGAAAACTTACCGGTTAGCAAAATTACCCTCTCGTTGCTGTTGTCATGCGTTCGGTCAGAACGCCGTCCCGATCTGGAACTGGAATTTCTGGTACTGGTCGCCTTCGTGCTTCTGCAGCGGGAAGCCGAGGCTCAGCTTCAGCGGGCCGATCGGCGAGATCCACGCGAGACCCACACCGTAGCCGTAACGCAGGCCGTTGGCGCCCGTACTCGTGCCGCCCGGCGCGTTGCCCCACACGTTACCGCCGTCGAGGAACGTGAACACGCGCAGCGTGCGGTCGTAGCCCGTGCCCGGCAGCGGGAACGTCAGTTCGATGTTGCCGACGAGCATCTTCGAACCGCCGATCGGGTCGTTCGTCTTCGTGTCGCGCGGGCCCAGCGAGCTCGGCTCGTAGCCACGCACGGAGCCGATACCGCCCGCGTAGTAGTTCTTGAAGATCGGGTACGGGTTGCCGATACCGTTACCGTAGCCGCCTTGCAGGTTCAGGCCCAGGATGAAGCCGCGCGAGAACGAATAGTAGTACTGGGCCTGCAGGTCGGCCTTGTAGTACTGGATCTTGCCGACCGGTACGCCGTACTCCATGTTCGCCTGCGTGAAGTAGCCGCGGCTCGGAATCAGCGCGCTGTCACGCGCGTCGCGCGACCACGCGACCGTCAGCGGCACGGTGTTCGACACGCGGCCGAACTCGTTCACGTAATCCTGGTAGCTCTGCGGCGTGTTCGAATCGACGTCGAGACGGTTCTGCTCGAAGCCGGCGCCGAAGTAGACCGTGTCGACTTCCGAGAACGGAATGCCGAACTTCAGGTTGCCGCCCGCGCTGATGATCCGGAAGCTCGAGCTCGTCGAATAGTAGAGCGGCTGGTACGTGCGGTAGTAGACGTCCGTGATCCGCTTGATGCCGTCGACCGTGAAATACGGGTCGACCTGCGTGACGGTCAGCGTGCGGTAGCTCTTCGCGGTGTTGACGTTCACCGACAGGCTGGTACCCGAACCGAACACGTTGTCCTGCGACACGCCCGCCGACAGCACGACCTTGTCCGTCGACGAGAAGCCGGCGCCCAGCGTGATCGCGCCGGTCGGCTTTTCATCGACCTTCACGTTCACGTCGACCTGGTCGTTCGTGCCGTCGACCGGCACCGTCGTGACGTCGACGTTGGTGAAGTAGCCGAGACGGTTCACGCGATCCTTCGACAGCGCGAGGCGGTTCGAATCGAACCACGAGCTTTCGAGCTGGCGCATTTCGCGGCGCACGACTTCGTCGCGCGTGCGCGTGTTGCCGACGACGTTGATCCGGCGCACGTACACACGGCGGCTCGGATCGACGACGAGGTTCAGGTTCACCTTGTGGTTCGCCTGGTCGATGTCCGGCTGCGCGTTGACGGTCGCGAATGCATAACCGTATTCACCGAGCTTGTCGACGATCGACTTGGTGGTCTGCTGCAGCTTTTCGGCCGAGAAGCGATCGCCCGGCTTGATCTTGATCAGCTTGTTGAGTTCGGCCTCGCGATCGAGCAGGTTGCCCGACAGCTTGATGCCCGACACCGTGTACGGCTCGCCCTCGTGCAGCGTGACCGTCAGGTACATGTCCTTCTTGTCGGGCGAGATCGACACCTGGGTCGAATCGATGTTGAACTCGAGATAACCGCGGTTCAGGTAGTACGAGCGCACCGCTTCGAGGTCGCCCGTCAGCTTTTCCTTCGAGTACAGGTCGTTCTTCGTGTACCAGGAGAACCAGTTCGGCGTGGACAGCTGCATCTCGTCGCGCAGCGTGCTGGTGCTGAATGCCTTGTTGCCGATGAAGTTGATCTGGCGGATCTTCGCGCTCGGGCCTTCGGCCACCGCGAACAGGATCGACACACGGTTCGCGTCGACCGGCGTGACCGTCGTCTTGACCTCGGCCGCGTAGAAACCGCGCGTGAGGTACTGGCGCTTGAGCTCCTGCTCCGCCTTGTCGACGAGCGCCTTGTCGTAATAACGGCCGTCGGCAAGGCCGACCGCGCGCAGCGCCTTCGTCAGGTTGTCCTTGTCGAATTCCTTCGTGCCGGTGAAGTCGATCGACGCGATGGCCGGACGCTCCTGCACCTGCACGATCACGACGTTGCCCTGCGTGGCGATGCGTACGTCGTTGAAAAAGCCCGTCGCGTACAGCGCGCGGATTGCTTCGGATGCCTTGTCGTCCGTGAAGGTATCGCCCTGCTTGATCGGCAGGTAGGCGAACACCGAACCCGCTTCGACGCGCTGCAGCCCCTCGATCTTGATGTCTTGCACCACGAACGGTGCCGCTGCATGCGCCGCGAGGCCGTGCGCGGCGAGCGCGGCCGCTGCAACTGTCTTAGGTACAAAACGATGAGGTTTGAACAACATGCATCCCCAATATTTAGCTGCATCAAATCGGGCGACTGCCCTGCGGCCGCCGCCTGACGCTTCAGAAATGGATTAACCGAGCCAGATCGTTGAACAGCGCGATCGCCGACAACGCGACGATGCAGATCAACCCGGCTCTTTGCAGAATCAGCTGCCAGCGCTCCGAGACGGCTTTCCCGGTCGCGGCTTCAACCGCATAATATAACAGATGCCCCCCGTCCAAAACGGGAATCGGCAACAAGTTCAGGACGCCAAGGCTAATGCTGACAAGGGCGAGGAACGACAGGAACGCCGACGGACCGAGCCGCGCACTCTTGCCCGCGTAGTCGGCAATCGTCACGGGGCCGGACAGGTTCTTCAGCGACGCGTTGCCCGTGATCATGCGCCCGAACATCCGCAGCGAATACACGGAGATGTCCCACGTGCGGTGCGCGCCGAGCCGCAGGCTCTCGATCGGCCCGTAACGCACGTCGACGGACGGCGCGTGCATCGACAGCGCCGCACCGATACGGCCGACCTGCTGCCCCGATTCATCGTCGCGCTGCATCTGCGGCACGATCGACACCGTCTGCGCGGCGCCGTCGCGCTCGATCTGCAGCTCGAGCGGCTTGCCTGCATGGTGTTTCACGAAATCGATGAAGCGCGTCGCGCCGCCGATCGGCTTGCCGTCGAGCGCGACCAGCTTGTCGCCGGACTTCAGGCCCGCCTGCTCCGCCGCGCTGCCGGGCTGCACCGTCGCGATCGACAGCGTGCCGCCGCCGGCCTCGAAACCCAGACGGGCCATGAAATCGTCGTCGAGCTGACTTTCGGGAACGTTGCGCAGGTCGACGCGGAAATCGAACGTCGTGTTGCCGTCGCGCGCGCCAAGCACGATCTCGCGGTGATCGAACGCGGCCGCGAGCAGCTTCCAGCGCAGGTCCGACCACGACCTTACCGGCTCGGACTCGCCGCCTTGCGCGTCGCCCGTGCGCACGTTGCGGATCGACACGATCGCCTCGCCACCGTCGAAGCCCGCGCGCGCCGCCGCCGTACCGGCGGCCGGCGGCGCGACGATCGCGGCCGGCTCGGTCACGCCGGTGGCAAATACGACGGAAAACAGGAAGATTGCCAACAGGAAGTTGGCAATCGGGCCGGCCGCGACGATCGCGATGCGCTTGTAGACCGATTGCCGGTTGAACGCCTGGCCGAGTTCCTCGGGCGGGATGCCGGGGCCGGGATCGCGCTCGTCGAGCATCTTCACGTAGCCGCCGAGCGGCAACGCGGACAGCGTCCACTCGGTGCCCGTCCGGCGGCTGACCCAGCGCGCGACGGGCTGGCCGAAGCCGATCGAGAAACGCAGCACCTTCACGCCGCACCAGCGCGCGACGCGATAATGTCCGTACTCATGCACGACGACCAGCACCCCGATCGCCACCGCAAACGCGATCAGTTCGACCAGCACGTTCATGAGCACCCCATTCAGACAGTACGCTCCACGCGTGGCGCAGGCGCTTTGGCAATGATCTCGGCGGCGAGGCGGCGTGCCTCTGCATCCGCCGCCAGGACGTCGTCGAGCCCGTCGGGCGCGCGGTTCGGCAGCGTGTTGAGCACGGCGTCGACCGTCGCCGCAATCGCCATGAAGCCGATGCGGCGCGCGAGAAACGCTTCGACCGCCACTTCGTTCGCCGCGTTCAATGCGGCGCTCGCGATACCGCCTTCCTCGAGTGCCTTCAGCGCGAGCGCGAGGCACGGGAAGCGCGCGTAATCGGGCTTCTCGAACGACAGCTGGGCGATCTGCGCGAGGTCGAGCTGATCGACGCCCGCATCGACGCGCTCGGGGAACGCGAGTGCGTGCGCGATCGGCGTGCGCATGTCGGGGTTGCCGAGCTGGGCGAGCACCGAGCCGTCGCGGTACGACACGAGCGAATGGATCACGCTCTGCGGATGGATCAGCACGTCGATCCGGTCGCCCGGCAGCCCGAAGATCCAGTGCGCCTCGATCACCTCGAGACCCTTGTTCATCATCGTCGCGGAGTCGACCGAGATCTTGCGGCCCATCACCCAGTTCGGATGCTTGCACGCTTCGTCCGGCGTCACGTCGACGAGCGTGGCCGGCTCGCGCGTGCGGAACGGGCCGCCCGACGCGGTCAGGATGATCTTCGAGATCCCGCCGTGCTCGTTCTCGTCGCGGGGCATGCACTGGAAGATCGCGTTGTGTTCGCTGTCGACCGGCAGCAGGATCGCGCCATGGTCGCGCACGGCGTCCATGAAGATCGCGCCCGACATCACCAGCGATTCCTTGTTCGCGAGCAGGATGCGCTTGCCGGCGCGCGCGGCCGCGAGGCTCGGCGCGAGGCCGGCCGCGCCGACGATCGCCGCGACCACCGTGTCGCAGCCGTCGCTCTTCGACACGTCGACGAGCGCCTGCGGCCCGTGCAGCACGGTCGTCTTGCTGCCCGCCGCACGCAGCTTCGCTTCGACCTGTGCGGCGGTCGCGGCATCGCCGACCACCGCCACTTCAGGCGCGAAGCGCAGGCATTGCTCGACCAGCTTGTCGCCGTTGCGGTGTGCGGTCAGCGCGTAGACCGAGAAGCGCTCGGGATGGCGCGCGACCACGTCGAGCGTGCTGTCTCCGATCGAGCCCGTGGAACCGAGCAATGTCAGACGTTTTTGCATAACAGAAATAGTGGTTTAACCAAGCAGCAGCATCGCGAGCGGCAGCACCGGAAGCAGCGCGTCGACACGGTCGAGCACGCCGCCATGGCCAGGCAGCAGTCCGCTCGAATCCTTCACGCCCGCCTGCCGCTTCAGCAGCGACTCGAACAGGTCGCCGATCACGCTGTACGCGACCAGCAGCGTCAGTGCGGCCCACGCACCGGGCATCCCGTAACGCACGGCGAACGCGGAAAACAGGGTCGGCTCGAACGCGTGCACGACCATCGCGACACCGGCGACGACCATCACGGCGAGCCAGCCCCCGATCGCGCCTTCCCAGCTCTTGCCGGGACTGATCGTGACGGCCAGTTTACGCTTTCCGAAGGCCTTGCCCGCGAAGTATGCGCCGATATCGGCCAGCCAGACGACCAGAAGCAGCGACAGCACGAACGGCACGCCCAGCGCGCGCGCCGCGACGAGCGCATGCCAGCAGGCTGCAAAGACCACGAGGCCGGCCGCCAGCAGGAACGGCCGCCAGACGCCGCCCGCGAGTTCTGGCTTGCGCCGCAGCGCGAACGGGCCGACCAGCAGCCAGAACACGCCGGCTGCCATGAAAAGGGGACGGGACGAAGCCGCATCGACGCCGAGCGGCACCGTTGCCGCGAGCGCAAGCGCCGCGACGACGGCATAGACGACCGGGCCGGCGCCGCCGAGCTTGAGCAGGCGCGCCCATTCCCACGCGGCGAACACGAGCACGACGCCGATCAGCGCGCCGAACGCGGTGAGCGGCGCGAACAGCGTCACCGGCAGCAGCACCGCCAGCATCACGATCGCCGTGATCACACGGGTTTTCAGCATGAAAGGGAGTCGGCGTTCTGCGATTGCGGTTCGAGCTGTGCGCTCGTGCGGCCGAAACGACGTTCGCGCTCCGTATACGACGCCATGGCGTCGGCCAGTGCCGCGCCGTCGAAATCCGGCCAGTATTTGTCGGTGAAATAGAATTCGGCGTACGCGAGCTGCCACAGCAGGAAGTTGCTGACGCGCTGCTCGCCACCGGTACGGATGAAGAGATCGGGCTCCGGCGCATAGGCCATCGCCAGGTGCGGCGCGAACGCGTCCTCGGTCACTTCGACCTCGCGCCCTTCGCGCACGGCCTGCTCGACGAGCTTCTTCGTCGCCTGCAGGATGTCCCACCGGCCGCCGTAGTTGGCCGCGATGGTGAGCGTAAGACGGGTGTTGCGCGCCGTCTTGGTTTCGGCGCGGCGAATCAGTTCGCGGATGCGCGGCTCGAAACGGTCGAGATCGCCGACGACACGCAGGCGGATCCCGTTCGCATGGAGCTTGCCGACCTCGCGCTCGAGCGCGGTGATGAAGAGCCGCATCAGGAACGACACTTCGTCGTTCGGCCGGCGCCAGTTTTCCGAACTGAACGCGAACAGCGTCAGGTATTCGACGCCGGCGCGCGCGCAGCCTTCGACCACCGCCCGCACGGCATCGACGCCGCGGGTATGCCCCGCGACGCGCGGCAAGCGGCGTTCGGTCGCCCAACGGCCGTTGCCGTCCATGATGATCGCGATGTGACGCGGCACGACACCGACGTCAGGCACGCGAACGGTAGAGCTGGTATAGGTCATGGCCGTTGAGACAGTTGCGGGAAGAAGGCGGCGCGCGAGGACGGTCGTCAGACCGTCATGATCTCGGCTTCCTTGGTCTGCACGAGCTTGTCGATTTCGGCGACGTGCTTGTCGGTCAGCTTCTGCACGTCGTCGCTCGCACGGCGCTCGTCGTCTTCCGAGATTTCCTTGTCCTTCACGAGCTTCTTGAGCGCTTCGTTCGCGTCGCGGCGCAGGTTGCGGATCGCGACCTTGGCCGTTTCGCCTTCGCTCTTGACGACCTTGGTCAGTTCGCGGCGGCGCTCTTCCGTCAGCGCGGGCATCGGCACGCGGATCAGGTCGCCGGCCGTCGCCGGGTTCAGGCCCAGGTCGGCTTCGCGAATGGCCTTCTCGACCTTCGCGACCATGTTCTTTTCCCACGGCTGCACGCCGATCGTGCGCGCATCGACGAGCGTCAGGTTAGCGACCTGCGAGATCGGCACCATCGACCCGTAGTAGTCGACCTGCACGTGATCGAGCAGACCGGTGTGTGCACGGCCCGTACGGATCTTTGCCAGATCGTTCTTGAACGCCTCGATCGAGCGCTGCATCTTTTGCTCGACGCCCTTCTTGGTATCAGCGACACTCATTTCAACCTCCGAACCTTCTAACCTTCAAAGAACGCGGGCCCTGCCCGGCGCGTCCGGCGCGCCGCGGCCGATGGCCCGCATCCGCGGGAGTTTACACGTGGACGAGCGTACCTTCGTCCTCGCCCAGCACGATGCGCTTGAGCGCGCCCGGCTTGTTGATCGAAAACACGCGAATCGGCAGCTTCTGGTCGCGGCACAGCGCGAAGGCCGTCGCGTCCATCACCTGCAGGTTGCGGCTGATCGCCTCGTCGAACGTGATCGTCGTGTAGCGCGTGGCCGACGGATCCTTCTTCGGATCGGCAGAATATACGCCATCGACCTTGGTCGCCTTCAGCACCACCTCGGCGCCCACTTCCGAACCGCGCAGCGCGGCGGCCGTGTCGGTCGTGAAGAACGGGTTGCCCGTACCGGCCGCGAAGATCACGACGCGGCCTTCCTCGAGCTGGCGAATCGCGCGGGGCCGGATGTACGGCTCGACGACCTGGTCCATGCGCAGCGCGGACTGCACGCGCGCCTCGATGCCGGCGTGGCGCATCGCGTCCTGCAGCGCCAGCGCGTTCATCATCGTCGCGAGCATCCCCATGTAGTCCGCCGTCGCGCGATCCATGCCGGCCGCGCCACCCGCGACACCGCGGAAAATATTACCGCCACCGATCACGACCGCGAGCTGCGTACCGAGACGCACGACTTCGGCGATATCGGCCACCATCCGTTCGATCGTCGCGCGATTGATGCCGAAGGCATCGTCGCCCATCAGCGCTTCGCCGGAGAGTTTGAGGAGGACGCGTTTATAGGCATTGGACATAGGGGCTTCCGAGCGACGAGAGGATGACAACCACGAACTGTAGGGGCGAAATACTGATTCGGGCAAGCGCCGACGGTCGAACCGGGTTTCCCGGCCGGCCGGCGGCGGCGCCGACCGCGGCGGAGCGGACGCCCGCCGCGGATACTGCCTGACTGCTTACGGCTTACTGCTGCTTTGCTGCTGCGACTTGCGCGGCCACTTCGGCGGCGAAGTCGTCCTGGCGCTTCTCGATGCCTTCGCCGACGACGAACAGCGCGAACTTCTGCACTGCCGCATTCGCTGCCTTCAGCATCTGCTCGATCGTCTGCTTGTCGTTCTTCACGAACGTCTGGTTCAGCAGCGACACTTCCTTCAGGTACTTCTGGACGCTGCCGTCGACCATCTTCGCGACGATCTCGGCCGGCTTGCCCGATTCCGCAGCCTTCTGCTCGGCCACGCGGCGTTCCGTCTCGATCAGTTCCGCCGGCACGTCAGCCGACGACAGCGCGACCGGCTTCATTGCCGCGATGTGCATCGCGACGTCCTTGCCGACCTGCTCTTCCGCGCCCGTGTACTCGACGATCACGCCGATACGCGCGCCGTGCAGGTACGTTGCGATCTTGTTCGCGGTTTCGAAACGGACGAAACGGCGGATCGAGACGTTCTCGCCGATCTTGCCGATCAGGGCCAGACGCACTGCGTCGACCGTCGAGCCTTCGAGCGGCAGTGCCGACAGCGCTGCCACGTCGGCCGGGTTCTGCGTCGCGACGAGTTCTGCAACCGTCTTCGAGAATGCGAGGAAGTCGTCGTTCTTCGCGACGAAGTCGGTTTCGCAGTTCAGCTCGACCAGCGCGCCTGCGTTGCCGCCGACGAACGATGCGACGACGCCTTCTGCCGTCACGCGCGATGCCGCCTTGCTTGCCTTGTTGCCGAGCTTGACGCGCAGCAGCTCTTCAGCCTTGGCCAGATCGCCGTCGGCTTCCGTCAGCGCCTTCTTGCACTCCATCATCGGTGCGTCGGTCTTCGCGCGCAGTTCTGCCACCATGCTTGCGGTAATTGCCGCCATCATTCGCTCCTTGAGTCTGTATTCACAACGCCGCCCGCTTGGACGCGAACGGCCGAAAATCGTTTCCGGACCCGCGCCGATTCGGCGCGATCAGGTCCGGCGCACAAGCTTAAAAAAAGGGGGCCTGTTGAGAGCCCCCTTTTTGCGCCGGCTCGGGGCCAGTTACGCGTTTTCCTCGACGTACTCGTCGTCGCCGCGTGCGGCCTGGACCACTTCGTTGACCGCGTTCGCACGGCCTTCGAGGATCGCGTCGGCCACGCCTTCGGCGTACAGCGCGACTGCCTTGCTCGAGTCGTCGTTACCCGGGATCACGTAATCCACACCTTCCGGCGAGTGGTTCGTATCGACCACGGCGATGACCGGCACGCCCAGCTTGTTCGCTTCCGTGACGGCAATCTTGTGGTAGCCGACGTCGACGACGAAGATTGCGTCCGGAATGCCGCCCATGTCCTTCACGCCGCCGATCGACTTCTGCAGCTTCGCGATTTCGCGTTCGAACAGCAGCGCTTCCTTCTTGCTCATCTTCTCGAGCTCGCCTGCCTCGACTGCCGCTTCCATGTCCTTCAGGCGCTTGATCGATACCTTCAGCGTCTTGAAGTTGGTCATCATGCCGCCGAGCCAGCGTGCGTTGACGTACGGCATGCCCGCGCGCTGCGCTTCCTGGGCGATCGTGTCACGCGACTGACGCTTCGTGCCGACGAACAGGATCGTGCCGCGGTTCGCTGCCAGCTGGCGCACGTACTTCTGTGCGTCCGTGAACATCGGCAGCGTCTTTTCGAGGTTGATGATGTGAATCTTGTTGCGGTGACCGAAAATGAACGGAGCCATCTTCGGGTTCCAGAAGCGCGTCTGGTGACCGAAGTGGACACCCGCTTCCAGCATTTGGCGCATCGTAACTGCCATGTAAATTCTCCACGAGGGTTGGGTCTTAAGCCGGCCGCCGTACCGCCGCACGAACCTGCCCCGAAAGGCACGATTTCCGCGCGGCCGGCACCCTGGTTGCGCCGGCTTGCGATTCGGCACGTGCAAAACGCCCGTGCCGTAAGCCTTTCACCGCGATGCCGCCCCGCAACGGGGCACTACGGCATTTGGATGTCGACTTAGCCAAAGAGTATAGCACGCCGATTTGTCCGCTCTCAAGTCGCTCACCACTTTCGCTTGCCGCGCGGCAGCCGGCCGGACAATCCGCGAAAACCCGCATCCGCACCGCCGGCAGGGGCTGCGACGCCTGCCAGAAGGTGCGATAATCCGTCAATTCACCGCATTCCAGGCATACCTCGATGGCTATTACGCTCAAAAACGAACACGATATCGCCGAGATGCGCGTCGCCTGCCGTCTCGCGAGCGAAGTGCTCGACTTCATCACGCCGCACGTCGTCGCCGGCATCACGACCGCCGAACTCGACCGCCTCTGCCACGAGTTCATGCTCAACGAACAGGGCACGATCCCGGCACCGCTGAACTACCAGCCGCCCGGCTACCCGCCGTACCCGAAGGCCACCTGCATTTCGGTCAACGACGTGATCTGCCACGGCATTCCCGGCGAGAAGGTGATCAAGAACGGCGACGCGCTGAACATCGACATCACCGTGATCAAGAACGGCTACTTCGGCGACACCAGCCGGATGTTCATCGTCGGCGAGGGCTCGATCCTCGCGAAGCGCCTCGTGCAGACCACCTACGAGTGCATGTGGCTCGGCATCGACCAGGTCAAGCCCGGCGCGCACCTCGGCGACATCGGCTACGCGATCCAGAAGCACGCGGAAGCGCAAGGCTACAGCGTCGTGCGCGAATACTGCGGCCACGGCATCGGCACGGTGTTCCACGAGGATCCGCAGGTCGTCCACTACGGCCGCCCGGGCACCGGCATCGAACTGAAGGCCGGGATGATCTTCACGATCGAGCCGATGATCAACGCCGGCAAGCGCGACATCCGCACGATGCCCGACCAGTGGACCGTCAAGACGCGCGACCGCAGCCTGTCGGCGCAGTGGGAGCACACGGTGCTCGTCACCGAAACCGGCTACGAGGTGCTGACCGTGTCGGCCGGCACGCCGGCGCGCCCCGTGTTCACGCAACCGGCCGCCGCGGTCTGAGCGCTCTCGCGCCAGCCCGCCCTACCCGCACCACCCGCACCTGACCGGCTGCCCATGAGCGCTCACGCCGCCCCCTCGCCCGACGCGCTGTCGCGGCGCGCCGAATTCAAGGCCGCCAAGACGGAGATGCTCGAGCGCTTTCGCCGCGCGACGAACGTCGCGTCCCTGATGCACGCGCTGTCGAAACTCACCGACGATGCGCTCAAGCGCGTGTGGGACGATTGCGGGCTGCCCGCGACGCTCGCACTCGTCGCCGTCGGCGGCTACGGGCGCGGCGAGCTCGCGCCCTATTCCGACGTCGACATCCTCGTGCTGCTGCCCGATGCGCACGACCCGGCGCTCGACGCGCGCATCGAGCGCTTCATCGGGATGGCGTGGGATCTCGGCCTCGAGATCGGCAGCAGCGTGCGCACGGTCGCGCAGTGCATCGAGGAGGCGTCGCAGGACGTCACGGTGCAAACGTCCCTGCTGGAAGCACGGCGCATCGTCGGCAGCACCGCGCTGTTCGAGCGCTTCACGGTGCGCTACCACGAGGCGCTCGACGCCCGCGCGTTCTTCACCGCGAAGGTGCTCGAGATGCGCCAGCGCCACGCGAAGTTCCAGGACACGCCGTACAGCCTCGAGCCGAACGTGAAGGAAAGCCCCGGCGGCCTGCGCGACCTGCAGACGATCCTGTGGATCGCGCGCGCGGCGGGCTTCGGCAGCAGCTGGCGCGAACTCGACACGCGCGGCCTCATCACCGATCGCGAAGCGCGCGAGCTGCGCCGCAACGAAGGTTTCCTGAAGACGCTGCGCGCGCGGCTGCACGTGATCGCCGGCCGCCGCCAGGACATGCTCGTGTTCGACCTGCAGACGCAGGCGGCCGAGAGCTTCGGCTACCAGCCGACGCAGACCAAGCGCGCGAGCGAGCAGCTGATGCGCCGCTATTACTGGGCCGCGAAAGCCGTCACGCAGCTCGCGACGATCCTGATCCAGAACATCGAGGCGCAGCTCTTTCCCGCGACGAGCGGCATCACGCGCGTGCTGTCGCCCGACCGTTTCGTCGAGAAACAGGGGATGCTCGAGATCGTCGACGACGGCGTGTTCGAGCGCCATCCCGACGCGATCCTCGAAGCGTTCCTGCTGTACGAGACGACCCGCGGCGTGAAGGGCCTGTCCGCCCGCACGCTGCGCGCGCTGTACAACTCGCGCGAGATCATGAACAACGCGTGGCGCCGCGATCCGCAGAACCGCGACACGTTCATGCGGATCCTGCAGCAGCCCGAAGGGATCACGCACGCGTTCCGGCTGATGAACCAGACGAGCGTGCTCGGCCGCTATCTGCTGAACTTCCGCCGCATCGTCGGCCAGATGCAGCACGACCTCTACCACGTGTACACGGTCGACCAGCACATCCTGATGGTGTTGCGCAACATCCGCCGCTTCGCGGTGGCCGAGCACGCGCACGAATATCCGTTCTGCAGCCAGTTGATCGGCAACTTCGAGCGCCCGTGGGTGCTGTATGTCGCCGCGCTGTTCCACGACATCGCGAAAGGCCGCGGCGGCGATCACTCGACGCTCGGAATGGCCGATGCGCGGCGCTTCTGCCGCGAGCACGGCATCGCCGGCGACGACGCGTCGTTGATCGTGTGGCTCGTCCAGCATCACCTGACGATGAGCCAGGTCGCACAGAAGCAGGACACGAGCGACCCCGAAGTCATCAAGCGCTTTGCCGAAGTCGTCGGCAACGAACGCTACCTCACCGCGCTATACCTGCTGACCGTCGCCGATATCCGCGGCACGAGCCCGAAGGTGTGGAACACGTGGAAAGGCAAGCTGCTCGAGGACCTGTACCGCATCACGCTCGCGGTGCTCGGCGGGGCCAACCCCGACGCGCATTCGGAGTTGAAATCGCGGCAGGAGCAGGCGCTCGCGCTGCTGCGCCTCGAGACCGTGCCCGACGACGCCCATCGCGCACTGTGGGACCAGCTCGACGTCGGCTTCTTCCTGCGTCACGACGCAGCCGACATCGCGTGGCAGACACGCGTGCTGTACCGGCACGTGAACGCCGAAACCGCGATCGTCCGCGCGCGGCCGTCGCCGATCGGCGATGCGCTTCAGGTGCTCGTGTACGTGAAGGATCGGCCCGACCTGTTCGCGGGCATCTGCGCGTATTTCGACCGCAACGGGCTGTCGGTGCTCGACGCGCGCGTCAGCACGACGCGGCACGGCTACGCGCTCGACAACTTCATCGTCACGCAGACCGAACGCGACGTGCGCTACCGCGACATCGCGAATCTCGTCGAACAACAGCTCGCGTCGCGGCTCACCGAAACCGCATCGCTGCCGGAGCCGTCCAAGGGCCGCCTGTCGAGGCTGTCCCGGACGTTTCCGATCACGCCGCGCGTCGACCTGCGGGCCGACGAGCGCGGCCAGTACTACATCCTGTCCGTGTCGGCCAACGACCGGCCGGGCCTTCTCTATTCGATCGCGCGCGTACTCGCCGAGCATCGGATCGGCGTCCATGCGGCGCGGATCAATACGCTCGGCGAACGCGTCGAGGACATCTTCCTGCTCGCGGGTGCCGGCCTGTCCGACAACCGCCTGCAGATCCAGCTTGAAACCGAGTTGCTGCGTGCGATCGCAGTCTGAATGAATTCCAGCGTTTATGCGCACCAAACTAACCGTCAAGAATCCGAAGCCGGCGTCGCCGACCCGCGCCCCTGTCCGCTCCGGCAGCCTCGTCGCCCGCAAGGCGGTGCGTCCCGCTGCGCCGCCCGCAGGGGACAAGCCGGCCCGCCCGAAGAAGGCGTCCCCGGCCGCCGCCGGCGAACGCTCGTTCAAGCCGCGCGGCGCGGCAGGCGCCGAGCGCCCGGGCGCGGATCGCGCACCGGCCAAGCGTGCGCCGCGTGACGGCGGTGCCGAACGCGGCACGCGCGCGCCGTATCGCGACAACGCGGCCGGCGAAGGGGCGAAGCGTAGCTTCGGCGACCGCCGCACGTCGTCCGATCGACCGCCGCGCCGTGATGACGAAGCACGTCCGCGTCGCGCAGGTGGCGACGACGACAAACGCTCGTCCTATCGCGACAAGGCAGCCGGTGAAGGGGCAAAGCGCAGCTTCGGCGATCGACGCACGTCGTCCGATCGTCCGCCGCGCCGTGATGACGACGCCCGTCCGCGTCGCGCGGGTGGTGAAGGCGGCGCACGCGCGCCGTACCGCGACAATGCATCCGGCGAAGGCGCGAAGCGCAGCTTCGGCGACCGTCGCACGTCGTCCGATCGACCGCCGCGCCGTGATGAAGATGCCCGTCCGCGCCGCGCAGGTGGCGACGACGACAAACGCTCGTCCTATCGCGACAAGGCAGCCGGTGAAGGCGCAAAGCGCAGCTTCGGCGACCGCCGCCCGTCGTCCGACCGTCCGCCGCGCCGCGATGACGATGCCCGTCCGCGCCGCGCAGGTGGCGACGACGACAAACGCCCGTCCTATCGCGACAAGGCAACCGGCGAAGGCGCGAAGCGCAGCTTCGGCGACCGTCGCCCGTCGTCCGATCGACCGCCGCGCCGTGATGACGATTCCCGTCCGCGCCGCGCCGGTGGCGACGACGACAAACGCCCGTCTTATCGCGACAAGGCAGCCGGCGAAGGCGCGAAGCGCAGCTTCGGCGACCGCCGCCCGTCGTCCGATCGTCCGCCGCGTCGTGATGACGATGCCCGTCCGCGCCGCGCAGGTGCCGACGACGGCAAACGCCCGTCCTATCGCGACAAGGCACCCGCCGAAGGCGCAAAGCGCAGCTTCGGCGACCGCCCGGCTCGCCCCGCACGCGACGGCGAACGCCGCTCGTTCGGTGCGGTCAAGACCGCGCAACCGGTCAAGCGCGCGGCGGCCGACGTCGACTACGGCGACGAAACGGGCCTGATGCGCCTGTCGAAGCGGATGTCCGAGCTCGGCATGTGCTCGCGCCGCGAAGCCGACGAATGGATCGAGAAGGGTTGGGTGCTCGTCGACGGCGAACGCATCGACACGCTCGGCACCAAGGTCCGCGCCGACCAGAAGATCGAGATCGACGAGCGCGCGAGCGCCGCGCAGGCCGCGCAAGTGACGATCCTGCTGCACAAGCCCGTCGGTTATGTGTCGGGCCAGGCGGAAGACGGCTACGAGCCGGCAGCCGTGCTGATCACGCGCGCGAACCGCTGGAGCGGCGACCATTCGCCGGTCCGCTTCTCGCCGCAGCACCTGCACGCGCTCGCACCGGCCGGCCGCCTGGACATCGATTCGACCGGCCTGCTCGTGCTGACGCAGAACGGCGTGATCGCGAAGCAGTTGATCGGCGAGCAGTCGGATATCGACAAGGAGTACCTGGTGCGCGTGCGCTTCGGCGAACGGCTGATCGACATCGACCAGCACTTCCCGGCGGAATCGCTCGCGAAGCTGCGCCACGGCCTCGAGCTCGACGGCGTCGCGCTGAAGCCCGCGATGGTGAGCTGGCAGAACGGCGAGCAGTTGCGCTTCGTGCTGCGCGAAGGCAAGAAGCGCCAGATCCGTCGCATGTGCGAACTGGTGGGTCTCGACGTGATCGGCCTGAAACGCGTCCGGATGGGCCGCGTGATGCTCGGCGCACTGCCGCAGGGGCAATGGCGCTATCTGTCGGCCGACGAGACGTTCTGACCGCCGGCGCGCCACACGTGGCCATGCAATGAAAAAGCCCGCGCAAGCGGGCTTTTTCTTGTCTGCGAGAAACCGGGAAAGCAGGGGGATCAGTCGTCGGAAGCCGGATCGAGCCCCGGGAACAGCACCTCCGTGAAGCCGAAGCGCGTGAAATCGGTGATCCGCATCGGATACAGCTTGCCGATCAGGTGGTCGTATTCGTGTTGGACGACGCGTGCGTGAAAACCGTCGGCGACACGATCGATCTTCTCGCCGAACTGGTCGAAGCCGCTGTAGCGCACCTTCGCGTAGCGGCTGACGACGCCGCGCATGCCCGGCACCGACAGGCAGCCTTCCCAGCCCTCTTCCATGTCCGGCGGCAGGTACTCGACCTTCGGGTTGATCAGCACGGTCTCCGGCACCGGCGGCGCTTCCGGGTAGCGGTTGTTGTTGCCGAAGCCGAAGATGATGATCTGCAGCCCGATGCCGATCTGCGGCGCGGCCAGGCCGGCGCCGTTCGCATGGTGCATCGTCTCGAACATGTCCGCGACGATCTCGTGCAGCTCGGGTGTATCGAACCGCTCGACCGGCTTGGCGACTTCGAGCAGGCGCGGATCGCCCATCTTCAGGATCTCGCGAATCATGGCGTATTGCCCTCCAGGAGTTGGTGCAGGCCGTCTTCGTCCAGCACGGGGATGCCGAGTTCCTCGGCCTTCGCGAGCTTGCTGCCGGCTTCGGCGCCCGCGACCACGTAATCCGTCTTCTTCGATACCGAACCGGCCACTTTCGCGCCCGCCGCTTCGAGCATTTCCTTCGCGGCATCGCGCGTGAGCGTCGGCAGCGTGCCCGTCAGCACGACGGTCTTGCCGGCCAGCACGCCCTGCGGCGCCTTCGGCGCGGGCGGCCCTTCCGGCCACGTCACCTTGCCCGGCGCGCGCAATTGCTCGATCACGGTCCGGTTGTGCTCTTCCGCGAAAAACTGGTGGAGCGACTCGGCGACGATCGGCCCGACGTCGTTGACTTCGAGCAGCTCTTCGATCGACGCGTCCATGATCGGCGTGAGCGAGCCGAAATGCTTCGCGAGATCCTTCGCGGTCGATTCGCCCACGTGACGGATACCGAGCCCGTAGATGAAGCGCGCGAGCGTCGTGTGCTTCGCCTTCTCGAGCGAGTCGAGCAGGTTCTGTGCGGACTTCTCGGCAAACCGGTCGAGCTCGGCGAGCGTCGCAAAGCCGAGATTGAACAGATCGGCCGGCGTGCGCACGAGATTCAGCTCGACGAGCTGGTCGATGATCTTCTCGCCGAGACCGTCGATGTCGAGCGCGCGGCGCTGCGCGAAGTGCCACAGCGCCTGCTTGCGCTGCGCCGGGCAGAACAGGCCGCCCGTGCAGCGCGCGATCGCCTCGTCCGGCAGGCGCTCGATCTTCGAGCCACACACCGGGCATTCGGTCGGCATCACGAATTCGGCCGCATCGGCCGGGCGCCGGTCGAGCAGCGCACCGACCACTTCGGGGATCACGTCGCCGGCGCGGCGCACGATCACGGTATCGCCGATCCGGATGTCCTTGCGGCGCACCTCGTCCTCGTTGTGCAGCGTCGCGTTGGTCACCGTCGCACCGCCGACGAACACGGGCTCGAGGCGCGCGACCGGTGTGATCGCACCGGTGCGCCCGACCTGCACGTCGATCGCGACGAGCTTCGTCAGCGCTTCCTGCGCGGGGAACTTGTGAGCGAGCGCAAAGCGCGGCGCACGCGACACGAAGCCGAGGCGCTCCTGCTCGTCACGCCGGTTGACCTTGTAGACGACACCGTCGATGTCGTAGGGCAGCGACTCGCGCTTCTCGCCGATCTTGCGGAAGAAGTCGAGCAAACCCTGGGCGCCCTGCACGACCGCGCGCTCGCGGTTCACGGGCAGGCCGAGCGACTCGTACCAGTCGAGCAGCGCGCTGTGCGTATCGGGCATCGGCATCCCGTCGAGCACGCCGATCCCGTACGCGAAGAACGACAGCGGACGCTGCGCGGTGATCTTCGAGTCGAGCTGGCGCAGGCTGCCGGCCGCCGCGTTGCGCGGGTTCGCGAATTCGCGCTGCTCGGCCGCGCGCTGGCGTTCGTTCAGGCGTGCGAAATCGCGCTTGAACATCAGCACCTCGCCGCGCACGTCGAGTACGGCCGGCACGTTCTTGCCCTTCAGCTTCAGCGGAATCGAGCGGATCGTGCGCACGTTCTCTGTCACGTCCTCGCCGGTCGTGCCGTCGCCGCGCGTCGACGCCTGCACGAATACGCCCTGCTCGTAACGCAGCGAGATCGCGAGACCGTCGAACTTCAGTTCGCACGCGTAGTCGACCGGCTCCGTCACCGAACCGGCGAGATCGGTCGCCTTGTCGAGCGCATCGGCGACGCGCTTGTCGAACGCGACGATGTCCTCGTCGGTAAAACCGTTGTTCAGCGACAGCATCGGCGCGTCGTGGACGACCGGCGTGAAGCCGCCGGCCGCCTCGCCGCCTACGCGCTGCGTCGGCGAATCGGGCGTCACGAGTTCGGGATGATCGGTTTCGAGCTGCTGCAGTTCGCGAAACAGTCGGTCGTACTCGGCGTCGGGCAGATCCGGCTGATCGAGCACGTAGTAGGCGTAGTTCGCCCGCTCGAGTTGGTCGCGCAGCCACGCGGCGCGCGCGTCGGGCTGGCTGGCTGGCGGTTCGGCTTGGGTTCGGGCCATGCTGGCGGCAGATTCGTTCTGAGAAAATCGGATGCCCGATTATCTCAGTTTGCCGCCGTGGCGGGGCGCGCAAAACGCGCCCGATGCGCGTGCTGCAGCGCAAACAGCGAGGTGTGCGCCGCAGCGACGAACGGCGGTGCCGAAGCCCGCCGCCCGTGCGTTCGCGTTACTGGCTGAAGAGGCGGCGCGTGACCGGCGAACCGGCCGGGATGCCGGCTTCCTCGAGCTTCGCGTACAGCTTCATCAGTTGCTGGTCGATCGCGACGAGCGTCGATTCCGGCAGCGGCCGGCGCGAATCGTCGACGACGCGCGCACCGATCCGTTCGGACAGCGACTTCGCGTAGTCGCACATCAGCCGGAACGGCAGGATGTCCTCTTCGGCGACCGGCACGTCGAGCACCAGCGTGATCATGTTGCCGCCCTTGTACGTGAGGTCGTCACGCAGGAAGTTCGTGTCGCCGAACTGCAGCATGAACACCGGGTTCTGCTTCGCGTCGAGCTTAACGAAACGCGTGCCGTCCCGCGACAGCAGCAGCCCGTCCTGCGACGCGACCGCCTGCACGTAGTTCGCCGACCACGGCGCGCCGTCCGACATCACGTTGATCGACAGTTGCGCGTCGCATTGCGCGGCAAACGCGTCGAGCTCGCGCGCCATCGCGACCGTTTCCATCATGTCCGGGAATTCCGGCGCGCCGTCGATCGCGTCGGCGAACTGCTGGACACCCGTCACGAATTCGGAGAACTCGAGCTCGTTCAGCGCGCCGCTGCGGTTCGCGAGCTGCGCGGCCGCGCGCAGTTCCTCGTAGCGCACGCCGTTCTGCAGCAGCTCCCACTGGCCGCCTTCGGGCTTGCCTTCGATATGCACGGGCTTGCTGCCCGCGCGGCGCAGCCGCTGCGCGGCCGGCAGGATCTTGTCGCCCGGCAGCAAACCGTTGAGCCGGATCGGCACGATGCAGTCGATCCGGCGGTCGACGATCGCCGGCGGTGCCGACGAGATCGTCGTCGCGGCCGGCAGCACGGGTTCGACCGGCTCGGCCGCTTCAGCGTGCGTGTCGTGCGCGGCGGCCGGCACGGTGTCTTCTCCGGCAACCGCGTCGACCGGCTCGGCCGGCTCTGCCGACGGCTCGACACCGGTCGCCTCGGCCTGCAGGTCGGCCGGCATGTCGGCAGGCGCCGCACCGCCGAAGGTCGGCTCGACGCGCGCGACTTCCGCCGACGTGGCGGCCGCAGCAGCAGTCGCAGCCGGCACAGCAGGCTCGCGCCGCACCGGCTGACGCACCGGCTCGATGAACGGCAACTCTTCGTCGCGCTCGGGGCGGTTCATCGCCTCGGCCGCTTCCTCCGGCATCGGGCGCGGCATCCTGCGCCGCACCTTCGCGCCCTGCCATGCGTTGTAGACCACGACGCCGCCCACCACGACGGCGCCCGCGCCGATCAAACCGAGTGTCAACTCGTCCATGCACGCTCCATCAGCAATTCTTGTTCGTCGGAACCGCGAACGGGCGCCCATGCGCCGCGCGAACGCGGTCCGGTTTCGTCAAACGTCAATTCTGGGCAAAACCCGCGGCGGTTTCCATGTCCACCGCGACGATCCGCGACACGCCCTGCTCCTGCATCGTCACGCCGATCAGTTGCTGCGCCATCTCCATCGCGATCTTGTTGTGCGAGATGAACAGGAACTGCGTCTTGTCGGACATCGCGCGCACGAGATTCGCGAAACGCTCGGTGTTCGCGTCGTCGAGCGGCGCGTCGACCTCGTCGAGCAGACAGAACGGCGCCGGATTGAGCTGGAACATCGCGAACACCAGTGCGGTCGCGGTCAGCGCCTTCTCGCCGCCCGACAGCAGGTGAATCGTCGCGTTCTTCTTGCCCGGCGGCTGCGCCATCACCTGCACGCCGGCATCGAGGATCTCGTCGCCCGTCATGATCAGCTTCGCCTGGCCGCCGCCGAACAGGCGCGGGAACAGGTCGCTGAAGTGACGGTTGACCTCGTCGAAAGTGCCTTGCAGCAGCGTGCGGGTTTCCTGGTCGATCTTGTGGATCGCGTCCTCGAGCGTCGTGATCGCGTCGATCAGGTCGGCCGACTGCGCATCGAGGAACACCTTGCGCTCGCTCGCGGCCTTCAGCTCGTCGAGCGCGGCCATGTTCACCGGGCCGAGCGCGTTGATCGCGTTGTTCAGGCGCGTGACCTCGCCTTGCAGGTACGACGGCTTCAGATCCGGCGTGAGCTTCGCGCTCAGCGCTTCCTCGTCGACCTCGGCCGCGGTCAGTTGCTCGGCGAACTGCTCGACCGCCAGGCGCGCGGCCTGCTCCTTCAACTGCAGCTCGGTGATGCGGTCGCGCAGCGGCTGCAGCGAGCGCTCGGCGACGAGCCGCTGCTCGTCCGACGCGCGCAGCTTCGCGGTCAGGTCGTCGAGTTCGATCCGCGCGGCCTGCAGCGCCTCTTCCTTCACCGCACGCACTTCGAGCGCGTCCTGCAGGCCCGTGTGCGCGGTCTGCTCGTTGATCGTCTCGAGTTCGGCGCGTGCGTCTTCCAGCGATCCGGCAACACGTTCGCTCTGCTCGTGCGCGACCTGGATGCTGCGCTTGAGTTCGTCGATCCGCGTGACCGCGTTGCGTGCGGCGAAGCGCGCGTCGTTCGCGCCGCGCTCCAGGTCGCGCGCTTCCTGACGCGCCTGCGTCAGCGATTCGTCGAGTGCTTCGAATGCGAGCTGGTTGTCCTCGAAGCGCGCCTGCAGCTCCGCGAGTTCGCCGTCGAAACGCTCGAAATTCGCTTCCGATTCAGCGCGCATCGCGCGCTGCTCTTCGATCTGCGCGCCGATTTCCTCGAGTTCCTCGCGGATCTGCGTGCTGCGCTGCGTGTAACGTTCGTGCGCCTGAGCGAGCTTCAGCACGTCCATCTGCAGCGCGTGCACGCGTTGCGTCGCACGCTCGGCCTGTGCGCGCACGTCGCCGAGCGCCTGCGTGGCCTGCGTGTGCGCGGCTTCCGCGCGCACGGCTGCCGTGCGCGCCTCGTCGGCGAGCAGCGCCTGCGCACGCACCTGGCGCGTCAGGTTTTCGATTTCCTGCTGGCGGGCCAGCATCCCGGCCTGCTCCGAATCGGCGGCATAGAGCTGCACGCCGACGCGCGTGACGACATGGCCGGCCTTGACGACGAACGCGCCGCCTGCCGGCAGCTGCGTGCGCGTCGCGAGCGCCTGTGCGACGTCGTCGGCGACATACACGTTGCCGAGCCAGTCGTTCAGCACCGCACGGATGCCCGCATCGTCGATGCGCACGAGCGACAGCACCGGGCGCAGGCCCGCCACGGCCGCGGGCGGTTCGCCGGCCGCAGGCGGCGCATAGAACGCGAGCTTCGCCGGCGGCGCATCGGTCGCGAATGCCTTCACCCAGTCGAGATTCGACACTTCGAGCGCGGCGAGACGCTCGCGCAGCACGGCCTCGAGCGCCGCTTCCCAGCCGGCCTCGACGTGCAGCTTCTTCCACAGGCGCGGCAGCGCACCGAGCTCGTGCTTGTCGAGCCACGGCTGCACCTTGCCTTCGGTCTGCACGTTTTCCTGCAGTTGCTTCAACGCGGCGAGACGCGCCTCGAGCTGGTGGATCTGCGCGGCCTCGGCCTGCACGCGCTCCTGCGCGGCACGGCGTTCGCCATCGAGGCGCGGCACCGTTTCCTGCGCGTCGGCGAGGCGCGCCTGCGCTTCGGCAAGGATCTCTTCCTGCTCGGCCAGCTGCATGCGCAGCTCCTCGAGCTGGGCCTCGTCCGGCGCGTCGAGCCCGCCCGCTTCGCTCTTCAGGCGCTCATGGCGCTGCTGAAGCTGCTGAAGCTGCTGGTCGGCGTTGCGCTGGTGCGCGGCCTCGAGTTTCAGCGACTGTTCGGTCTGCGCGATCCGCGCGCGCTCGTCGTTGAGCTGCGCCTGCGCATCGCGCCATTTCGCTTCGAGCGCCGGCAGCGCGTCGTGCTTCGCGGCGGCGTTGTCTTCGGCGAGCGCGGCCTTCTCGTCGGCCATCGCGCGCGCTTCCTCGGCTTCCTCGAGCTCGTCCTGCGCCTTCTCGGCCTGCGCGCGCCATTGCTCGCGCTGCGCATTCAGCGCGGCGATCTGCGCCTGCACGCGATTGCGCGATTCGACGATGAACTTGATCTCGGCTTCGAGGCGGCTCACCTCGGCATTCGCCTCGTAGAGCGAACCCTGCGCGCCCTGCATCGCGTCGCTCGCCGAGTAATGCGCGACACGCAGCGTCTCGAGCTGCGCCTCGACCTCGCGCAGCTTCGCCGTCTGCGCCTCGAGGTCGATCTGCGCCTGTTCGATCGCGCGCTGCTGCTTCTGCTGCTCGCCGGCGGCCTCGTTCTTGCGCAGCAGCCACAGCAGGCGCTGCTTCTCCTCGCCGTCGGCGACGAGTTCCTTGTACCTAGTCGCGACCACCGCCTGCGCCTCGAGCTTTTCGAGGTTCGCGCCGAGTTCGCGGACGATGTCCTCGACGCGCGTCAGGTTCTCGCGCGTGTCGTGCAGGCGGTTCTCGGTTTCGCGGCGGCGCTCCTTGTA
This sequence comes from Burkholderia sp. LK4, assembly GCF_001043615.1. Classification (NCBI taxonomy): domain Bacteria; kingdom Pseudomonadati; phylum Pseudomonadota; class Betaproteobacteria; order Burkholderiales; family Burkholderiaceae; genus Burkholderia; species Burkholderia sp. LK4. The sequence continues at coordinate 261,161 of NZ_LDUL01000010.1, forward strand.
CTTCGATACGCCCGCGGCTTCCTCGAGGAACACGCGCAGCTCTTCCGGCTTCGCCTCGATGATCCGCGCGATCATGCCCTGCCCGATGATCGCGTATGCACGCGGCCCGAGGCCCGTGCCGAGGAAGATGTCCTGGATGTCGCGGCGACGTGCCGGCAGGTTGTTGATGTAGTAACTCGACGTGCCGTCGCGCGTGAGCACGCGCTTCACGGCGATCTCGCCGTACTGGCCCCACTGGCCGGCCGCGCGGCCGTCGGAGTTGTCGAAGATCAGTTCGACGCTGGCCCGGCTGCCGGGCTTGCGGGCGGTCGAGCCGTTGAAGATCACGTCCTGCATCGACTCGCCGCGCAGCTCGGAAGCGCGCGACTCGCCGAGCACCCAGCGCACGGCGTCGATGATGTTGGACTTGCCGCACCCGTTCGGGCCCACCACGCCGACAAGCTGGCCCGGAACCTGGAAATGCGTGGGATCGACAAAGGATTTGAAGCCAGCGAGTTTGATCGAGCTCAGACGCACGGCGGTATCGGATGTGAAGAAGGTGTGAAACGGACGGAGCCGCACTGCGCGAGGCCGGACGGCCCATGCGCGCGACGCGCCCCGGAATTCAAAAGCGGGGCCGCGCGCATCCAGCGTTGGGCCCCGCAAACGGCTTCCATCATACCATCGCGCGTGCACCGTCCCGACCGTCGCCGGGTTTGTCCGGTGCCGGCGCGGCACGATGGACCCGGCTCGACAGCAGCGTGGCCAGCACGATGCATGCGCCGCCCGCCCACTCGCGCGCGGTCGGCAGCTCGTTCGCGAACACCCACGCCGACAGCGCGGTGATCACGATCTCGAACAGCATGATGATCGACGCGCGGTTCGCCGGCACACGTGCGAGCCCGTACTGCACGAGCAGGTTGTTCGACGCCATCGTCACGCCGATCGCGACGATGATCAGCGCGGCGACACCGAGCTGGCCGCCCGCCGGCGCAGCCGGCAGCCCCTCGAACAGCGACGCGATCGCGCCGAACACCGCCGCGCCGCCGAACAGCGTCGCGGTGCGCATCTCCGCGCGCATCTCCGGCAACTCGCGGCTCGCCTTGATCACGAGCACGTTGCTCATCGCGAAGCTCAGCCCGGCGGCCAGGCCGGCCCATTCGGCCGGGCTGGCCGGCAGCGGCAGGCCGAGCGCCGGCGACCACAGCATCAGCATCGCGCCGCCGATCGACAGCGCCGCGAGCCCGGCGCCGGCCCAAGTCAGCCGCTCGCGCAGCAGGAAGTGTGCGTAGATCGCGGTCCAGGCCGGCGTCAGGTAGAACAGCAGCATCACGCGCAGCACCTCGCCGTGGATCGTGCCCCAGACGAACCCGAGGTTCGTCACGCCGGCCGTCACCGCGATGCCCGGCAGCACCCAGTGCCAGCGCAGCGTCGCGATCGTGCGGTGCCGCGCGACGATCACGAACAGGAAGGCGACGAGGCTCGTCAGCGCGCTGGCCAGCGTGCCCGTCACGCCGAGCGACGCGAGGATCCGCAGCGGATACCAGATCAGGCCCCATACCGACGCGCCGATCAGGATGGCCAGCGTCGGCAGGCTGCCGCGTACCGCGTTATTCATTTGGTTCGATACCCTTTATTCGACCGGCCCGGCCGCCGTTCCGGCAGGCCGTGACCGCGTTCCGTCACGCTATAATCGTCCGTTGCGACCCGTGCGCCCGCGGCGCCCGTTCGCAGCCGCGCGGCGCGCCCGCCGCTTCTTTCGCTCCAACCGGCCGCGATGGCCGCTTCGCCCGTGAACCCTCGACTCGACTCGCTCCAGCCCTATCCCTTCGAAAAGCTGCGCGCCCTGTTCAAGGACGTGACGCCCTCCGGCGCCCTCAAACCGATCAGCTTCGGCATCGGCGAGCCCAAACATGCGACCCCGGCGCTGATCCGCGACGCCGTGGTGGCCGCGCTCGACGGTCTCGCGTCGTACCCGGCCACCGCCGGCTCGGACGCGCTGCGTACGTCGATCGCGCACTGGCTCGAGCGCCGCTACGGGCTGCCGGCCATCGATCCGGCCACGCAGGTGCTGCCCGTGTCGGGCTCGCGCGAGGCGCTGTTCTCGCTCGCCCAGACGGTGATCGACGCACGCCCGTCCGAAACGGGCGAGAAGGCGATCGTACTCTGTCCGAATCCTTTCTATCAAATTTACGAAGGCGCGGCGCTGCTGGCCGGTGCCGAACCCTATTTCGCGAACAGCGACCCGGCCCGCAACTTCGCGTGCGACTACGCGTCGGTGCCCGACGCGGTCTGGGCGCGCACGCAGCTGCTGTACGTGTGCTCGCCGGGCAACCCGACGGGCGCCGTGCTGACGCTCGACGACTGGCGCGAGCTGTTCGCGCTGTCCGACCGCCACGGTTTCGTGATCGCGTCCGACGAGTGCTATTCGGAAATCTATTTCGACGAAGCGGCACCGCCGCTCGGCGGCCTCGAGGCCGCGCACCGCCTCGGCCGCGGCTTCGAGCGGCTCGTGATGCTGTCGAGCCTGTCGAAGCGCTCGAACGTGCCGGGCATGCGCTCGGGTTTCGTCGCCGGCGACGCCGCGCTGCTGAAGCAATTCCTGCTGTACCGCACGTACCACGGCGCGGCGCTGTCGCCGGTCTGGCAGCACGCGAGCATCGCCGCGTGGAACGACGAGGCGCACGTGCGCGAGAACCGCGCGCTGTACCTGCAGAAGTTCAGCACGGTCACGCCGATGCTCGCCGACGTGATCGACGTGAAACTGCCCGACGCGGCGTTCTACCTGTGGGCCAACGTGTCGCGCACCGGCCTGTCGGACACCGAGTTCGCCCGCCGCCTGTACGCCGACTATAATGTGACGGTTCTGCCCGGCTCGTACCTGGCGCGCGATGCGCACGGCACGAATCCGGGCCGCGATTTCATCCGGATCGCGCTCGTCGCGGGCACCCCCGAATGCGTCGAGGGCGCGCAACGCATCGTCGATTTCTGCCGGTCTCTCGCGCGGTAATCGTCCATCCGATCAATTCCATCCAATCTCCTGCGAAAACGAACATGTCGCAACAACTTCAGCAAATCATCGATACCGCCTGGGACAACCGCGCCGAGCTGTCGCCGAAGGCCGCACCGGCCGACGTCCGCGAAGCCGTCGCGCACGCGATCGAGCAGCTCGACAAAGGCGCGCTGCGCGTTGCCGAGAAGATCGACGGCAACTGGACCGTGCACCAGTGGCTGAAGAAGGCCGTGCTGCTGTCGTTCCGCCTGGAGGACAACGCGCCGATGCCCGCCGGCGGCTACTCGCAGTTCTACGACAAGGTGCCGTCGAAGTTCGCGAACTACACGGCCGAAGATTTCGCCGCAGGCGGCTTCCGCGTCGTCCCGCCGGCCATCGCGCGCCGCGGCTCGTTCATCGCGAAGAACGTCGTGCTGATGCCGTCGTACACCAACATCGGCGCGTACGTCGACGAAGGCACGATGGTCGACACGTGGGCAACGGTCGGTTCGTGCGCGCAGATCGGCAAGAACGTGCACCTGTCGGGCGGCGTCGGCATCGGCGGCGTGCTCGAGCCGCTGCAGGCGAACCCGGTCATCATCGAAGACAACTGCTTCATCGGCGCCCGCTCGGAAGTCGTCGAAGGCGTGATCGTCGAGGAAAACTCGGTGATCTCGATGGGCGTGTACCTCGGCCAGAGCACGAAGATCTACGATCGCGAGACGGGCGAAGTCAGCTACGGCCGCATCCCGGCCGGTTCGGTCGTCGTCGCCGGCAACCTGCCGTCGAAGGACGGCTCGCACAGCCTGTACTGCGCGGTGATCGTCAAGAAGGTCGACGCGAAGACGCGCGCGAAGGTCGGCCTGAACGAGCTGCTGCGAGGCGACTGATGGCGAAGCCGCACACCGTGGTCGTCTACGGCATTCCGAACTGCGACACCGTGAAGAAGGCCCGCGTGTGGCTCGACGATCACGGCGTCGAATTCGAGTTCCACGACTTCAAGAAGCTCGGCGTCAGCGCGCCGCTGATCGAAGACTGGCTGAAGGACGTGTCGCTCGACGCACTCGTCAACAAGCGCGGCACCACGTGGCGCGGCCTCGACGACGCAATGAAGGCGGCCGCCGAAACGAAGACCGGCGCGGTCGCGCTGATGATCCACAAGCCGTCGGTCATCAAGCGCCCCGTGCTGGTGGTCAACGGCCGCGTGAAATCGCTCGGCTTCGTGGCCGATCAATACGCGGCGCTGTTTGCCGCATAGGGCTGCCCGCGCTGCGCCTGTCGGCGCGGCCCGACGTCTTGTCGCTGCCGGCCACCGCGCCGGCATTTTTTATCGAAAGTGGTCCGAACCATGTCCGCCACCCTAGCCCTTACCGAACAGCTGATCGCCCGCGCGTCCGTGACGCCCGACGACCAGCACTGCCAGCAGATCATGACCGAGCGCCTCGCCGCACTCGGCTTCGAATGCGAAACCATTGCGTCGCACGGCGTGACCAACCTGTGGGCCGTCAAGCGCGGCGCCGACGGCCGCAACGGCAAGCTGCTCGCCTTCGCGGGCCACACCGACGTCGTACCGACCGGCCCGCTCGAGCAATGGAGCTCGCCGCCGTTCATCCCCGCGCATCGGGACGGCAAGCTGTACGGCCGCGGCGCGGCCGACATGAAGACGTCGCTCGCGGCGTTCGTCGTCGCGTCCGAGGAATTCGTCGCGGCACACCCCGGCCACCGCGGTGCGATCGCGTTCCTGATCACGAGCGACGAGGAAGGCCCCGCCACCGATGGCACCGTGAAGGTCGTCGAGCTGCTCGAAGCGCGCGGCGAACGCATGGACTACTGCATCGTCGGCGAACCGACGTCGACCCACGAACTCGGCGACGTCGTCAAGAACGGCCGCCGCGGCTCGATGTCGGGCGAACTGGTCGTCAAGGGCGTGCAGGGCCACATCGCCTATCCGCACCTCGCGAAGAACCCGATCCACCTGCTCGCGCCGGCGCTCGCCGAGCTCGCCGCCGAGCAATGGGACGAAGGCAACGAATACTTCCCGCCGACCACCTGGCAGGTATCGAACCTGCACGCCGGCACCGGCGCGACCAACGTGATCCCCGGCCACGCCGACCTGCTGTTCAACTTCCGCTTCTCGACCGCGAGCACGGTCGAGGGCCTGCAGGCACGCGTGCACGCGATCCTCGACAAGCACGGCCTCGAATACACGCTGAAATGGTCGGTGAGCGGCCTGCCGTTCCTCACGCCGCGCGGCGAGCTGTCGGGCGCGCTGGAAAACGCGATCCGCACCGAGACCGGCATCACGACCGAGCTGTCGACCACGGGCGGCACGTCGGACGGCCGTTTCATCGCGCGCATCTGCCCGCAGGTGATCGAGTTCGGCCCGCCGAACGGCAGCATCCACAAGATCGACGAGCACATCGAAGTGCGCTTCGTCGATCCGCTGAAGAACGTGTACCGCCGCGTGCTCGAACAACTGATCGCCTGATGGAGCCTCGCATGACGACACCTTTTGCCACAGTCCGCGACCTGCTGCGCTACGCGGTCACGCGCTTCTCGAAGGCGAAGCTCGCGTTCGGCCACGGCTCCGACAATGCGTACGACGAAGCGGCCTACCTCGTGCTGCGCACGCTCGACCTGCCGCTCGACACGCTCGAGCCGTTCCTCGACGCACGGCTCCTGCCCGACGAAATCGCGGCCGTGCTCGCCGTGATCGAACGGCGCGCGACCGACCGCGTGCCGGCCGCGTACCTCACGCATGAAGCCTGGATGCATGGCCACCGCTTCTACGTCGACGAACGCGTGATCGTGCCGCGCTCGTTCATCGGCGAACTGCTCGACGACGGGCTGCAGCCGTACGTCGCCGATCCCGAACAGGTCGGCGCCGTGCTCGAGCTGTGCACGGGCTCGGGCTGCCTCGCGATCCTCGCGGCGAGCGCGTTCCCGAATGCCGAGATCGACGCGGTCGACCTGTCCGACAAGGCCCTCGAAGTCGCCGAGATCAACGTGCGCGACTACGGCCTCGAAGACCGCATCGGGCTGCACCGCGGCGACCTCTACGCGCCGCTGCCCGCATTCCGCACGGACCCGGACTCGCGCTACGACGTGATCCTGACGAACCCGCCGTACGTGAATGCGTCGTCGATGGCCGCACTGCCGCCCGAGTACCGGCACGAGCCGGAGATGGCGCTCGCGGGTGGCGACGACGGGATGGACATCGTTCGACGCATCGTCGCCGAAGCCCATCGCTGGCTGCACGACGACGGCGTGCTCGTCGTCGAGATCGGCAATGAGCGCGAGAACGTCGAAGCCGCGTTCGGCGGCCTCGAACTCACGTGGCTGCCGACCAGCGCGGGCGACGACGCCGTGTTCCTGATCCAGGCGTCGGACCTGCCGCGCAAGGCCTGAGCCTTTTCGGCTCGCCCACCGTGCGGTGCACCGTTGCGCCGCACGGTTGGGTAAGATGCGCGTAGGCGGCCGCCCGGCCGCGCGACCTCAGGAGTCCGTCACGCGCCCATGACCCTCGACTGGCTACATCTCGGCACCCTGATCCTGACCATCCATGTGCTCGGGATCGTCGCTGCGTGCCACGCGATCATGAACACGCGCACGTCGCAAGGTGCGATCGCATGGGCCGTCTCGCTTGCGGCCATGCCGTACCTGACGCTCGTTCCGTACCTGTTCCTCGGTCGCAGCAAGTTCTCCGGCTACGTCGACGCCCGGCGCCACGAGCTGGAAATGTTGCGCATGCACACACCCCGCTCGCCCTGGCTCAGCACCGACGCGACCGACGGGCCGGCCGCCGACGCGATCGGCCAGGCCGCGGTGCTCGCGCTTACGCGTCTCGGCGGCATGCCGTTCCTCGGCGGCAATTCGGTGCGCACGCTCGTGAACGGCGATGCGACGTTCTCGGCGATCCTCGCCGCAATCGACGCCGCGCGCGATTACGTGGTGGTGCAGTTCTTCATCGTGCGCGACGATGCGCTCGGCCGGATGCTGCGCGACTCGCTGCTCGCGCGTGCGGCAGCTGGCGTGCGCTGCTGCCTCCTGTACGACAGCATCGGCAGCTTCGACTTGCCGCACAGCTACGTCGACACATTGCGCCGGGGCGGCGTCGAGGTGCATCCGTTCGCGACCAACCGGAAGTTCGTCAACCGTTTCCAGCTCAACTTCCGCAACCACCGCAAGATCGTCGTGGTCGACGGCAATCGCGCGTTCGTCGGCGGCCACAACGTCGGCGTCGAATATCTCGGCGCGAAGCCGCGCCTGTCGCCGTGGCGCGACACGCACATCGAGATACGCGGCCCCGTGGTCGCGAGCATCCAGTACGTGTTCGCCGAAGACTGGCACTGGGCGACGCAGAAGCTGCCGCCGCTCGCGATGCCGCCGCCCGCGCAGCCGGGCGACAACATGCATTGCCTCGCCGTGCCGATGGGGCCGGCCGACAAGCAGGAGACGGGCTCGCTGTTCTTCGTCGAGGCGATCAACGCCGCACGCGAACGGGTCTGGATCACCACGCCGTACCTCGTCCCCGACGAAGCCGTGATCTCCGCGCTGAAGCTCGCCGTCATGCGCGGCGTCGACGTGCGCATCCTGATTCCGAGCCGGCGCGATCACTACGTGGTATTCGAGGCGTCGAAGCTGTACGCGCGCGACCTGGTCGATGCGGGCGTGAAGGTATTCCGCTACCGGCCCGGCTTCCTGCACCAGAAGGTCGTGCTGATCGACCGCATCGCGGCGGCGATCGGCAGCGCGAATCTCGACAACCGTTCGTTCCGCCTCAATTTCGAGATCATGGTGCTGACCGTCGACCGCGCATTCGCCGACGAGGTCGAGACGATGCTCGCTGCCGACTTCGCACAGGCGTACGAGGTCGATGCGAACGAATACCGCCGATCGCCTGCCTGGCGACGCATCGCGATGCACGTCGCGCGGCTGTTCGCACCGATCCTCTGACGGCCGGGACCGCGGCGGGCAGGCGCCCCGCACCGGCGCCGCGAACGACGCCGGCAGCCGTCACAGCAGCTTGTCGATATCCGCGGCGATTTCGTCCGGCTTGGTGGACGGCGCATAGCGCTTGACGATGCGCCCTTCGCGATCGATCAGGAATTTCGTGAAATTCCACTTGATCGCCTTGAGGCCGAGAATGCCGGGCGCCTCGTCGGTCAGGTAGCGGTACAGCGGATGCGCATGGTCGCCCTTCACGTCGATCTTCGCGAACATCGGGAACGTGACGCCGTAATTGCGCTCGCAGAACGCGCCGATCTGCGCGGCGTCGCCGGGCTCCTGCTTGCCGAACTGGTTGCACGGGAAGCCGAGCACATAGAAGCCGCGCGCCGCGTACTGGTCGTACAGCTTCTGCAGGCCCGCGTACTGCGGCGTGAAACCACACTCGCTCGCGGTGTTGACGATCAGCAGCACCTTGCCGCGATACGCGTCGAGCGAGGCCGGCGCGCCGGCAAGCGTCTCTGCGCTGAACGAATACAGGGTGGACATCGGGCACTCCTTTACGAAACCGGATCGACGTGGAGTCTAGGCGAAATTGCGCCATTGCGGCATCCGCCGAACGGCCAATGCCCGGCGCAAGCGGCGCGCAGTCTAGAATAGCGGTTTTGGCCAGTCATTTCCGCCGTGATCCGTTTCAATCAGTTCAGCCTTGCGCGCGGCACCAAGCCGCTGTTCGAGTCGACCTCCTTCGTGCTCAATCCCGGCGAGAAAGCCGGCCTGATCGGCGCGAACGGCGCCGGCAAGTCGACGCTGTTCTCGGTCCTGCGCGGCGAGCTGCACTCCGACGGCGGCGATTTCTCGATGCCGCCGTCGTGGCGGATCGCCCACGTGTCGCAGGAAACGCCCGCCGTCGACCGCTCGGCGCTCGACTACACGCTCGACGGCGACGCCGCGCTGCGCGAGATCGAGGCGCGCATTGCCGCCGCGTCCGCCGCGCATGACGGCGCCGCCGAAGCCGACGCGCACGCGGCATTCGCCGACGCCGACGGCTACACCGCGCCGGCCCGTGCCGAGGCGCTGCTGCTCGGTCTCGGCTTCACGCTCGCGCAGACGCGCGAATCCGTCGCCAGCTTCTCCGGCGGCTGGCGCATGCGCCTGAATCTCGCGCAGGCGCTGATGTGCCGCTCCGACCTGCTGCTGCTCGACGAACCGACGAACCACCTCGACCTCGACGCGATCGTCTGGCTCGAAGACTGGCTGCACCGCTACCCCGGCACGCTCGTCGTGATTTCGCACGACCGCGAATTCCTCGATTCGATCTGCAATGTCACGCTGCACCTGGAAAACCGCCAGGTGAAGCGCTACGGCGGCAACTACTCGCAGTTCGAAGTGCTGCGCGCGCAGCAACTGGCGCTCCAGCAAAGCGCGTACGAAAAGCAGCAGAAGACGATCGAGCACCTGCAGAGCTTCGTCGACCGCTTCAAGGCCAAGGCGACCAAGGCCAAGCAGGCGCAGAGCCGGATGAAGGCGCTCGAGAAGATGGAGCTGATCGCGCCCGCGCATATCGCATCGCCGTTCACGTTCGAATTCCGCACGCCCGACGCCGCGCCGAACCCGATGATGGTGATGGAAGACGTCCGCTGCGGCTACCACGCCGACGGCGGAGCGGAGATCCCGATCGTCGAGCGCGTCGCGCTGTCGATCCAGAACGGCCAGCGCATCGGCCTGCTCGGCGCGAACGGCCAGGGCAAGTCGACGCTGATCAAGACGCTGGCCGGCACGCTCGCGCCGCTGTCGGGGCACGTCCGCGACGGCAAGGGGCTGACGATCGGCTATTTCGCGCAGCACCAGCTCGAAACGCTGCGTGAGGACGATTCGCCGCTCGCGCATCTGGCGCGGCTCGCACCCGACACGCGCGAGCAGGAATTGCGCGACTTCCTCGGCGGCTTCAATTTCTCGGGCGACATGGCAACCAGCCCCGTCGGGCCGTTTTCGGGCGGCGAAAAGGCACGCCTCGCGCTCGCGCTGATCATCTGGCAAAAGCCGAACCTGCTGCTGCTCGACGAACCGACCAACCACCTCGACCTCGAAACGCGCCATGCGCTGACGATGGCGCTCGCGCAGTTCGAGGGCACGCTGATCCTCGTCTCGCACGACCGCCACCTGCTGCGCGCGACGACCGACCAGTTCATGCTGGTCGCGAAGCACCGGCTGCAGCCGTTCGACGGCGACCTCGACGACTACCGCGACTGGCTGCTGCAGCACGCGGCCGAGCAGCGCGCCGCCGCGAAGGCGGACAGCGCAGCTTCGTCGGGCGCGGGTGCCGCGGCCAACCGCAAGGACCAGAAACGTCAGGCCGCCGAGGAACGGCAGCGCCTGTCGGTGCTGAAGAAGCCGCTGCAGACGCGCATCACCAGGCTCGAAAAGGAAATGGAGACGCTGCACGCGGAGAAGGCCCGCCTCGACGCATTCGTCGCCGATCCGGCGAGCTACGAAGCCGAGCGCAAGACGGAGCTGACCGATGCGATCCGCAAGCTCGGGGACGTCAACACGCGTCTCGAGACGGTCGAGGCCGACTGGCTTGCCGCGCAGGAAGAGCTCGAGCAGATCGGCTGACCGCTGTCGCGGCGCAACCGGCCGGTATGCCAGCCCGGCGTGCCGGCTGCCTCGGCACCGCGGCACCTTGATATCGCGGCATCTCGACAGGCCCATCCGTCCTTCTTCGGGCCCGGATACGACAAGGCCGGGCGCACGGTCCCGGCCTGTTCATTCACTACCGTCGTCACCCTGTTGGTTCGCCGGCCATCCGCCAGGCTGCCGGCTCAGCGGCGCGGCAGCGTATCGCGCGGCATCTGCTCGTCGTCGCCCATCAGGTACCGGCGCCCTTCGGTCGGCCGCCGGATCGCGGCAGCGACTTCCGCTTCCGTCACGTCCTCGGACACGACCTTGCGCGCGAGTCGCCCCTCTTCGTCGATCCACTCGACGATCCGGCATCCCCCACCCCAGGGCTGGCGAATCGGCTCCGATACGCGGCAGCCGCGCAGGTTGTAAAGGCGTCCGCCCGGCGCTTCCCCATAGGATTTCAACATAGGTTCCCTTCGCATTGCGCGGTTCGACAATCCGGCCAAGGATAGGGAAAAGCGATGTCCGGCGGGTTACAGAAGCCTACATATTCTTTACAACGAATTACGCGCCAGATCGCCGGCAGGCCCGGCCCGCGTGCCGGTGCAGCCGGTCACTCGAGATCGCGCACGCGGTCGATCGCCTGCTCGAGCCGATCGACGGCCATCACGTTCAGCCCTTCGATCGGCTGCTTCGGCGCGTTCGCCTTCGGGATCAGCGCGGACGTGAAACCGAGCTTCGCGGCCTCGCGCAGCCGCTCCTGCCCGCGCGGCGAGGGTCGGATCTCGCCCGCCAGCCCCACTTCGCCGAACACGATCAGCCCCTTCGGCAGCGCCTTGTTGCGCATCGACGAATGGATCGCGAGCAGCACCGCGAGGTCGGCGGCCGGCTCGGTGATCTTCACGCCGCCCACCGCATTGAGGAACACGTCCTGGTCGAAGCACGCGATGCCCGCATGACGGTGCAGCACCGCGAGCAGCATCGCGAGCCGGTTCTGTTCGAGGCCGACCGCAAGCCGGCGCGGGTTCGGCACGTGCGCGGTGTCGACGAGCGCCTGGACTTCGACGAGCAGCGGGCGCGTGCCCTCCTGCGTAACGAGCACGCACGAGCCGGGCACGACCTGCTCGTGCTGCGACAGGAACAGTGCGGATGGATTCGCGACGCCGCGCAGCCCGCGCTCCGTCATCGCGAACACGCCGAGTTCGTTGACCGCGCCGAAGCGGTTCTTGAACGCGCGCACGAGCCGGAACGACGAGTGCGTGTCGCCTTCGAAGTACAGCACCGTGTCGACGATGTGCTCGAGCACGCGCGGGCCGGCCAGGTTGCCTTCCTTCGTCACGTGCCCGACCATGATGATCGCGGTGCCCGACTGCTTCGCGATGCGCGTGAGCTGCGCCGCGCATTCCCGCACCTGCGCGACGGAGCCGGGGGCCGACGTGAGCGCTTCCGAATAGACGGTCTGGATCGAGTCGATCACGGCCACGTCCGGCCGTTCCGTGTCGATCGCGGCCTGGATCTTCTCGAGCTGGATCTCCGCGAGCAGCTTCAGTTCGTCCGCCGGCGTACCGCCGTCGAGCAGCGCAAGCCGTTGCGCGCGCAACGCGATCTGCGCGGCCGATTCCTCGCCGCTGATATAGAGCGCGCGCCGCTCGCTCGCGATGTCCGCAAGCGACTGCAGCAGCAGCGTCGATTTGCCGATACCCGGGTCGCCGCCGATCAGTACGACGCCGCCCGGCACGAGCCCGCCGCCGAGCACGCGGTCGAATTCGCCGATGCCGGTGGAGAAGCGCGGCACGTCGGCGGCTTCGATGTCGACGAGACGCTGCACGGGCGCACGCTTGGCGAGCGACTGGAAACGATGGGCCGACGGCGCCTCAGGAACCGATTCGACGAGCGTATTCCAGGCCTGGCACGACGGGCATTGCCCTTGCCACTTCGGGGTCTGTCCGCCGCACTCGCTGCAGACGTATACGGTTTTCTGTTTGGCCACGCGCGACGCCCTTATTCCGCGCGCACGGGCACGCGGCCGGCGACTGCACACATCAGCTCGTAACCGATCGTGCCGCAGTGGCGGGCGACGTCGTCGATCGGCAATGCATTGCCCCACAGCTCGACCCGCGCGCCGACGCCGGCTTGCGGGCACGGGGTCAGGTCGACGGTAATCATGTCCATCGACACGCGGCCGACGATCCGCGTGCGGATGCCGTCGACGATCACGGGCGTGCCTTCGGGCGCGACCCGCGGATAACCGTCCGCATAACCGCATGCGACCACGCCGATCCGCATCGGCGCCTGCGCGGAAAACGTCGAGCCGTAGCCGATCGCCTGGCCCTTCGCGATCGTCTGCACCGCGATCAGTTCGGACGCGAGCGTCATCGCCGGCTTCAGCCCCGTGTCGGCGATGTCGGACGACAGCCCCGACGGCGACGCGCCGTACAGCACGATCCCCGGGCGCACCCAGTCGAAATGCGTGTCCGGATGCCACAGCACGGCGGCCGAGTTCGCGAGACTGCGCGCGCCGGCGATGTTTTCCGCGCCGCGCTCGAACGTCGCGAGCTGCTCGGCGACGCCGCGCTCGTTGTCCGCATCCGAAAAATGGGTCATCAACGTGATCTGGCCGATGCCGGGGCACGCGCGGGCGCGCTCCCACGCGGCGCGGTATTTCTCCGGCAGGTAGCCGAGCCGGTTCATCCCGCTGTTCATCTTCAGCTGCACGTTGACGGGTTTCGACAGCCGCGCCGTTTCCAGCATCCGCATCTGCTCGTCGTTGTGGACGGTCGTCGTCAGGCTGTAGCGGTCGATCACGTCGATGTCGGTCGAGCGGAAGAACCCCTCCAGCAGCAGGATCGGGCCGGCCCAGCCGAGCTCGCGCAGCTTGACTGCCTCGTCGAGGTCGAGCAGGCCGAAGCCGTCGGTGCCGCGCAGGCCCGGAAACGCGCGGGCGAGACCGTGCCCGTACGCGTTCGCCTTGACGACCGCCCAGACCTTGGACGGGCCGGCAAAGCGGCGGACGACGGAGAGATTGTTCGCGAGAGCGGCGGTGTGGATGGTGGCGGAGATCGGGCGCGGCATGGGAAATTTACGTAAAGACGCTTGCGAATCATCAGCTTACCGCGCCTTTTGAGCACTGAAGCCGACAACTTGCGGAACGATCGGGGAATCTTGCTAGTCCGAACTGGCGTATTTTCATGTTATAAAGCCGTGCGCACAACCCATTTCGAACGGAATAAGCCGATCGCATACCAGGCGGCCTACGCGGCCCTGCCGCAGCGACGAAAGCATCGCATCAGATGAAAAAAGGTTTTTACACCATCATGGCCGCGCAGTTTTTCTCGTCGCTGGCCGACAATGCGCTCCTCATCGCCGCCATCGCCCTGCTGAAAGACCTCCACGCCCCCAACTGGATGACACCGCTGCTGAAGCTGTTCTTCGTGTTGTCCTATGTGGTGCTGGCGGCGTATGTCGGTGCGTTCGCGGATTCGCGACCGAAGGGCCGCGTGATGTTCATCACCAACTCGATCAAGGTGATCGGCTGCATGATCATGCTGCTCGGCGCCCACCCGCTGATCGCGTACGGGATCGTCGGCTTCGGCGCGGCAGCCTACTCGCCCGCGAAATACGGCATTCTCACCGAGCTGCTGCCGGCCGACCGGCTGGTTGCCGCCAACGGCTGGATCGAAGGCACGACCGTCAGCTCGATCATCCTCGGCACCGTGCTCGGCGGTGCGCTGATCAGCCCGCACATCGCGTCGCACGTGATCGCGCATACCCCCGCCTGGATCGGCACGCCCGCCGAAGCGGCGATGGCGATCATCATGGCGATCTACGTGGTCGCCGCGCTGTTCAACCTGCGCATTCCCGATACCGGCGCCCGCTACCCGAAGCAGGAACGCGGCCCGGTCAAGCTCCTCACCGATTTCGCCGACTGTTTCATGGTGCTGTGGCGCGACAAGCTCGGCCAGATCTCGCTGGCGGTCACGACGCTGTTCTGGGGTGCGGGCGCGACGCTGCAGTTCATCGTGCTGAAGTGGGCTGAAGTCTCGCTCGGCATGTCGCTGTCGGAAGGCGCGATCCTCCAGGCCGTGGTCGCGGTCGGCGTCGCGGCCGGCGCAATCGCCGCCGCGGCCCGGATCCCGTTGAAGAAGTCGCTGACCGTGCTGCCCGTCGGCATCGTCATGGGCATCGCGGTGATGCTGATGGCGTTCTACACGCGCGACCTGTTCCCGCCGCACTGGGCCGTGCATTTCGGCCACCTGCGCATGCCCGTGTACCTGATCATCGCGTACATCTTCCTGATGTGCGTGGGCGCGCTGTCCGGTTACTTCGTCGTTCCGATGAACGCGCTGCTGCAGCATCGCGGCCACGTGCTCCTGTCGGCCGGCCACTCGATCGCGGTGCAGAACTTCAACGAGAACCTGTCGGTGCTCGTGATGCTGTGCCTGTATGCGGTGCTCGTGTGGCTCGACGTGCCGGTCGGCGTCGTGATCGTCCTGTTCGGCACGTTCGTCTGCCTGACGATGTGGCTCGTGATGCGCCGCCACCAGGCGAACCAGCGCCAGTTCGACTCGGTCGCGCTGATCGGCGAATCGCGGCACTGACGCTACACTCCTCGTTTCCGTCCGCCGGCGCCGGTCTTTGAACCGGCGCATTGCCCCGATGACGCACCCGATACCCAACATCCTGACGATCGCCGGCTCCGATTCGGGCGGCGGCGCAGGCATCCAGGCCGACCTGAAGACGTTCTCCGCACTCGGCGCCTACGGCGCCAGCGCGATCACCGCGTTGACCGCCCAGAACACCCGCGGCGTAACGGGCGTGCATGCGCCGGACGCGGCGTTCGTGACCGCACAGCTCGACGCGGTGTTCAGCGACATCCGCATCGATGCGGTCAAGATCGGGATGCTCGCGAATGCGGCGATCGTGCACGCGGTCGCCGACGCGCTGCGGCGTTATGCGCCACGCTTCGTCGTACTCGACACGGTGATGATCTCGAAGAGCTCGCACGCGCTGCTGGCGCCCGATGCCGTCGACGCGTTGCGCGATGCGCTGCTGCCGCTCGCGACGGTCGTGACGCCGAACCTGCCCGAGGCCGCCGCGCTGCTGAACGACGTGCCCGCCACCACGGAAGACGACATGGTCCGGCAAGGCCGGGCCCTGCTACGGACGGGCGCGCGTGCCGTACTGATGAAAGGCGGCCACCTGCCGGACGCGTCCGCGAGCCCCGACTGGCTCGTCGAAGCGGCGCGCACCGTGCGGCTCGACGGTGCACGCGTGCCGGTCAGCAACACGCACGGCACCGGCTGCACGCTGTCGTCGGCGATCGCCGCGCTGCTGCCGCAACAGCCCGACCTCGAAAGCGCGGTGCGCGAAGCCAAGACCTACCTGACCGGCGCGATCGCCGCGAGCGGCCACCTCGACGTCGGCCACGGCGTCGGCCCCGTCCATCACTTCCATCGCTGGTGGTGAGCGCCGGCTGACGCGGCGTCAGTGATCCTGCGCCGCGAACGCCTGCGCGCGCACCGGCCAGTCGTCCGGCACGACGAACCCACGCGCCCGTTCGCGCCAGGTGCCGTCACCGTCCTGTTCATGCATGCCGATCAGCGCGGGGGCCTCGCGCGTCGTCAACACGGGCGGCAGCTCCAGAGTGGCCGCCAGCGGTTCCGGCTCGAATCCGGTATCGGCGGCGGCACGTCGCGGCGCGAGCCACGCGAGCCTCGGTAACACACTCCATGCGGCGCCGGCGGGCTGCGCGGCCGCCCACGCCGGCCACTGCGCGTGCGTCAGCCAGAATCCACGCGGGTGATCCGGCGCGATTTCGGCGGACACCGACGGCAACGGCGCGCCGTGCGGATAGAACAACCAGCCCTTGATGAACATCTGTGCGTCGGACGGTGCGCCATAACCGAGCCGCGCGAACCCGTCGTGTTCGCCGAGGCGCAACTGGTGATCGAGCAGCCGGCTGCGCTTGCGGTCGAACCGGTCGACGAGATTGGGGCCGACGAAGTCGGCAAGCGATGCACCGTCGCGTACCGGCGCGCACAAATAGCACTTCACCGCGAGCTCCCAATGCAGGCGCTGACCGCCCGGCGCGTCGACGAGAAAATCGACTTCGCCGAGCGTCTTGCCGTTGCTGCGCAGCGGCAGATTGGCCGCGACGAGCCGCAGTGACGGGCCGTGCGTCAGGAAATACTCGAGCAGGCATTCCGCGTAGCGGCCGAGCCGGGTGGGCCGGAACCCGTCGAGCGCGCGATGCAGCGGCCCGGGCTGCGCATCGAGCGCGACGAGCCATGCGTGGACGGCCGACTGCCCGGCCGCATCCGGCCACGGGCGCGCAAGCGGCGCTCCCGGTACCGCGGTGAGGAGGCTCGGGCTGGCAAGCAACCAGCCCAGATCGCGAACCGCGGCGTCATGCAGCGTGTCGACGAGTGCGCACGCCGCGCCCGTCGTCATTGCCCGGCCGGCCCGTTCACGTCGGCGCCTTCCGCGCGCCGGAACGTGTCGCGTGCGAGGCACAGGTCGGCCCATGCCTTCGACTTGTCCTGCAGGCTGCGCAACAGGTATGCCGGGTGGTAGGTCACGATCACCGGCACGCCCTCGTACGCATGCACGCGGCCGCGCAGCGACGCGATGCTCGCATCCGTCTTCAGCAGGGTTTGCGCGGCGAAACGGCCGAGCGCGACGATCAGCTTCGGCTTCACGAGCGCGACCTGACGCTGCAGATAAGGCTCGCAGCGCGCGACCTCGTCCGGCTCCGGGTTGCGGTTGCCGGGCGGCCGGCACTTGATCACGTTCGCGATGTATACGTTGTCGCCGCGCTGGAGCGACAGCGACTGCAGCATGTTGTCGAGCAGCTTGCCGGCCTGGCCGACGAACGGCTCGCCCTGCTTGTCCTCGTTCTCGCCCGGCGCTTCGCCGATCAGCATCCAGTCCGCCTCGCGGTCGCCGACCCCGAACACGGTGTTGGTCCGCTTCTCGCACAACCGGCAGAGTGTGCAGTCGGCCACGCGCGCAGCCAGCGCGTCCCAGTCGAGTGTCGCAACCGGGGTTTCGGCGCGTCGCAATGGGGCCGTCGGCGCGGGATCGCCCGGCGGCGCCGCATCGAACCACGCAAAATCGTCGGCTCCGGCAGGCGGCGCATCGTCCATCGGCGGCATCGTGTCGGTCGATGCGACCGGCGCGGCGCGTGCGGGCACGCGATCGTCGTCGACGCGGTGCGCCGGGGCGGCAGGCTCGCGAACCGGCGGAACATCGACGCTCCGCGCCACTGCCGGCGTCGCCTCGTCTTGCGCCGGCGTGCGCGCGGTGCGCGCAGGTCGCTCGGCCGCAACGACGGCTGGTGCGGCGTTCGCCGCCCCCGTTTGCGCCGCGGCGGGCGCTTCGACTGCCGCGCCCGCGTCCGCGCCTTCATTCGCGCCCTGCCCGCGCCGCACCCAGATCTGCGCGAGGCCTATTTCCTCGAGCGCCGCTTCAGCCCATGCCATGCGCGTCCCCTTCATCCTTGTTCAGCGTCAGACGCATCACGATCGCGTCTTCCCGGCTGTGGTGCTTCGCCGGGTAGTAATTCTTGCGCCGGCCGATCGTCACGAAGCCGAAGCGCTCGTACAGATGGATCGCGCGCGGATTGGACGGCCGCACCTCGAGCAGCACGCCGTCGAGCCGCTCCGCACGCGAAATGCGCACGGCCTCGCGCAGCAGCGCAAGGCCCGCACCCGCGCGCTGCGCGGCCGGCGCGACGCACAGGTTCAGCAGGTGCATCTCGTCGACCACCGGCATCAGCACGCAATAGCCGACGAGCGAACCCGTCACGTGCCGCAGGCACACGCCCAGGTAGCCGTTGCGCAACGAATCCTCGAAGTTGCCGCGGCTCCACGGGAACTCGTACGCGACGTGCTCGATCGCGACGACCTCGTCGAGATCGGCATCCGTCATCGGCGCCAGGTAGCGGTCGCTCAGCAGGACGCCCGTCATCCCTTCGCTCCGCCTGCCTGAGCGGCGCGTGCCGCGACGCGCTCGGCGGTCGTCTGTGCCACCTTGTCGCGCACGTACTCCGGTGCGGCCTGGTCGGCCGGCACCGCACGGCCGGCGCGGAACGCGCGCAGCGCGGCATGGGCGACCGCCAGCGCGTGCGGCATCGCGTCGCCGTCGATCACGGCCGCGTGCGCCGCGGCCGGCAACTGCGCGCCGAACGCGGCGGCCGCATTGCCCGCGAGCGTGAACGGCGTGTCGGGCACGCCGACCGCACCCGGCGCATCGAGCGAAGCCGGATGCAGCGTGAGCCAGTCGCCGGCGCTTTCGTCCCACGCGAAGTCGGCCCAGTAGGCTTCGTCCATCCGCGCATCCAGCGCGGCGAGGACGCGGGTCGTACCGGGGGCGCGCAGCCGCGCGTGCTCGGCACACGCGAGCAGCGTGCCGATCGGCACGACCGGCAGCCCGCGCCCGAACGCGAGCCCCTGGGTGATGCCCGTCGCGGTGCGCAGGCCCGTGAACGACCCGGGGCCCGCGCCGAACGCGATCGCGTCGCAATCGGCGAGCGTCAGCCCCGATTCGGCGAAGAGTTCCTGGATTGCCGGCAGCACGCGCGTGCTCGACACGGCGCCCGTCAGTTCGTGGCGGACCCAGGTTTGCGGGATGGAAACGGCGTCATCGGCGTGGGCCGAGCGCAGCAGCGCGACCGAGCAGTATTCGGTCGACGTATCGATGGCGAGGAGCACTGTTTGCGTCATGGGCGACATTGTAATGCGGCACCCCGCTCCCACGGGCGATCGGGCCCGATCCGTGCGCACGCGCACGCCCGGCGGCGGTTTGGAAGGATCGCTCGACCCCGCGCGGCGGTCCGCTTGTTAAGATCGCCCGACCTGAAACCCTTACGGAGACACCCGATGAGCGAACTCACCGCCCAATTCGACCAGGCCCAGATCGACGTCAAGCAACTGACCGAACGGCCGGGCAACCTGACCCTGCTGCGCCTGTACGCGCTCTTCAAGCAGGCGACCGACGGCGACGCCCATGGCGACAAGCCGGGCTTCACCGACATCGTCGGCAAATACAAGTACGACGCATGGGATGCGCTGAAGGGCACGTCGCAGGATGCGGCAAAGCAGCAGTACATCGAACTCGTCGAATCGCTGAAGAACGGCACGGCATCCTGACCGAATAGCCTCCGGCCGTCCCCGGCCGCCCCCCGGTTGCAATAGGCAATCAAATCAGTGGCGCAGCGCAGCAAATCTCTTTATAATGCTGGCTGCGTCATCTCCGCGCTCGGCTCGCAAGCCGTTCCGGCCCGACGCCTCGTAGCGTTAAGCTCCAATCCGGTTTAGAACCTGTCCCCTCCTGCTTCGACCTTCGCGGTCGTCACTTATCAGGCTGGCGGCCCCGCTCCTGAAGCGCGCCGCACCCAAAACAGCTTCTAATGCCTCATCCGCCGACGGTTCGGCGGATTGCACCCGTTTCCCGATTTGCTCGCTGAATCCGACGACTTGGGTATGCGCGATTGGCGCCGACGTTTCACCCACTGTGTTTCAAGGATTGTTATGACTTCGAGCATCAACTCCAGCCCGCTCAACGCGATCGCCGACCAGGCGCTCGGTCTCGACGACGCCGCCGCACCGGCCGCGGTCGAACCGGCGTCGGACGAGCCGAGCTTCGCGTCGCTCGGGTTGTCGCCGGAGATCGTCTCCGCGCTGCAGGCCGCCGGCTATGTGAAGCCGACGCCGGTCCAGCAGCGCGCGATTCCGGCCGGCATCGCCGGCCGTGACCTGCTGGTCTCGAGCCCGACCGGTTCGGGCAAGACCGCTGCATTCATGCTGCCCGCGATCGAACGTTTCGCGCAGCTCCAGAAGGCACAGGCGCAGCAACCGCGCGCGCCGCGTGAACCGAACCAGGGCGACCGCCGTGCGCGCCGCCCGCAACCCGTCGCGCGCCCGGGCCTGCTCGTGCTGACGCCGACCCGCGAACTCGCGATGCAGGTCACCACCGCCGCGTCGACCTACGGCAAGCACCTGAAGCGCCTGCGCACGGTCAGCATCCTCGGCGGCGTCGCCTACGGCCAGCAGCTGATGCTGCTCGCGAAGAACCCCGAAATCCTGGTCGCCACGCCGGGCCGTCTGCTCGATCACCTCGAACGCGGCCGTATCGACCTGTCCGAGCTGAAGATGCTCGTGCTCGACGAAGCCGACCGCATGCTCGACATGGGCTTCATCGACGACATCGAAACGATCGTCGCCGCGACGCCCGCGACGCGCCAGACGATGCTGTTCTCGGCCACGCTCGACGGCAAGATCGGTTCGCTGACGAGCCGCCTGCTGAAGGATCCCGAGCGTATCGAGATCCAGCAGCGCCTCGAGTCGCGCGCGAACATCGCACAGACCGTGCATTACGTCGACGACCGCGACCACAAGGATCGCCTGCTCGATCACCTGCTGCGCGACGACGCGCTCGACCAGGCGATCATCTTCACGGCGACCAAGATCGATGCCGACCAGCTCGCCGGCCGTCTCGCCGACGCAGGCTTCGAATCGGCCGCGCTGCACGGCGACCTGCCGCAGGGCGCGCGTAACCGCACGATCCGTGCGCTGCGCGAGCGCCGTGTGCGCGTGCTGGTCGCGACCGACGTCGCGGCGCGCGGCATCGACATCCCGGGCATCACGCACGTGTTCAACTACGACCTGCCGAAGTTCGCGGAAGACTACGTGCACCGTATCGGCCGTACGGGCCGTGCGGGCCGTTCGGGCACCGCGGTGAGCCTCGTGCACCACGCCGAACAGGGCGCGCTCAAGCGCATCGAACGCTTCGTGCGCTCGCCGCTGCCGGTCAACGTGATTGAAGGTTTCGAGCCGCGCAAGGCACCCCCGCGCAACGGCGGCACCGGCGGCCGCGGCCGTCCGGGCGGCGGTAACGGCGGCGGTCGACGTTTCGGCGGCAAGCCGGGCGGCGGTCATGGCGGCAACGGCCGCAGCTACGGCGGCGGCAATGGCGGCGGCTGGAGCGGCAAGCCGGGCGGCAGCCGTGACGGCGGCCCGCGCCGCGACGGTCAACGCAGCGGCGGCCCGCGTCGCAGCAACTCCGCGTCGTAAGCACGCACGGGCGGCCACTGGCCGCCCAACGGATGGCACTGCCCATTCAGCCAACCGGCGCATCTGCGCCGGTTTTTTTTCGCCCCGCCCCACATTTCACGATGCGGAAAATTTTTTTGTGTCGTAAAAAATCATGCTGCGTGGCACAACCCGAGCGATTGCAGGATGGGAAAGAGCGTTTCTTATCTCGAAATCACAACTTCAAGCCATTGATTAAAAACAACTAAAAATTTGACTGCCGCCCCACAAAGCCCCCTGTCCCGCCCCGGTCGATTTGCCTAGACTCTTATACAAGACCTCACGAACCGGAACACAACGCTCCCGGCTTCGAGAACAGCCTCACCACCGTCAGATTCAACCCATCAGGCATCGCACCGCATCAAGGAGCTCATCATGTCGCGTCAGCAACAGGCACAGGAACTGCAAAAGCAATGGGAAACCGATCCGCGCTGGAAAGGCATCAAGCGCAGCTATTCGGCTGAGGACGTGGTCCGCCTGCGCGGTTCGGTGCCGATCGAGCACACGCTCGCCAGGCGCGGCGCGGAAAAGCTGTGGAGCCTCGTCAACAACGAGCCGTTCGTCAACGCACTCGGCGCGCTGACCGGCAACCAGGCGATGCAGCAGGTGAAGGCCGGCCTGAAGGCCATCTACCTGTCCGGCTGGCAAGTGGCCGGCGACGCGAACGTCGCGGGCGAAATGTACCCGGACCAGTCGCTGTACCCGGCAAACTCGGTGCCGCTCGTCGTGAAGCGCATCAACAACACGCTGACGCGCGCCGACCAGATCCAGTGGTCGGAAGGCAAGAATCCGGGCGACGAAGGTTATGTCGACTTCTTCGCACCGATCGTCGCCGACGCGGAAGCCGGTTTCGGCGGCGTGCTGAACGCGTTCGAGCTGATGAAGGCGATGATCGAAGCCGGCGCCTCGGGCGTCCACTTCGAGGACCAGCTCGCGTCGGTGAAGAAGTGCGGCCACATGGGCGGCAAGGTGCTCGTGCCGACCCGCGAAGCCGTCGCGAAGCTGTCGGCAGCGCGCCTCGCGGCCGACGTGATGGGCACGCCGACCGTGCTGGTTGCCCGCACCGACGCGGAAGCCGCCGACCTGATCACGTCCGACGTCGACGACAACGACAAGCCGTTCCTCACGGGCGAGCGCACGGTGGAAGGCTTCTTCCGCACGAAGCCGGGCATCGGGCAGGCGATCTCGCGCGGTCTTGCCTACGCACCGTACGCCGACCTGGTCTGGTGCGAAACCGGCAAGCCGGATCTCGAGTACGCGAAGAAGTTCGCGGAAGCGATCCACAAGCAGTTCCCGGGCAAGCTGCTGTCGTACAACTGCTCGCCGTCGTTCAACTGGAAGAAGAACCTCGACGACGCGACGATCGCGAAGTTCCAGAAGGAGCTCGGCGCGATGGGCTACAAGTTCCAGTTCATCACGCTGGCCGGCTTCCATGCGCTGAACTACTCGATGTTCAACCTCGCGCACGGCTATGCCCGCACGCAGATGAGCGCCTTCGTCGAACTGCAGCAGGCCGAGTTCGCGGCTGCGGACAAGGGCTTCACGGCCGTCAAGCACCAGCGCGAAGTCGGCACCGGCTACTTCGACGCCGTGACGCAGACGGTCGAACGCGAAGCGTCGACGACCGCACTGCACGGCTCGACCGAGGACGAGCAGTTCTTCGACGGCAAGAAGGTCGCGTAACACGCGCCAGGCGTGTCATGCCGATGCCCGCCCCCGTCTCGCGACGGCGCGGCATCGGCCACCGAACAAAAATCAGGGAGGAGACGGCAGGCGCGCGATACCGATCGCGCGACCGGCCGCGCGGCCTGCGTGCCGCCAGCAACGACGCGCGCCGGCTTCGTCCGGCGCGCCCTTTTTCCAGGGCACCGCCCTACCGATAGACGATCACCGGAATTTTCGTATGGGTCAGCACGCGCTGCGTCTCGCTGCCGATCAGCAAGCTGCCGAGCCCGCGGCGTCCGTGGGACGCCATGAAGATCACGTCGCAGCCGCCGCGTTCGGCCGCCTCGATGATGCCGAGATACGGCGACGGATGGACGCTCGTCCAGGTGTCGCAGTCGACGCCGGCCGCCTTCGCGGCCGATTCGACCTCGTCGAGATGCGTACGCGCCTCGCGCTCGCTGCGCGCCCGGAAATCGGCGGGCGGCTCGATGATCACTTCGGAAAACGGCGAGTACGGATACTGCGGCAGGCACGCGTACGCCGTGACGCGCGCACCGACCGCCCGGGCCAGGTCGATCGCGCCGTCGATCGCCTTCTGCGACAGTTCGGAACCGTCGGTTGGAACGAGGATGTGCCGGAACATCGCGCCCTCCTTCGTCAAGTACACGCCGCAAGCCGCGATCCCATCCGGGGCGGCCGTGACGCGTCGGACATGCCTCCTACGAGTGTAGTGCGCGAAACCGCCCAACCGGCCCCGGCAACGGGTTCGCCCTCATATCGGAAACACGCGGGCGAGCGCGACCGGCTCCCACTGCTACTCGCCCCAATATCCGGGCCGCTCGTAAGTGTGCTTCAGGTAGTCGAGAAACAGCCGCACACGCAGCGGCAGGTGCCGGCGTTGCGGGAACACCGCGTGGATGCCGATCGGCGGGGCGGCAAATGCGTCGAGCACGCTGACGAGCCGGCCGGCCGCGATGTCCTCGCCGACCTCCCACCACGAGCGCCACGCCAGGCCATGTCCGGCGAGGCACCATTCGTGCAGCACCGCGCCGTCCGAGCATTCCATCGTGCCGTTCACGCGGATCGACACGACCTTGCCGTCCTCCTGGAACGCCCAGCCGCGCTGCTGGTTCGCGTTTGCCGCAAGCGCGAGGCAGTTGTGCCGCGCAAGTTCCGCGAGCGTCGCGGGCGTGCCGCGCCGTACGAGGTACGCGGGAGCCGCGACGCACACGCGGCGGTTCTCGCCGAGCTTCAGCGACACGAGCGACGAATCGGGCAGCTCGCCGAGGCGCACCGCGCAATCGAACCCCTCGTTGACGAGGTCGACCATGCGGTCGGACAGGTCGAGCGTGACCGAGACGTCGGGATGCCCGACGCTGAATTCGGGCACGAGCGGTGCGACGTGCCGCCGGCCGAAGCCGGCCGGCGCGGAAATACGCAGGTGGCCGCTCGCCTTGACGCCGCCGGCGGACACGCTCGCCTCCGCGTTCTGCATGTCGTTGATGATCCGCTGGCAATCCTCGAGAAACGCCGAGCCCTCGAACGTCAGCGTGAGCTTGCGCGTCGTGCGCACCAGCAGCTTGACGCCGAGCCGCTCCTCGAGCGCGTCGAGGCGTCGGCCGATGATCGCCGGGGCGACGCCTTCCGCATGCGCAGCCGCCGACAGGCTGCCCTTCGCCGCGACCGCAGCGAACGTTTCGATCTGCTTGAACCGGTCCATGACTCGCCGGGGCGGTGCCGCCGCCCTTCAAATAGCTTAAACGGCTCAAGATTAGGTATATGAAAGTAAAAGATCAAGTGATGAATAGCGTCTTTTTTAGCGCATACGATCACGAATAGAATTCACTCGACCTCTGAAACCGGAGCGCAAGGCTATGTCGGCCACAACGACACTCTCCTCTCCCGACGCAATCCTCTTCGACGCATTCGGCACGTTGTTCGACGTGCGTGCGGTGCTGGCCGCGGCAGAGCAGATGTTTCCGGGTCACGGGGAACGGTTGTCGCAGCTGTGGCGACGCAAGCAAATCGAATACTCGCAACTGCGCACGCTCGCCGATCCGGCCGGCGCCCGCTATCGCCCGTTCCGGGACATCACGCTCGATGCGCTGCGGTTCGCCGCGCGCCGGCTCGGGCTCGCGCTGAACAGCGCGGCCGAGAAGCGACTGATGGACGAATACGCGTGCCTGTCCACCTATCCCGATACGGTGCCCGCGCTGCGCAAGCTGCGCGCGCTCGACCCGCGTCCGCCGCTCGCGATCCTGTCGAACGGCACGCCGCAGATGCTCGACATCGCGATCAAGAGCGCCGGCATGTCCGGGCTGTTCGATCGCGTGCTGTCGGCCGACACCGTGCGCGCGTACAAGCCGAGTCCGGCGGCCTATGCGCTCGGCACCGCCGCGTTCGGACCGAACCGGCGCGGCATCGTGTTCGTGTCGTCGAACGCGTGGGACGTCGCCGGCGCCGTCTGGTTCGGCTACACCACGTTCTGGCTCAACCGCACGGGCGCGCCCGCCGAGGAACTCGGCGCGCCGCCGGACGGTACGGGCACCGGCATGGCCGACCTGCTCGCATTCCTCGCCACCCCGGCTCCGTCCGGCAGACCCGCAAACCGCACGCGCCCCGGCCCGGGTGCATGACGATTGCAGCTGCCGCCTCCCCCCTTTACCGAAACCGCAACTGACCGACCAAGGAGATGAGACTCATGAGCACCCCGATCACGCTGCCGCAAGGCATGGCGATCACCGGCGAAATCAAGCCGGGTTACGAAGCAATCCTGACGCCCGACGCGCTCGCACTCGTCGCGGCGCTGCACCGCACGTTCGAACCGCGCCGCCAGGCGCTGCTGCAGGCGCGCGTCGAGCGCACGAAACGCCTCGACGCGGGCGAGCGCCCCGACTTCCTGGCCGAAACGAAGGCGATCCGCGAAGGCGACTGGAAGGTCGCGCCGCTGCCGGCCGACCTGCAATGCCGCCGCGTCGAGATCACGGGCCCCGTCGAGCGCAAGATGATCATCAACGCGCTGAACTCGGGCGCCGATTCGTACATGACGGACTTCGAGGATTCGAACGCGCCGAGCTGGACGAACCAGATCGACGGCCAGATCAACCTGAAGGACGCGGTGCGCCGGACGATCTCGCTCGAGCAGAACGGCAAGTCCTACCAGTTGAACGACAAGGTCGCGACGCTGATCGTGCGTCCGCGCGGCTGGCACCTCGACGAGAAGCACGTGACGGTCGACGGCCAGCGCGTGTCCGGCGGCATCTTCGATTTCGCGCTGTTCCTGTTCCACAACGCGAAGGAACTGCTTGCGCGCGGCTCGGGCCCGTACTTCTACCTGCCGAAGATGGAAAGCCATCTCGAGGCACGGCTGTGGAACGACATCTTCGTCGCGGCGCAGGAAGCCGTCGGCGTGCCGCGCGGCACGATCCGCGCGACGGTGCTGATCGAGACGATCCTCGCCGCGTTCGAGATGGACGAGATCCTGTACGAACTGCGCGAACACAGCTCGGGCCTGAACGCGGGCCGCTGGGACTACATCTTCTCCGCGATCAAGAAGTTCAAGAACGACCGCGACTTCTGCCTGGCCGAGCGTTCGAAGATCACGATGACGGTGCCGTTCATGCGCGCGTACGCGCTGCTGCTGCTGAAGACCTGCCACAAGCGCAACGCGCCGGCGATCGGCGGGATGAGCGCGCTGATCCCGATCAAGAACGATCCGGAAGCGAACGACAAGGCCATGAGCGGCGTGCGTTCGGACAAGCAGCGCGACGCGACCGACGGCTACGACGGCGGCTGGGTCGCGCACCCGGGCCTCGTGCCGATCGCGATGGAAGAGTTCGTCAAGGTGCTCGGCGACAAGCCGAACCAGATCGCGAAGCAGCGCGACGACGTACAGGTCGAAGGCAGGAACCTGCTCGACTTCCAGCCTGAAGCGCCGATCACCGAAGCCGGCCTGCGCAACAACATCAACGTCGGCATCCATTACCTCGGCGCCTGGCTCGACGGCAACGGCTGCGTACCGATCCACAACCTGATGGAAGATGCAGCCACGGCCGAGATTTCCCGTTCGCAGGTGTGGCAATGGATCCGCTCGCCGAAGGGCGTGCTCGACGACGGCCGCAAGGTCACGGCCGAACTCGTGCGGGAATTCTCGAAGGCCGAACTCGACAACGTGAAGCGCTCGGTCGGCGGCAACACGCAGCCGTACGAGCGCGCCGCCGCGATCTTCGAGCAGATGTCGACGTCGGAAGGCTTCACCGAATTCCTGACGCTGCCGCTGTACGAGGAAATCTGACGAAGCCGCCCGTCCTGATCGGGGCCGCCCCAGCGTCGGCGCCGGTCGCATGCGAATGACGGCACAAACGAAAGCGCCCCTCGGGGCGCTTTTTCCTTTGCGGCTGAAGCGGCTGAAGCGCGGCCGGTCAGACGGCTTCCCGCTCGCGCCGGTGCTGAACCCAGTCGCCCGACGCAATGCGCGGACGTCCGGCGGTCGCGTGCGCGGCGACCGGATAGTAAAGGCACGCGTACTGCCGGCCGCCGAGTTCGACGGTCACGTCGTCCGGCTTGAACAGCGAGTCGACACCCGGATAGACGCGCTCGATCTCGTCGAGCACGGGAACAAGCAGGTCGTCGATTTCGTAGACGTCGCCCCAGACCAGCGACTTGCCGGCCGACCCGGCAACCATCCCCGGATACGTGCCGAAATCGTAAAGCTCTCCCGGCAGCGCGGCGGCGCCGAGCAGCGTCGGCGCGGCAATTCCGTGCCTGGCGGCCGCGTGGCCGATGTCGTTGGCCTCCCCGTTTCTCAAGGTGCCGTAGACGAATACGTAACGCATCGTGGTTCTCCTCTTTGATTCGTGTGTTGCCCTGTTCACGGGCGATCCGTGCGCAATTCATGCGCAATCCCCCGCGCATCGATAGACCACGATACCGGCCCGATGGTTCGAACGCGCAAGCGCCTCTCGTCGCGGGCGGCCCTGAAATCGCCGGGCCACACACAACATTCATTTGAGCGCGGCATGATCGCCCGACAAACCGTCACATGCGCTTTCGCGGCGCCTTCTACAATAACGGCATCGCCGCAGCGTTGCCCGAATCGTTCATGAATCCGCCCGCCCAAGCCGACGTACCGAACCTGTACGTCATCGACATTCCGCCCGAATTCGCGCCGACCGCCGTCCATCCGATGCGCGTGCGCGCACGGCAGCTCGACGCCGGACGCCGCATCCCGCTGCATACGCATGCATGGGCACAGCTCGCGTACGCATCGCGCGGCGTGCTGCGCGTCGCGACGACCGGCACGACATGGATGGTGCCGCCGTCCCGTGCGATCTGGGTACCGCCGCACGTGACGCACGAGGTCGTGATCGTCGAAGAGGCGTTCTTGCGCACGCTGTACATCGACGAGTCGATCGT
Source organism: Burkholderia sp. LK4 (assembly GCF_001043615.1). Lineage (NCBI taxonomy): Bacteria > Pseudomonadati > Pseudomonadota > Betaproteobacteria > Burkholderiales > Burkholderiaceae > Burkholderia > Burkholderia sp. LK4. The sequence continues at coordinate 289,871 of NZ_LDUL01000010.1, forward strand.
GCCGGAAGGGCTTGACGCGTGCCGTGTCGTCGAAGTGACGGGGCTCCTGCGCGAACTGATCGTCGCGCTCGACGCGCGCGACCTGAGCACCGCGCGCGAGCGCCTGCTGTGCGGGCTCGTGCTCGACGAGCTGAGTCGCGCCGAACCGCTGCCGCTCGCGGTACCGATGCCCGACGAAAAACGGCTGCGCATGCTGTGCGAATCGGTACTCGCGCATCCGGCGCATGCGGAGTCGCTCGAGCACTGGGCAAGCGAGGTCGGCGCGAGCACGCGCACGATTTCGCGGCTCTTCAAGCAGGAACTGGGCGTGAGTTTTTCGCAGTGGCGTCAGCAGGCACTGCTGGCACGGGCCATTCCGCTGCTGAACCAGGGGCGCCCGCTGTCGCATATCGCGCGCGAGCTCGGCTACCAGAGCCAGAGCGCCTTTTCGGCGATGTTCCGGCGCGCATTCGGCGAAAGCCCGCGCGCATTCATGCTGCGCGGCTACGAACACCGCGGCCCGGAAGGCAGCCTCGCGGACGACGAAACCCCGGACGACGACGCTGTCGGCGCTGTCCGCTGAACGCGTCGTTCGGAGCCATCAGCGCGTCAGACCGGCCGCACCATGTGACGGATCGAGCCAAGTTGCGCGAGCCGCGACCCGGCAACCCGATAGCCCATGCGCAAATAAAGACGCGCGGCAGGATTGTCGACGAACACGCGCAATTGCAGTTCGTGCAGCCCGCGCGCACGCGCCCAGCGGTGCGACATGTCGAGCATGTAGGTGCCGGCGCCCTGCCCGCGATGACCGGCCGCGATCTGTACGTCGCGGATGTGCAGCGAATCGCCCTCCTCGGTCACGCGCAGCACGCCGATGCGCTCGCCGTCGGCCTCGAGGATGAAGTTCTCGGATTCGCGCCAGCTCGCGTAGAACAGGTCGCTGCGCCAGACGAGCCCATGGCGCTTGTAATAGCCGCCCATGTTGCCGTGCGTCAGCGCTTCGGCAAACGGAAAATCGCCGGCCTCCGCGGGCCGGAGCTGATACAGGAGTCGCAGGTCGGTCGGATCGAGCATCGCGCAGGGGTCAAGAACGCATCCCGCCACGATAGCGCAGTCGCGTGCGGATGCAATCGCGGATTTCTCGTAGCGGCTCGACGCGTGATGACCGGTGGTTACGTGCCGCCTGCAGACGCAACGGGAAACGCAAAATGAAAAAGCCCGCACAAGGCGGGCTTCTTCATTTTTTGGCGGAGCGGACGGGACTCGCCTACATCCTGCAGGCCGCGGATGCGCGTGCACGCGCATCCCTTCGCGTCCCGCCGGAAGCCGCGCAGGCGGCTTCCTCCGCTCCGCGGTCACGCGCCCGCCAGCGGGCGCAACCGACGATACAAATGAAAAAGCCCGCACAAGGCGGGCTTCTTCATTTTTTGGCGGAGCGGACGGGACTCGAACCCGCGACCCCCGGCGTGACAGGCCGGTATTCTAACCGACTGAACTACCGCTCCAGTCTTGCTGCTTGCCTGGCAGGCGTCGGTTGCTTCCTGCCGGCGCATCGTTTGTTCGAACGACGCCGAAATCTGGCGTCCCCTAGGGGATTCGAACCCCTGTACTCACCGTGAAAGGGTGATGTCCTAGGCCTCTAGACGAAGGGGACAACGTACTGCTTACATCCTTAATGCAAAAGCCCGTTCAAAAAACGTTCTTTGAACGGGCTTCGTTCTGGCGGAGCGGACGGGGCTCGAACCCGCGACCCCCGGCGTGACAGGCCGGTATTCTAACCAACTGAACTACCGCTCCAGCTTTTCTTACCCTCGCCCGCAGGATCTTGTCACGTCCTGCAAGCGATGCGGCACTTCTACGAAACGCCGCTGAATCCTGGCGTCCCCTAGGGGATTCGAACCCCTGTACTCACCGTGAAAGGGTGATGTCCTAGGCCTCTAGACGAAGGGGACAACGTACTGCTTACATCTTTAATACAAAAGCCCGCTCAAAAACGTCTTGAACGGGCTTCGTTCTGGCGGAGCGGACGGGACTCGAACCCGCGACCCCCGGCGTGACAGGCCGGTATTCTAACCGACTGAACTACCGCTCCAGCTTTCTTACCCAACCCGCAGGACGTCGGTTACGTTCCTGCGAGCCTTGCGACACTTCTACGAAACGCCGCTGAATCCTGGCGTCCCCTAGGGGATTCGAACCCCTGTACTCACCGTGAAAGGGTGATGTCCTAGGCCTCTAGACGAAGGGGACAAAATCTTTTCAGATCTGTCTGACTTTCGCTATTCACTTTTCAATCAACAGCGAAGGCCGAAATTCTAACTGCTTTGAATCATTTTGTGAAGCATTTATTACTACCCTACTTGCTTCGCAAATCAACTCAGCTTGTTCTGATGGTGGAGGTAAGCGGGATCGAACCGCTGACCTCTTGCATGCCATGCAAGCGCTCTCCCAGCTGAGCTATACCCCCTTGCAGAACAGAAATGAGATTATATGGAGCTACTTTGAACTTGTAAATACCCTTTTTGCGATTGGAGCGAAATTTTTTGCGAAGCCGCCGCGATGTCACGCACGGGCAGCTTCGCTCGCCCCCGAATCTCAGGCCAGCACGGCCTCGATGCGCGACACCACGACATCGCGACCGAACAGGACGAGCACCGCGTCGATCGACGGCGTGTGCGTCGTCCCCGCCACCAGCAGGCGCACCGGCATCGCGAGTTGCGGCATCTTCAGCTTGTGCGTGCCGAGCGTCGCCTTCAGCGCGGCGGATACGGCCTCCTTCGTCCAGTCGGCCGCCTTCAGCGCAGCGACGAGATCGGCCAGCGCCGGACGCACCGCATCGGTCACGTGCTGCGCAAGCGCATCGGCCTCCGGTGCCGGCACGCGGTAGAACATCGCAGCGCCTTCCGCGATCTCCTTGACCGTCGTCGCGCGATCCTTCATCAGCCCGACCACGGCATCGAGCGCCGGGCCCGTGGCGATCGCCGCATCGTCGACGCCGAGTGCGGCGAGGAACGGTTTGGCCAGCTCGGCGAGGCGCGCGTTGTCCGCTTCCTTGATGTAATGCGCGTTCAGCCAGCTCAGCTTGCTGTGGTCGTATTGCGCGGGCGACTTGCCGAGATGCTCGAGATCGAACCATTCGACGAACTGCTCACGCGAGAAGATCTCGGCATCGCCGTGCGACCAGCCGAGGCGCGCGAGATAGTTGACGACCGCTTCGGGCAGGAAACCCGCGTCGCGATACGCCATCACGCTCATCGCGCCATGCCGCTTGCTCATCTTCTCGCCCTGCTCGTTCAGCACGGTCGGCAGGTGCGCGTAGACCGGCGCCTCGCCGCCGAGCGCATTCAGGATGTTGATCTGGCGCGGCGTGTTGTTCACGTGGTCGTCGCCACGGATCACGTGCGTGATGCCCATGTCCATGTCGTCCACCACCACGCAGAAGTTGTAGATCGGCGTGCCGTCCGGGCGCGCGATCACGAGGTCGTCGAGTTCCTCGTTCGAAATCTCGACACGCCCCTTCACCGCGTCATCCCACACGACCGTGCCCGTCAGCGGATTGCGGAAACGCAGCACCGGCTTCACGCCGGCCGGCGGCTCCGGCAGCACCTTGCCGGGCTCCGGACGCCACGTGCCGTCGTAGCGCGGCTTCAGGCCGGCCTCGCGCTGGCGTTCGCGCAGCGCGTCGAGCTCCTCGGCCGACATGTAGCACGGGTAGGCAAGCCCCTTCTCCAGCATCTGCGCGAGCACCTCGCGATAGCGGTCCATCCGCTGCATCTGGTAGATCGGGCCTTCGTCGAAATCCAGGCCGAGCCATTGCATCCCTTCGAGGATCGCGTCGACCGCTTCCTGCGACGAGCGCTCGACGTCGGTGTCCTCGATGCGCAGCACGAACGTGCCCTTCATCTTGCGGGCGAACGCCCACGGATAGAGCGCGGAGCGGATGTTGCCGAGGTGGATGAAGCCGGTGGGACTCGGCGCGAAGCGGGTACGGACAGGACGGGTCATAAACGGTAACTCGAACGCCTGGGGCGCATGAATGATTCGACGCGGGATCGACGGCGGCAGCCCGGACAGCAACGGGGCCGGCCGCGCCCGGAACGGGAAAGAAGCCGGAATTATACTCGCGCCGGACATCGCGCCAAGCGCGCCGCTTGCTTTATGATGTGCGCGCCGCGGCCGCCAGCCGGCGCGGCGCCGGCCGCACGGAACCTGCCGCGCGGCCGCTCGGAACCTATCGCCGCCGCGGGCCGTGTGACCCGCCGCCAAGCCGCCGGAGAACCATTCGATGTCGTCCCCTCGCCTGTCGCGCCGCCACTTCACGATCGCCGCCGCGTCCGCCAGCCTCGCCGCCTGCACGTCGTTCGGCGACAAATCCCGTTCGGACAATACGTCCGGCGCCACGCAGCCGCGCGAGAAGCCGGTGAAGATCGGCATCGCGCTCGGCGGCGGCGCCGCGCGCGGCTTCTCGCACATCGGCGTGCTGAAGGCGCTCGAGGCGCGCGGCATCCCGGTCGAAATCGTCGCGGGCACGAGCGCGGGCTCGGTGGTCGGCGCACTGTATGCGTCGGGCATGAGCGCACTGCAGATCAACAAGATCGCGCTCGACATGGACCAGGCGGCGATCAGCGACTGGGCGCTGCCGTTCCGTTCGCGCGGGCTGCTGCAGGGCGTGGCGCTGCAGAACTTCCTGAACAAGACGCTCAACAACCGGCCGATCGAGAAGATGGCGAAGCCGCTCGGTATTGTCGCGACCGATCTGCAGAGCGGTCAGCCGATCCTGTTCCAGCAGGGCAACACGGGGCTCGCGGTGCGTGCGTCGTGCAGCGTGCCGTCGGTGTTCGAACCGGTGAAGATCGGCAACCGCGAATATGTCGACGGCGGCCTCGTGAGCCCCGTGCCGGCGTCGTACGCGCGCAAGATGGGCGCGAGCTTCGTGATCGCGGTCGACATCTCGGCCCGGCCGGACGGCGCGGCAACCAACAACCCGATCGAGATGCTGCTGCAGACCTTCACGATCATGGGCCAGACGATCAAGACCTACGAGCTCGAAAAGTACGCCGACGTCGTGATCCGCCCGAACCTCGCGGCCATGGGCGGCAGCGACTTCAACCAGCGCAACGCGGCCATTCTTGCAGGCGAGGAAGCCGTCGCGCGCATCATGCCGGAACTGCAGCGCAAGCTCGCGGCAGCGCGCGGCGTAGCCGCCGCGTAAGCACGCGACGCGCAGGCCGGCGCGCGCCGCCGGCCGGCAAACGACGGCGCGACCGTCATTCACCGTTTGCACCGCCCCAAAACAAAAAACCCTGCCGCCTTTCGGTGACAGGGTTTTTTTGATCCGGCCGGACCGGCCGTCGAACGTCAGTTGTTGCCGTTCGCCGAATCGTCGCCAATCGTCGCGCGCACGCGCTGACGCAGATCTTCCGGCTTCATCGGGAACTCCGACTCAAGCCGGCGCGCGCCGGTGAAACGCTTTTCCCAGTAGCCGCTATCGAGATCGTCGACGCGGATGGTGCTGCCCGTCGACGGCGAGTGCACGAACTTGTTGTCGCCGATGTAGATGCCGACGTGCGAGAACGTGCGGCGCATCGTGTTGAAGAACACGAGATCGCCCGGCTTGAGGTTGCTCATGCTCACCTTCTCGCCGACGCGGCTCATCTCTTCCGCTCGACGCGGCAGCGACATGCCGAGGGTGTCCTGGAACACGTAGCGCACGAAGCCGCTGCAGTCGAGGCCCGAATCAGGCGAGTTGCCGCCCCAGCGATAGCGCACGCCGATCATGTTCAGCGCGCCGACGACCACGTCGCCCGCCTTGCCGGCCATGCCGGCGAGGAACGACTTCGCGCCGCCGCTCGACGGCTGCGCGCTGGTCTGCTGGAGGGAGGAATTCGACGCGTTCTGCGTCGAATTGGTGACATTCTGGTTAAAACTGCTGACTTCGTCGGCGAACGCGCCGGGTGCTGCTGCGAACAGGGCGCCGATGAATAGCCCGGCGATGGTGCGCGCGCATGCCTGGGTCAGGGATCGATGCTGCATTGGTCGATGGAATGTGCTTAAAAATCAGCTGATTGGCGGAAAATTTCGGTCGATACTAGCCAGCGCGTAATCGTTTGTCAAAACAAATTAATAAATACAATCGAGATGGTCAGACCATTGGCGGCCTATCACGCTTTCCAGACCGCTTTCAACAGCTTTTGTGTGTAAGGATGTGACGGTCTGCTGAAGATGTCGGCCACCTCTCCCGACTCGACGACGGCCCCGCCCTGCATCACCGCGACGCGGTGCGCCATCGCCCCGATCACCTCCAGGTCATGGCTGATGAATACATAGCCGAGGTTGTATTTCTGTTGCAAATTCGCGAGCAGCTTGAGCACCTGCTGCTGGATCGACACGTCGAGCGCGGACGTCGGCTCGTCGAGGATCAGGATGCGCGGTTCCAGCACCAGCGCGCGCGCGATCGCGATCCGCTGGCGCTGCCCGCCCGAGAATTCATGCGGATAACGGTGCAGCACCGTGCGGTCGAGGCCGACTTCGCGCAGCACCGCGAGCGACTTCGCGCGACGCGCATCGGGCGTCATGTCCGGGCGATGCAGTTCGAGCCCCTCGCCGACGATCCGCTCGATCGTGTGACGCGGAGAAAGCGAACTGAACGGGTCCTGAAAGACCACCTGCATGTTCGAGCGCAGGGCGGTCTGTTCGCGGCCTCGATAGGTCGACAGCGCGCGCCCCTGGAATTCGATCGTGCCGCCGGCCGTCTTTTGCAGGCCGAGCAGCGCCATCGCGAGCGTCGACTTTCCCGATCCCGATTCACCGACGATGCCGAGCGTCTCGCCCTGCCGCACCGACACCGACACATCCGCGACGGCCGTCACGGGCACCGAGCCGAACCAGCCCGCGATGCCCGGCCGCTTGCGCGCGAACTGCACGCTCACGTGGCGGGCATCGAGCACGACGGGCGCGATCGGCATCACCGGCGCGACCGCGCGTTGCGGCCGGCTGTTCAGCAGCCGCTGCGTATACGGATGCTCGGGTTCCGCGAAGATCCGCTCGACCGGCCCGCTCTCGACGAGCCGGCCGTGCTCCATCACCGCGACGCGATCCGCGAAGTGCCGCACGAGATTCAGGTCGTGCGTGATCAGCAGGATCGCCATCCCGCGCTTTTCCGCTTCCTCGCGCTGCAGCTCCAGCAGCAGGTCGACGATCTGCGCGCGGATCGTCACGTCGAGCGCGGTGGTCGGCTCGTCGGCCAGCAGCAGGCGCGGCCGGCAGGCGAGCGCCATCGCGATCATCGCGCGCTGCCGCTGACCGCCCGACAACTGGTGCGGATAGCTGTCGACACGCTTCTCCGGCTCCGCGATGCCCGTGCGCGCAAGCAGAGCGATCGCACGCTTGCGCGCCTCGACCGCCGATACGCCGTCGTGCAGCACGATCGTCTCGCCGATCTGCACGCCGATCGTATACAGCGGGTTGAGCGCCGTCATCGGTTCCTGGAAGATCATTGCGATGTCCGAGCCGCGCAGCCCGCGCATCTCGCGCTCGCTCTTGCCAGCCAGGTCCTGCCCCGCGAAGCGGATCGCCCCGCTCACGTCGGCGTCGCGCAGCAGCCGCAGGATCGACAGCGCGGTCACGCTCTTGCCGGAACCCGATTCGCCGACCAGCGCGACGCGCTCGCCGCGACCGATCTCGAGCGTCACGTCGTCCACCGCGACCGTGTCGCCGAAGCGCACATGCAGATGCTCGAGCGCCAGCAGCGGCTCATGCTGCGTCGATACGACCGCCTCGCTCATCGCTGGCCTCCCGCCGCGCGCACCGAATCGGCGATCCGCGTATCGAGTGCGTTGCGCAGCGCGTCGCCCATGAAGGTCAGCAACAGCAGCGTCGTGACCAGCACGCCGAAGGTCGACAACGAGATCCACCATGCGTCGAGGTTGCCCTTGCCCTGCGCGAGCAGTTCGCCGAGGCTCGGGGTCGGCGGCGGCACGCCGAGCCCGAGGAAATCGAGGCTCGTGAGCGCGAGGATCGAGCCGCTCATCCGGAACGGCAGGAACGTGATCACCGGCGTGAGGCTGTTCGGCAGCACATGGCGCCAGATGATCTGCCAGTTCGTGAGCCCCATCGCGCGCGCCGCGCGCACGTAGTCCTGCGTGCGGTTGCGCAGGAATTCCGCGCGCACGTAGTCGGCGAGCCCGATCCAGCCGAACAGCGACAGCAGCACGATCAGCAGCAGGAAACTCGGCTCGAAGATCGACGCGAAGATGATCAGCAGGTACAGCTCGGGCAGCGAACTCCAGATCTCGATCAGGCGCTGCCCGACGATGTCGATGCGCCCGCCGAAGAAGCCCTGCACGGCGCCCGCGGCGATCCCGAGCAGCGTGCCGATCACGGTCAGGATCAGCCCGAACTCGACCGACACGCGGAACCCGTACACCAGCCGGGCGAGCAGGTCGCGCCCCTGCGCGTCGGTGCCGAGCCAGTTCGCGCGCGACGGCGGCGCGGGGTTCGGCACGTTCGAGAAGTAGTTCAGCGTGTCGTAGTAGTAATGGTTCGGCGGGTAGACGACGAAGTTGCCGGGCGCCTCGAGCCGCTTGCGCACATACGGATCGAGATAGTCGGCCGGCGTCGGGAAATCGCCGCCGAAGGTCGTCTCCGGATACGCATGGAACATCGGGAAATAGGTCTGGCCGTCGTAACGCACGACGAGCGGCTTGTCGTTCGACCACAGCGGCGCCGCGAGGCTCGCGGCGAACGCGACGACGAAGATCACGAAGCTCCAGTAGCCGAGGCGCTGCTGCCTGAAGCGCTGCCATACGCGGCGCGCGGGAGACGGCGACACGCGGGCACGCGCCGCGTCGATGCGGGACGACACGACGGCCCGGTTCATCGCGCACCTCGCCCGGTGACGCCGGGCATGCAGACGGACGGTTTCATGTCAGCGCTCCAGGGTGTCGAATTGAATGCGCGGATCGACCCACACATAGCAGAGATCGGAAATCAGCTTGGTCGCAAGGCCGATCAGCGTGAACAGGTACAGCGTGCCGAGCACGACCGGATAGTCGCGCCGCACGACCGATTCGTACGACAGCAGCCCGAGGCCGTCGAGCGAGAACAGCGTCTCGATCAGCAGGCTGCCCGTGAAGAACGCGCCGATGAACGCGGCCGGGAAACCGACGATCAGCGGCAGCATCGCGTTGCGGAACACGTGCTTCCACAGCACGCTGCGCTCGGAGAGCCCTTTCGCGCGCGCGGTCAGCACGTATTGCCGGCGGATCTGGTCGAGGAACGCATTCTTCGTGAGCATCGTGACGACCGCGAAGCTGCCGACGACCGACGCCGTGATCGGCAGCGCGATGTGCCACAGGTAGTCGAGCACCTTGCCGACGAGCGACAGCTGGGCGAAGTTGTCCGACGTGAGCCCGCGCAGCGGGAAAAGCTGCCAGAACGAGCCGCCGCCGAACAGCACGAGCAGCAGCACGCCGAGCACGAAGCCCGGAATCGCATAACCGACGAGCACGACGAGGCTCGTCGCGACGTCGAACGGCGAACCGTTGCGCACGGCCTTCGCGATGCCCAGCGGCACCGAGATCAGGTACGTGAGGAAGAACGTCCACAGCCCGATGCTGATCGACACGGGCAGCTTCTGCACGACCAGCGACCACACGCTCTGGTGGCGGAAGTAACTTTCGCCGAGATCGAAGCGCGCGAAGCGCTTCAGCATCAGCCAGTAGCGTTCGAGCGGCGGTTTGTCGAAACCGTACAGCGCCTTCAGCTGCGCGAGCTGCTGTGCGTCGACGCCGGTGTGCGCGCGCATCCCGAACGGCACCGCACCCTGCTCCGTCGCGCCCTTGCGCAATTCCTGCACGGCCTGTTCGACGGGGCCGCCCGGTACGAACTGGATCACCGCGAACGTGAGCGTCAGCACGCCGATGAGCGTCGGGATCATCAGCAGCAGGCGTTTGAGGATGTAGCTCCACATGGGCGTCGACTCGCGATCGGTAGGCAGGGTTGGACGTAGGGGCGGCGTGGCTCAGTGATCGGGCTTCGCCCACCAGGTCGACACGACCCAGCCCTCGGCCGAATAGTACAGCGGCAGCGTCTGCGGGTAGCCGAGCGTGCGCTTGTACGCGATCCGGTGCGTCGTGCTGTACCACTGCGGGACCGCGTAGTAGCCATGCATCAGCACGCGGTCGAGCGCGTGTGTCGCATCGAGCAATTCGTCGCGCGACTGCGCGGTGCCGAGTGCGTGCAGCAGCGCATCGACGGCCGGTGACTTCAGCCCGATGAAGTTGTCGGAGCCCGGCTCGTCGGCGAACTTGCTGGCGTAACGCGAGTATTGCTCGGCCCCCGGCACCTGCACGCCCGGCAGGCGGATCGTCGTCATGTCGTAGTCGAACGCGTCGAGGCGCTTTTGCAGCAGCGCGAAATCGGCCGTTCGAAAGCGTGCATCGATGCCGAGCTTCGCCAGATTGCGCTGATAGGCCGTCACGACACCTTCCATCGCGGCGCCCGAATCGTCGAGGATCTCGAACGTGAACGGCTCGCCTTTCGCATTGCGCAGCGCGCCGTCGCGATAGGTCCAGCCGGCCTGCGCGAGCAGCGTGCGCGCCTTCAGCAGGTTCGCGCGCAGCGAGCCCGGCGGATTCGTGTCCGGCTGAGTGACCATCGGCCCGAACACGGCCGGGTCGAGCTGCGCGCGCAGCGGCTCCAGCAACTTCAGCTCGCCGGGGCCGGGCGTGCCGGTCGCCTGCAGGTCGGTGTCGGCGAAGTAGCTGTCCAGACGCGTGTAGGCGCTGTAGAACAGCTGGCGGTTCAGCCATTCGAAGTCGAACGCAAGGTCGAGCGCCTGGCGCACGCGCACGTCGCGAAACAGCGGCCGGCGCAGGTTCATGAAGAAGCCCTGCATGCCGGCGCCGTTGTGCTGGCGGAATTCGCGCTTGACGAGCTCGCCGCTGTCGAAACGCTTGCCGACGTCGCGGCGCGTCCAGTTGCGCGCGATGTACTCGACGAGCACATCGTATTCGCCCGCCTTGAACGCTTCGAGCCGCGCAACGCCATCGCCGTACAGCTTGTAGACGATCCGTTCGAAGTTGTTGGTACCCACCCGCACCGGCAGGTCGGCACCCCAGTACGCCGGGTTGCGCCGGTAAGTGATCGTCCGGCCGTTGTCGTAGCGCTCGATCAGGTACGGGCCGCTGCCGATCGGCTGCTCGAACGCGAGCTGGTCGAACGGGATGCGCGAGCCGTCCGCGCGCAATCCCCACTTGCGCGAAAACACCGGCACGCCGCCGGCGATCAGCGGCAGTTCACGATTCGCGCTGCGGAACTCGAAACGCACGGTGGCAGGATCAACCACCACGGCCTTCGTGATTTCCGCGAAATACGCGCCGAACTGCGGCGCGGCCAGCTTGCTCTTCAGTGTGTCGAACGAGAACTTGACGTCGTCGGCCGTGACCGGGTCGCCATTGGAAAAGCGCGCGCGCGGATTCAGGTGGAACGTGACCGAACGGCGATCCGGTGCGATGTCGATGTCGTCGGCGAGCAGCCCGTACGCCGACGCCGGCTCGTCCGAGCTGCCGGTCGCGAGGCTCTCGAACAGCATGTCGATGCCCGGCGCGGGATTGCCGCGCATCGTAAACGGGTTGAACTTGTCGAACGAGGTCAGCCGGTTGGGGTTCGCGAGCACGAGCGTGCCGCCCTTCGGCGCGTCGGGGTTGACGTAGTCGAAATGCCTGAAGCCCGGCGGATACTTCGGCTCGCCGTACTGCGCAATGGCGTAGGCCGCGTGCGCGGCGGTCGCGGCCAGCGCCGCCTGCAACACGAATACCGCGGCCGTGCGGCCGGCAACCCGTACGGCACGGCGGACACGCCCGGCTGCCCGGGGCGAACCCTTCGTCATAGAGGCCCTGTCGGTCGAATGAGGGTAGTAACGAGGGACGATTCTACCCATTCAATCCGTCGGGCCAAAAGAAAACCGCCATGCAGGCGGTTTCTTCATCGGCGGACGTTGCGCGCACATCACGCGTGCGCCCTGTCGATCAACGCCAGCCGTTGTGGCGACCGTTGTCCCAATGGCCGTGACCGCGATCCCAGCCGGGGCGGCCGCCGTGACGGCGGTACCACTCGTCGCGGCCCCAGTAGCGACGGCCGTCCCAGTAGCGGTCGCCATGCCAGCCGATCACGATAGTCGGCGCCGGTGCGTAGACGGGTGCCGGCGCATAGACCGGCGCAGGCTGATAGACGACCGGCGGCGGAGGCGGCGGCGCATACACAGGTGCGGGCGCGACGTAGACCGGTGCCGGAACGCCGAGATTGATCCCGACATTGACTCCCGCCATTGCTGCGCCCGACACGAGCAAGGCCGTCATACCGGTCAAGAGCGAGGCAATACGCAAGGTCTTCATGGATTCCTCTTTGGGGGTTGTTCGATGTGTGATTCGACTATAACGGCAAGCGTTGCCCCCGCATATTTCAAGTTTGTAAGAACTGATGCGCGGCATCGCAACGGCAAGCTTGCGCTAACGTCTTGTAACAATCGACGGCCCGACGGAGGCGTCCAGGCGCCCTTCCGCCTTCGCCGGTCGGCGTTCGCACCGGCCATGCGCGCGCGCCGAATCACACAGTCGACGCCCCCCCGAGACCGCCCTGGCGGGCCGCGGCGCCCTTCTCGCGGACGAAAAAAAAGCGGCACCTTCGTGCCGCTTCTCCGGTCGACTCATCGCGCCGCGATGCCGCTCAGCGCGACATCATGTTCATGCTGACGTTGTGCATCACCCACAGCGTGCCGACGATCAGGATCGCCGCGGTCAGCACCGTGTAGCTGAACGCCATCACGTTCCAGCGCTGGCCCGACGAGCCGTTCATGTGCAGGAAGTACACGAGGTGCACGACGATCTGCACGAACGCGAGCACGGCAAGCGCGATCAGCGACGCGTGCGGCGACAGCACGCCGCCCATCACGAGGCCGAACGACGCGGCCGTGAGCAGCACCGACAGGATGAAACCGGCGACATAACCGCCGACACTGCCGTGCCCTTCTTCGAGTTGAGACGAATGCGAATGGGCCATTTAGATCACGCTCGCGAGATAGACAAAGGAAAACACGCAGATCCACACGATGTCGAGGAAGTGCCAGAAGAGGCTCAGGCACGTCAGGCGTCGCAGGTCGCGATCGGTCAGGTCGCCGCCGCGAAACACGATCTGCCCGGCGAGCACGATCATCCACAGCAGCCCGGCAGTCACGTGCAGCCCGTGCGTGCCGACCAGCGTGAAGAACGCCGACAGGAACGCGCTACGCTGCGGGCCCGCGCCTTCCGCGATCAGGTGCGAGAACTCGCGCAGCTCCATCACGAGAAACGCCGCGCCGAGCACGAACGTCACCGCGAGCCACGCGAGCAGCGCGCCACGCCGCTGCTTGTACGCGGCGAGCATCGCGAAACCGTACGTGATGCTCGACAGCAGCAGCGCGGCGGTTTCCACCGCGACGCCCGGAATGTCGAACAGGTCTTTCGCGGTCGGCCCGCCCGCATACTGCTGGCCGAGCACCGCGAACGTCGCGAACAGCGCGGCAAAGATCACGCAGTCGGTCATCAGGTACAGCCAGAACCCGAACACCGAATGCGACGGCGGATGGTCGTCGTGCTCGAGCAGGGTCGCGCTCAAGGTTTTCTGCAACATCAGTTGGCCTCCAGTTCCACGTCGTCGACGCGCGCGGCCACGCGCTGCGTCGGCTGCTTGTCTTCGGTCTTGCGCACCGTCGACGCAGGGATGTAATAACCGTCGTTATCGCGCGAGCTGTAGATCACGAGCGTCGCGACGATCCCGACGAGCCCGCCGATCGCCATCCACCAGATGTGCCACACCAGCGCGAAGCCGAGCACCAGGCTGAAGATCGCCACCACGAGGCCCGCGCAGGTATTCGACGGCATGTGGATGTCGCGGAACGACGCCGGGTTCGGCCGGCCTTCGCCGCGCGCCTTCATGTCGGCGTACGCGTCGAGCGTGCGCACCTGCGGGATCACCGCGAAGTTGTAGTCGGCTGGCGGCGACGAAGTCGCCCACTCCAGCGTGCGGCCGCCCCACGGATCGCCCGTCGTGTCGCGGTATGCCGGCAGGTTGCGGTTGCGGATGCTGACCACCAGCTGCAGCAACTGGCACGCAATGCCGACCGCGATCAGCACGGCGCCGAATGCGGCGACCAGCAGCCACGGATGCCAGGCCGGGTTGTCGTAGTGGTTGAGCCGGCGCGTCATGCCCATGAAGCCGAGCACGTAGAGCGGCACGAACGCAACGTAGAAGCCGACCTGCCAGAACCAGAACGCAGCCTTGCCGAGCTTCTCGTTCAGCTTGAAGCCGAACGCCTTCGGGAACCAGTAGTTGAAGCCCGCGAGATAACCGAACAGCACGCCGCCGATGATCACGTTGTGGAAGTGCGCGATCAGGAACAGGCTGTTGTGCAGCACGAAGTCCGCACCCGGAATCGCCATCATCACGCCGGTCATGCCGCCGATCGTGAACGTGACCATGAAGCCGATCGTCCACAGTACGGGCGTCGTGAATTCGATCCGGCCGCGATACATCGTGAACAGCCAGTTGAACACCTTCACGCCGGTCGGAATCGCGATGATCATCGTCATGATGCCGAAGAACGCGTTCACGTTCGCACCCGAGCCCATCGTGAAGAAGTGGTGCAGCCACACGAGGAACGACAGCACCATGATCGCGCAGGTCGCGTACACCATCGTCTTGTAGCCGAACAGCGGCTTCTTCGCGAACGTCGCGATGACTTCCGAGAAGATCCCGAACGCCGGCAGGATCAGGATGTACACCTCCGGATGGCCCCACGCCCAGATCAGGTTCAGGTACAGCATCGCGTTGCCGCCGGCTTCGTTCGTGAAGAAGTGCATGCCGAGGTAACGGTCGAGGCCGAGCAGCGCGAGCGTCGCGGTCAGGATCGGGAACGACGCCATGATCAGCACGTTCGTGCAGAGCGCGGTCCACGTGAACACCGGCATCTTCATCAGCGTCATGCCCGGCGCGCGCATCTTGATGATCGTCACGAAGAAGTTCACGCCGGTCAGCAGCGTGCCGACGCCCGATATCTGCAGCGCCCACAGGTAGTAGTCGACCCCTACCCCCGGACTGAACTGCAGCTCCGACAGCGGCGGATACGCGAGCCAGCCCGTCTGCGCGAATTCGCCGATCACGAGCGACACGTTGATCAGGATCGCACTGACGGCCGTCATCCAGAAGGAGAGCGAGTTGATGAACGGGAATGCGACGTCGCGCGCGCCGATCTGCAGCGGCACGACCAGGTTCATCAGGCCGACCATGAACACCATCGCCATGAAGAAGATCATGATCACGCCGTGTGCCGTGAAGACCTGGTCATAGTGGTGCGGCGGCAGGTAGCCGGGCCCGTTGTACGAGAGCGCGAGCTGCATGCGCATCATGATCGCGTCGGCGAAGCCGCGCAGCAGCATGATCAGCGCGACGATGATGTACATCACGCCGAGTCTCTTGTGGTCGACCGTGGTCAGCCATTCCGTCCACAGCCATTTCCACCGGCCGGTGATCGTCAGCGCGGCGAGAATGCCCAGCACGACCAGCCCCATGAAGGCGCCTGCCCCCATGATGATGGGCTGATCGAACGGGATCGCCGAGAGTGTGAGTTTGCCGAACATGCGTTACCCCTTCGTGCCGCAGGCGGCGTCCTTCAGGTCGAGGACGTGGCCATCGTTGTATTTCGCGATGATGTTGTGGAAGAGCCGCGGATCGACCGACGAGAAGTAGCGCACCAGCGCCTTCTCGCTCGGCTGGGCGACCGTACCGTACACGGTCGCGTCGAGACGGTCGGGCGAGGCCTTCACCTTCTGCACCCATGCATCGAACTGTTCGCGCGGCTCGGCGAGCGTGCGGAACTTCATGTCGGAGAAGCCGCGGCCGCTGAAGTTGGCGGACGTGCCCGCGTAGTTGCCGGGCTCGTCGGCGATCAGGTGCAGGCGCGTCTGCATGCCGGCCATCGCATAGACCTGGCCGCCGAGCTGCGGGATGAAGAACGAGTTCATCACCGAATCCGACGTGATGCGGAAGTTCACCGGCGTGCCGACCGGAATCGCGAGCTGGTTCACCGACGCGATGCCGAGTTCCGGATAGATGAACAGCCACTTCCAGTCGAGCGCGACGACCTCGACGTCGATCGGCTTCACCGACGACTCGAGCGGCTTGTACGGGTCGAGCTCGTGCGTGGTCTTCCACGTGAGCACGCCGAGGAACAGGATGATCAGCGTCGGCACCGTCCAGATCACGACCTCGATCGCGGTCGAGTGCGACCAGTTCGGCGCGTAGGTGGCGCTGCGGTTCGATGCGCGGTAACGCCACGCGAACCACAGCGTGAGCAGGATCACCGGCACGACGACGACCAGCATCGCCCAGGTGGACGTCGCGATCAGCGCCTTTTCGGCTGCACCCACGCTTCCTTTCGGATTTAGTACATCTAAATTACATCCTGACAGGCTCAGGGCCGCGCCGATCGACATCAGCGCCACCCCGCCTTTTGAAGCTCTTCTTTTCATCACACCGCCCGAGGGTCATTGAATCCGTTTGCGTATGCCCGATGCGCATTCGATCCACGAAAGTGGCCGAATCATACGTCGCGCGAGTGCGATGAAGAACCAGCTAATGCGGAAAATCATCATTGCAGAATCTGTTGTGAGACACATTGTCGCGGGGCAATTTCACGCAGCCGCAAGCGGGCCCGGCGCTACCTGCGCCGGACCGAGATCGATGTGTACGCAACGGCTGTACCGCCGTGCGATGAGCCCCGCTCGCGCGACGTGCCGCGATCAGCCGCGCGTCGATGCCATGTACGCCGGCTGCGGCTGCGCAGGGCTGTCCCCTGCCGGCAGCTTCGAATGGCTCGCGTCTTGGATCAGCCTTCCGACAGTCGGATCGATCGCGTCGGTGAACGGCTTCGGATCGATGCCGACCGCCAGCACGACCAGTGCGAGCGACGCGAACATCACGATCTCGCGACGGTTCAGGTCGGCGAGCTTCGCGATCCGCTGGCTCGCGACCTTGCCGAACACGACGCGCTTGAGCATCCACAGCGTGTACGACGCGCTGAGGATCAGCGTCAGAGCCGCGATCGCACCGATCCAGAAGTTGAAGCGGATCGCGCCCATGATGACCATGAACTCGCCGACGAAGCCCGACGTGCCCGGCAAGCCGACGTTGGCCATCGCGAACAGCACCGTGAAGGTCGCGAAACGCGGCATCACGCCCGCGACGCCGCCGTACGCGGCAATCTCGCGCTGCTTCGTGCGGTCGACGAGCACGTTCACGCACAACAGCATCGCGCCCGCGACGAAGCCGTACGACACGAGCTGCACGATCGCGCCTTCGACGCCGATCCGGTTGAACAGGAACAGCCCGAGCGTGACGATCCCCATGTGCGCGACCGTCGAATACGCGAGCAGCTTGCCGAGATCGGTCTGGGCGAGCGCGATCAGGCTCGCATAGACGATCGCGAACAGCGACAGCGCGATCACGGCCGGCGCGAAGAAGTGGCTCGCGTCGGGTGTCACCGGCAGCGCGAAGCGCAGGAACCCGTAGCCGCCGAGCTTGAGCATCGCGAGCATCAGCGCGGCGCCGGTCGGGCCGTCGGTATAGACGTCGCTCAGCCACGTGTGGACCGGCCACATCGGCACCTTGACCGCGAACGCGGCGAAGAAGCCGAGGAACACCAGCAACTGCGGCGCGAAGCCGAGCTGCAGCGTGCGCCACACGGCCATGTCGAACGTGTGCGACTGCGCGTACAGGTACAGCATCGCCATCAGCAGCAACAGCGAGCCGGCGAACGAGATGAAGAAGAACTTCACGGCCGCGTACACGCGGCGCTCGCGTCCCCATGTGCCGATCAGCAGGTAAAGCGGGATCAGCGTCGCCTCGAAGAAGATGAAGAACAGCAGGCCGTCCTGTGCGACGAACACGCCGACCATCAGCCCCGACAGGATCAGGAACGATGCGTAGTACTGCGCGACGCGCACCGTGACCGACTCCCACGACGCCACGACCACCACGAGCGTCGTGAACGCGGTCAGCACGACGAGCCACAGCGACGCGCCGTCGATGCCGACCCGCCATCCGGAATTGAATGCCGCCAGCCAGTTGCGGCTCTCGACGAACTGCATCGCGGCCGAGTGCGCATCGAAACCGGCGACCAGCGGAACGACGGCCGCAAACCCCACCAGCGCGCCGAAGAGCGCGATCAGCCTCGTTCGACGTGGATGATGGTCGGAACCGGCACGCAGCAGGCACGCGCCGAACAGGATCGGAGCCCAGATGGCCAGGCTCAGGAAGGGAAAATCATGCATGTCAACAGGGCCTTGATGAAGTCGCGCACTGCATCGGGGACAGGCGAGACGAAAGGAACGAAATCAAATCGACAGAAAGATTTCGTGAATCGCCAATGTTGGCAAAATGTAAAGCGGCATCACGGGAAAGCTTGATGCCGCTCAAACGCGATCGGGTTAACCAGCATAAGGCGATTGATTATTTTCTGCAGCGCAGCAGAGCATTGATTTCCACAACACACTTTATCTTTATGATTTTTATAAGTAATTTTTTGTATTGCTTGATCAGGAAGAGCGCAGAAATCGACGCAGCGCCGCATTTTTGATATCCGCCTGCCATTTCGGAGGGTCGGAACGAGCCGATTGGCACCGGACAAGACGGGGAAAACGCAGCCCTGATTTCTTACAAGACGCCTTTCATTTTTATTTCACATCGTCTTGCTCGACGCGGATCGAGCGAAGGGTCGCGCCGCCCCCTCTCCACACTCTCGCGGCCATGCACGACATCCCGCAACGCAGGCGGGTCACGCGCTACGGAGAACGGATCGATCACGAGCAGCAATGCCGCCCTGCTTCATCGCGACGAGAGACGCGATGATTGCGTGGACTCGTGCAGGATCTGCGGGCGCTCGCAATACACGCATATGCCGCCGAGCGCAACACGCGTGGTCGTCGACGAAACGATGAATCGATGAGAGAAGACATCCGGAACAGAACGCTGGCTCGCCAGGAGCATCACCTCGAGTCGCGCCGGACGATACGCGCCCTATCGCGCACGATCACCGCTCGACTCGAGCACTCATTGGACATTGAGCACCACGCCCACATCGGCCGGCGGACGAGATCCAGCCGCATCGCGCGTCGGGCGCCCGACGGACCGGAAAAGAAAAAGCCCCGCAAGTCCGAGAACTTGCGGGGCTTTGTCACCGCTTTTGGCGGAGACGGAGGGATTCGAACCCTCGATCCAGGTTTTGGCCCAGATGCTCCCTTAGCAGGGGAGTGCCTTCGACCTCTCGGCCACGTCTCCCAAACTTTCGCTCGCACCAGGGAGGCAGTGCGACGAGAACGAAATAATATAGGGTTTCGAACCGCTCGTCAATTTCCGTGATGCATTTTCTTCAATGCATCACGAAAAATTCACGATGCCTGGTCCAGTTCGAATGCCTTGTGCAGCGCGCGGACGGCCAGCTCCATGTATTTCTCGTCGATCAGCACCGAAATCTTGATTTCGGACGTCGAGATCATCTGGATGTTGATGCCCTCTTCCGACAGCGTGCGGAACATCTTGCTCGCGACGCCCACGTGCGAACGCATGCCGACGCCGACCACCGACACCTTCGACACCTTCGGATCGCCCTGCACCTGCTCGGCGTTCACGTGGCCCTTCACCTGGTTGGTGAGGATGTCCATCGCCTTCTGGTAGTCGCCACGGCCGACCGTGAACGTGAAGTCGGTCTTGCCCTGGACGCTCTGGTTCTGGATGATCATGTCGACGTCGACGTTCGCATCCGCGACCGGGCCGAGGATCTGATACGCGATGCCCGGCTTGTCGGGCACGCCCATCACCGCAATGCGTGCTTCGTCGCGCTGGAACGCGATGCCGGAAATGACTGCCTTTTCCATGGTCTCGTCTTCTTCAAAAGTAATCAGGGTGCCCGAGCGCATTTCTTCGTCGAGCGCAATCAGCGGATCGGTCAGGCTCGACAGCACACGCGTCTTCACCTGGTATTTGCCGGCGAATTCGACCGAGCGGATCTGCAGGACCTTCGAGCCGAGGCTGGCCATTTCCAGCATTTCCTCGAACGTCACGCGATCGAGGCGTCGCGCCTCTTCGACGACGCGCGGGTCGGTCGTGTAGACGCCGTCGACGTCCGTGTAAATCAGGCACTCTTCGGCACCCAGTGCAGCCGCGACCGCCACCGCCGACGTATCCGAGCCGCCACGGCCCAGCGTCGTGATGTGGCCGTCCGGATCGACGCCCTGGAAGCCCGTGATGATCACGACCTTGCCTGCATTCAGGTCGGCCTTCACGCGCTCGTCATCGATCGAGTGAATGCGCGCTTTCGTGAACGCGCTGTCCGTCTTGATCGGCACTTGCCAACCCGCGTAACTCACGGCCTCGACGCCGATTTCCTGCAGCGCGATCGACAGCAGGCCGACGCTGACCTGCTCGCCGGTCGACGCGATCATGTCGAGCTCGCGCGGGCTCGGCTGGCTCGAAATCTCTTTCGCAAGACCGAGCAGACGGTTGGTTTCGCCGGACATCGCCGAAGGCACGACCACCATCTGGTGCCCGGCCTGATGCCATTTTGCGACGCGTTTCGCGACGTTCTTGATGCGCTCGACCGAGCCCATCGAAGTGCCGCCGTATTTGTGTACGATGAGTGCCATTGTCGTTCTGAACTGGAGGAGAAACCGCACGGGCGCGCTGGGCAGGCCGCGTAGCCGTTCGGTCACGCGGCTTGTGGCTGTGGACGGACGACGAGGGGGACGGCTGGGACGCAACACGCAAGCGTGACGGATTTTGCCCGGAAGGCCGATCAGGCCGCGCAAACCGGGTACGTCACGCGGAAAACCTGCACAAATCGCTCAAAAATCGAGCCGAGCAAACGACCGAGCGTACCCGATAGAGGCCCGCTTGACAAGCCGCTCGCCGCGTCCGGAGCCGTTCCGGCGCTGTTTACCAAATGGTGAAAATGCGCGCGCCATCGCGCCGCCGGAAGCCTGCCCGCCGTTACGCGATCAGCAGGTCGGGACGCCATTCGATCCGGCGCCAGGCGCCGTCGCCGGCCGCCTCGCTGCCGGACGCGCCGACATCGCGATTGACGCCGAGCCGCGGCACGTAGATCAGCCGCTCGCCCACGAACAAGAGCGGCACGTCGCGCTGCCAGGCCGGCACGCCGCGCTCCTGGAACAGGTTCTTCAGCGTGCGGCCCGACCCGCCCGGCGACGTGCGCATCCGCTCGCCGCCCGCTCGGGCGCGCGCCACGAGCCGCGCGCCGCGCAGCAGCGCCTCCGGCACCGCATCGGGGCTTGCCGCGTCGGCCGGCGCGAACACGAACGTGCCGCGCCACCCCGGCAGGTGCCAGACCTCCTGCCCGTCCCACGCGAGCGATGCGTCCGGATGGGGCGTGCCGGTGCCGTCGTCGGCCGGCTCGCTGCTGTCGCCCGCTTCCCAGTAGACGACATCGCGATAAAGCCGCAAGCATTGCCCCGCGTGATCGACGCGCAATGCATGGGCATCGTGTGCGGCACGCAACTGCCGCATCATGTTGGCGAGCCGGGCGGCCGACGCGCCCGGCAAACCGAGCCGGCGCATCCAGAAGCGCAGCAGGTTCGCGCCACGCGTATCGTCGAACGCAACCAGTGCATCGCGTGACAGCGCCTGCCCGTCATCGCGCGCGGCAACGGCGAAGTCGAGTTCAGCCAGATCGTCGAGCAACCGCTGGGCGGCCGCCGCATGCTGGGCCGCGCGGCCCAGCGCGTCGCGAAAGCCCGGAAAATGCACGGCCAGCGCCGGCAGCACGTCGATGCGCAGCGCATTGCGCGCGTAACGCGTGTCGTTGTTCGATTCGTCGTCGATCCATTCGAGCGCGCGCTGCGCCGCATAACGCTCGAGTTGCGCGCGCAGCAATCGCAGCAGCGGGCGCACGCGCTCGACGCTCACGCCGTCGGGGCGGTAACGCGGCGCCATCGCGGCAAGCCCCGCGATCCCCGCGCCGCGCAACAACTGCAGCAACACGGTCTCGGCCTGGTCGTCCGCATGCTGCGCGAGCCACAGCGCGGCCGCGCCGTGGCGTTCGCACATCTCGTCGAGCGCCGCATAGCGCCGCTCGCGCGCCGTCGCCTCGACACCGAGGCCGCTGTCGCGCGGCACGTCGACGCACATCGATTCGAACGCGACGCCGAGCCCGGCCGCGCTCGCCTCGGCATGCGCAACCCAGGCGTCGGCGTTCGCACTCAGCCCGTGATGCACGTGCAGCGCGACGCAGCGCGACGCGCCCGCGACGCGCACTGCCGCATCGAGCAACACCGTCGAGTCGAGGCCGCCGCTGTACGCGATCGCGATGCGCGCATCGGGCGGCATGCCGGAAAGCGCAACGCCGACCGCGTCGAGGACGACGCGGTCGGCGGAGAATTCGGTCGGTGGGATCACGAGAGGAACGCGCGCGCAGCGGCGCGCGTATTGAACACGCGGGCGGTCATGCGCCCGGCGTGGTTTCCTTGAACTTGCCGTAGGCCATCAGGCGCTCGAAGCGGCGCTCGCGCAGCGCATCGATGCTCATGCCCTGGAACTGGCGCAGCGAATCGGCGAGCGCGCGGCGCAGCAGCGCAGCCATGCCCTTCGGATCGCGATGCGCGCCGCCGAGCGGTTCGTTGATGATCTTGTCGATCAGGCCGAGCGCCTTCAGGCGGTGCGCGGTCAGGCCGAGCGCTTCCGCGGCTTCCGGCGCCTTCGCTGCGCTCTTCCACAGGATCGACGCGCAGCCTTCCGGCGAGATCACCGAGTAGGTCGAGAACTGCAGCATCATCACGGTGTCGGCCACTGCGATCGCGAGCGCGCCGCCCGAACCGCCCTCGCCGATCACGGTCGTGATGATCGGCGTCTTCAGCTCGGCCATCACGTACAGGTTGCGGCCGATCGCCTCCGACTGGCCGCGCTCTTCCGCGCCGATGCCCGGGTACGCGCCCGGCGTGTCGACGAACGTGAAGATCGGCAGCCCGAACTTCTCGGCGAGACGCATCAGGCGCTCGGCCTTGCGATAGCCTTCCGGACGCGGCATCCCGAAGTTGCGCGCGGCGCGTTCCTTCGTGTCGCGGCCCTTCTGGTGACCGATCACCATGCACGGATGGCCGCCGAAGCGCGCGAGACCGCCGACGATCGACAGGTCGTCCGCGAATGCGCGGTCGCCGTGCAGCTCGTGAAAATCGGTAAACAGTTCCGCAACGTAATCGAGCGTGTACGGGCGCTGCGGATGCCGCGCGATCTGCGAAACCTGCCACGGCGACAGGTTCGCGTAGAGGTCTTTCGTCAGTTGCTGGCTTTTCTTCGACAGCCGCTCGATTTCTTCCGAAATGTCGACAGCCGAGTCGTCCTGCACGAATCGCAGCTCTTCGATCTTGGCCTCGAGTTCGGCGATCGGCTGTTCGAAATCCAGAAACGTGGTCTTCATGTGTTCGAATCCTTGGGTCTTGCGGCAGCGCGTATTCTACCCGCGCGGGCGACGCTCAAAACCGGCTCTCAACTATTGATGTTTAAAACCCGATAGCCGCCGCTCAGGCGTCGGCGTCGGGCGCATCGAGGCTGCGCCACATGTACCAGGTCGCGACGGTGCGCCACGGTTCCCAGTTGGCCGCGACTTCACGCGCCTCGCTGCGCGTGACGGGTTCCCCGCTGAAGTAATTGACGCTGATCGCGCGGATCAGGCCCGGGTCGTCGAGCGGCAGGACATCCGGCCGCGACAGGTTGAAGATCAGGAACATCTCGGCCGTCCAGCGACTGATGCCGCGGATCTGCGTGAGTTCCGCGATCACGTCCTCGTCGTCCATCGACGTCCATTTGTCGACGTGCAGCGCGCCCGACACGAAATGCTGCGCGAGATCGAGGATGTATTCCGTCTTGCGCTTCGACAATCCGCACGCGATCAGCTTGTCCGCGCCGAGCCGGATCACCGGTTGCGGCGCGAGTTTCGGACAGGCGTCCCCGATGCGCGCCCACAGCGACTGCGCCGACGGTACCGAAATCTGCTGGCCGACGACCGAGCGCGCAAGCGTGACGAACGGGTCGCCGCGCTTCACGAGATGCGCGGGACCGAACTTCGGAATCAGTTTCTTCATGATCCGGTCGCGCTTGACGAGGTCGGCGCATGCCTTGTCCCAGTAAGCAGGACGCACGACGACCTCCTCGCCGTCCGCTTCGGACGCACGGGCCTTGCGGGCCGCGTCGGCGGCCGGCTGCGCGGCGGCGGGCTGCGCATGACCGTTGAGCGCGCCGTTGGGCACGGCGCGCGTTGCGTCCGTCTTCACTGGCGGCACGCGCTTGGCTGCCGGACGCGCGGCGACCGGGGTCGCGCGCCTGACCGGCGCTTTTCTGGCCGTTGCCATCTTGCCTCCTACCTGACGGATCGGTCAGTGGAACGCACCGCGCTCATACGCGACGCCATTCGGTCGATCCGCCCGGTTTGTCTTCAAGTGCGATACCGGTCTCGAGCAGTTCCGCCCGGATCCGGTCCGCTTCGGCATAGTCCTTCGCTTGCTTCGCCGCGACGCGCGCGGCGATCTTCGCTTCGATCTCGTCGGCGGCGAGCCCGCCCGCCTGCGCGGCACCCGACGCCTGCTGCAGGAACGCGCGCGGTTCGCGGCCCAGCAGGCCGAGCAGCCCCGCCAGCTGTTTCAGTTGCCGCGCGAGCGATGCGTCGCGCGTGCGATTCACCTCGCCCGCCAGCTCGAACAACGTCGCCACCGCGACCGGCGTGTTGAAGTCGTCGTTCATCGCGGCCGCGAAACGCTGCGCGTGCGGCTCGCTCCAGTCGAGCGCGAGCGTGTCGGCATCGACGTCCTTCAGCGCGGTGTAGAGGCGCGTGAGCGACGCGCGCGCATCGTCGAGATGCACGTCGCTGTAATTGAGAGGCGAACGGTAGTGCGTGCGCACGATGAAGAAGCGCATGACTTCCGCGTCGTAGCGCTCGAGCACTTCGCGGATCGTGAAGAAGTTGCCGAGCGATTTCGACATCTTCTCGTTGTCGACCTGCACGAAGCCGTTGTGCATCCAGTAATTGACGAACGTCTGGCCGGTCGCGCCTTCGCTCTGCGCGATCTCGTTCTCGTGGTGCGGGAATTGCAGGTCCTGCCCGCCGCCATGGATGTCGAAATGTTCGCCGAGCAGCGTGCAGCCCATCGCCGAGCACTCGATGTGCCAGCCCGGGCGGCCCATCCCGTACTTCGACGCCCACGACGCGCCTTCCGGATCTTCCGGCTTCGCCCGCTTCCACAGCACGAAGTCGAGCGGGTCTTCCTTCGCGTCGTTCGCGGCGACGCGCTCGCCCGCGCGGAGATCGTCGAGCGACTTGCCCGACAGCTTTCCGTAGTTCGCGAACTTGCGCACCGAGTAGTTGACGTCGCCGTCGGTCGCCTGATACGCGTAACCGTTCGTCTCGAGCGTCTCGATCATGCCGAGCATCTGCGGAATGAACGCCGTCGCACGCGGCTCGATGTCGGGCCGCTGGATGCCGAGCGCGCTTTCGTCGTCGTGCATCGCGCCGATGAACCGGTCGGTCAGCGACTTGATCGTCTCGCCGTTCTCGACCGCGCGGCGGATGATCTTGTCGTCGATGTCGGTGATGTTGCGCACATACGTGACCCGGTAACCGATCGCACGCAACCAGCGCTGGACGAGGTCGAACACGACCAGCATGCGCGCGTGGCCCACGTGACAATAGTCGTATACGGTGATTCCGCATACGTACATCCGCACCTCGCCGGGCTGGCGCGGCACGAAAACTTGCTTGTCACGCGCGAGCGTGTTGTAGATGCGCAGTGATTCCATAGAGATGAACCGTGAGCCGAAGGAAACCGCCCTGGCGAAGCTCGCCCAGCGTGTGAAACGGACGGACCATCTGCTGCGGCACCGGGCCGAGCGTCCTCGTATCACACGGGGCGGTCAGGCTGCAAGCACAGCGGTGACGGCCACGAGAGGCTAAGAAAGACTGTCTGCCGCTCGCCGGAACGCGCAGACGTTTTGTTAGAATGGCTCGGAGTATAACATTCCGATTTACGCCTATGAAACCTCATCGCGGCCGCGCGCAGAGCGCTGCGACCCTCGTTGCGACCACCGTCATGGGCGTCGCGCTGACGCTTTTCGCGGCCCCGGCGGCGCATGCGCAGAAGGCCCCGGCCACCGCCGACGGCACGCCCGAAATCGACGCGTCGATCGCCGGCAAGCAGTGGAAGCAGGCGCTCGCGCAGCTCGACGCGCGCATCGCTTCGAACCCGCACGACCTGCAGGCACAGTTCAAGCGCGGCACCGTGCTGGCCCGCCTGAACCGCGACGACGACGCGATCCAGCAGTTCGTCGCGATCACGCAGGCGTACCCCGAACTGCCCGAGCCGTACAACAACCTTGCGGCGCTTTACGCGAAGCATGGCCGATACGACGAAGCGCGCACCGCGCTCGTCACGGCAACGCAAGCGAACCCGAGCTACTCGCTCGCATACGAAAACCTCGGCGATCTTTACCTGCGCCTCGCGGCCGAGTCGTACAAGCGCGCGCAATCGCTCGACCGCACGAGCGGCGCGACCGCGCAGCGCCTCGCCGATCTCCAGAAGATCGTGTCGCCGCCGAAGGCCGCGCCGAACGCCCGCGCGGCCTCACCGAGCACGCGCGACTACTCCGACCGCGCCGCCGCGAACGTGAGCACCACCACGCTGCCGATGTCGCCGACGTTCCAGTTCAGCGGTCCGTCGGGCGCACTGGCGGCGCCGTACGTCGCGCCGTCGCAATAAGCGGCGCGGCCTTTTTTCCCTCCCAACCTGAGGATCGCAATGAAACGTCTGTTGCTGGCGCTTGGCGGCGCCGCCCTTCTCGCGACCGCGACCGCACCTGCGTTCGCGCAATCGGCTACCGCGCACCCCGTCGTGCAGCTGAAGACCTCGCAGGGCGACATCCGCGTCGAGCTCTACCCGGAGAAGGCGCCGAAATCGGTCGCCAACTTCCTCGATTACGTGAAGGCCGGCCAGTACAACGGCACGATCTTCCATCGCGTGATCAAGGGCTTCATGATCCAGGGCGGCGGCTACAAGACCAACTTCGAGGAGAAGCCGACCCGCGCGCCGATCCCGCTGGAAAGCCGCAATGGTCTGAAGAACCTGACGGGCACGATCGCGATGGCGCGCACGAGCGATCCGAACTCGGCCACCGCGCAGTTCTTCATCAACACGGTCGACAACAGCGGCCTCGACTACCCGAACCCGGACGGCAACGGTTATGCGGTGTTCGGCAAGGTCGTGTCGGGTCTCGACGTCGTGAAGAAGATCGAAGGCGTCGCGACGACCTCGCGCGGCCCGATGCAGGACGTGCCCGCACAACCGATCGTGATCGAATCGGCGAGCGTCGTCTCGAAGTAAGAACCTGCCGGCACGTCCGGCGCCTCACGCGGCCGCGTCGCACGACCGGCCGCGTGCCATTTAAACCGCCTCACCGAAGGAATTCATCATGGTTGAACTGCATACGAACCACGGCGTGATCAAGCTCGAGCTCGACGCCGCGAAGGCACCGAAGACGGTCGAAAACTTCCTGAACTACGTGAAGAAGGGCCACTACGACGGCACCGTGTTCCATCGCGTGATCAACGGCTTCATGATCCAGGGCGGCGGCTTCGAGCCGGGCCTGAAGCAGAAGCCGACCGATGCGCCGATCGACAACGAAGCGAACAACGGCCTGAAGAACGACAACTATACGATCGCGATGGCGCGCACGAACGATCCGCACTCGGCGACCGCCCAGTTCTTCATCAACGTGAACGACAACGACTTCCTGAACCACTCGTCGCCGACGCCGCAAGGCTGGGGCTACGCCGTGTTCGGCAAGGTTGTCGAAGGCCAGGACGTGGTCGACAAGATCAAGGGCGTCAAGACGGGCAACGCCGGTTTCCATCAGGACGTGCCGGCCGACGACGTCGTGATCGAAAAGGCCGTCGTGGTCTGACGCACAGCACGTAACGGAGGCACTTCGATGTTGCAGGAGAGTCCGCCACGAAGCGTCTCCGCGGGCGTGCCAGGCGAGCGCGAATACGCGCAAGCCGCACGCCCGTTCCTGTTTCTCTCCGATCTGCACCTGAGCGAAGCGATTCCGAAGACGGTCGCCGCGTTCGAGCATTTCGTGAAATACACCGCCGACAGCGCCGACTCGGTGTTCATCCTCGGTGATCTGTTCGAATACTGGATCGGCGACGACATCCTCGACGACGATCCGTTCGCGGCCCGCATGGCCGCGCTGATGCACACGTTCTCGGAACGCGGAATTGCGCTCTACGTGATGCACGGCAACCGCGATTTCCTGCTCGGCCGTCGCTTCATGAAGGCAGCCGGTGCGATGCTGCTGCCCGACCCGTCGCTGATCATGGCGTTCGGCCAGCGCATCGTGCTCGCGCACGGCGACGCGCAATGCACGGCCGATCGCGGCTACCAGCTGTTCCGCCGCTTCGCACGCAACCGCGTCGCGCAATGGCTGTTTCTCGCGTGGCCGTTCCGCTGGCGCCGCGCGCTCGCGCAGCGCATGCGCTCGAACAGCGAAGCGGGCCGGATCCGCCCTGCTTCGGCGATTTACGATGTCACGCGTGAAGGGGTAGCCGCCCTGTTCCGGAAAAGCCGCGCGAGCGTGATCATTCACGGCCACACGCACCGCCCCGCGCGCCACAGCGAGCCGGGCGGCATTCGCTGGGTATTGCCCGACTGGGATCTCGACCACGGCAAGCCGCGCGGCGGTTACCTGCGTGTCGACGCGGAAGGTATCCACGCGATGCCGCTCGACTGACGCGGCGGCCGCGGCCGAACCGACCTGTTGCGACCGGCAGCGACCCGCATCGATCACATTACGCCTGGCGCTCGACCGTCTTGCCTTCCAGCACCGCCGACAGCCGGCGCAGGTCGAGGCGCGCTGCGTCGGCGCCCTGCAGCGTTTCCAGATGCGTGCCGAGCCGCTCGAGCGCCGCGACGATCTCGTCGACACGGCGGCTTTCCTTCGCAGCGTGATCGATCAGCCCGTGAATGGCGAGCGACATCGGATCGTCGGCATTCGGCGTGATCCCGTACGCGGAGAACGCCGCGCGTTCGGGCTGCGGCTTCGGCTGTGCCGGCATCACGACGCGCGCCGGATTGCCGACTGCCGTGCCGCCTGCCGGCACCGGCTTCACGACGACCGCGTTCGAACCGATCTTCGCGCCCGCACCGACCGTGAAACCGCCGAGCACCTTCGCACCCGCGCCGACGATCACGCCGGCCTCGAGCGTCGGGTGGCGCTTCGCGCCGCGCGTGAGCGACGTGCCGCCCAGCGTCACGCCCTGATAGATCGTGCAGTCGTCGCCGATGATCGCCGTCTCGCCGATCACGACACCCATGCCGTGGTCGATGAACACGCGCCGGCCGATCGTCGCGCCCGGGTGGATTTCAATGCCGGTCAGGAACCGGCCGGCCTGTGACGCGAAACGCGCGAGCCAGTAGCGCTTCGCGCGCCAGCATGCGTGCGCGAAGCGATGCAGTACGAGCGCATGCAGCCCCGGATAACAGGTCAGCACTTCCCATGCACTGCGAGCGGCGGGATCCCGCTCGCGAATCGTTGCAACGTCTTCGCGCAGTCTCGTGAACATGATGTGGTCTGGGAAAAGGCCGGCGCGCATCGCCGGCAATGACCGGCCGTTATCGCGCCGGGTAATTTAGTTATGACGTTCGGCGATTGTAGGGCGAGTCGCGCACGGCCGCACGAGCCCGCGCGTTCACCCCGCCGACGGCGCGGGTATTCGGCCGGAACGCTTGCTGGCGTTGAGTTTGCGGGATGGCCGAACAGGCCGGACGATTCGGCCGGGCGCTTCCGGCGGCCGACGCAGCACCTGCCCGACAGGGAAACGGCCCCGCGCGCCGAGCCGTCCAGCGGCCCCTGCACTGCGCACCGGCCGCTTACGCGTCGCCGCCCGGTTTGCCCGATTTCAGCAGGATGTGCTTCGCGATACCGCGCAGGATATTGACCTCCTCACGCTCGAGGCCCGTGCGCGCGAACAGGCGCCGCAGCCGCGGCATCAGCTTCTTCGGGTTGCGCGGATCGAGGAAATCGAGTGCGATCAGCGCGTTCTCGAGGTGCACGTACATCCGCTCGATCTCGTCGCTCTGCGCGAGCGTGCCGGCTTCGGCCGGCGCTTGCGCGGATGGCTCGCTCGCCTGCTCGAGAAACGCGACGCGCAACTCGTACGCGAGCACCTGCACGGCCTGTGCGAGATTCAGCGAACTGTAGGCCGGGTTCGCCGGGATGTGCGCGAGCGCGCTGCACTGCTCGACGTGCTCGTTCGCGAGGCCCGTGCGCTCGTTGCCGAACACGAGCGCAATGTCGCCCGTACCGACCTGTGCGCACGCCTGCGTAGCGGCCGCGCGCGGCGCGAGACGCGGCGGCCCGTATTCGCGCGTACGCGCGGTGAGTGCGATCGACCAGTGCACGCCGGACAGCGCGTCGCCAAGCGTCGGCACGACATGCGCGGAGGCGAGGACGTCGTCCGCGCCGCTGGCCATCGCGATCGCCTCGGGATCGCTCTGCACGTGCGGCACACGCGGCGCGACCAGCACCAGACGCGAAAAACCCATCGTCTTCAGCGCGCGGGCGGCCGCCCCGACGTTGCCGGGATGGCTCGGCTCGACGAGCACGAAACGGGTGGACGTGAAGCCGCCGGACGGCGGCCGGGACGAGGCCGCGCCCGGCTCGGACGGCGCGGCGGTGATCTGCGGGGTTTCCACTACGATACGACTCGGTTCATCAGAATGGCAGTATGGTATCGCCATCGCCGCGGCAAACCCACTCGTCCGGACGGATAGTGGGGGTTTCCCCGTATTCCGGTCGCCTGAAACCGCCAAAAATCGGGTAAAATCATGCCTTTACGCGTCGCGCTCCGTGCGGCGCGGGTCGTACCCCGTTCTTTGTCAATTCGCGTCTCACCTCGCCTGCCACGCTTGCGCCGTGCCGGGCGGTTGTTCCACTTCGTGGCGGCCCGTGCCGCCGGCTACAGGATCCAGGCTCATGCATCCCATGCTCAACATTGCTGTCAAGGCTGCGCGCCGCGCCGGACAGATCATCAACCGCGCGTCCCTCGATCTCGACCTGATCGAGATCCGCAAGAAGCAGCAGAACGACTTCGTCACCGAAGTGGACAAGGCCGCCGAAGACGCGATCATCGAGACGCTGAAGACCGCCTACCCCGACCACGCGATCCTCGCCGAGGAATCGGGCGAATCGGAGAACGAATCCGAATTCAAGTGGATCATCGATCCGCTCGACGGCACGACCAACTTCATCCACGGCTTCCCGTACTACTGCGTGTCGATTGCGCTCGAGCACAAGGGCGTCGTCACGCAGGCCGTCGTCTACGACCCGAACAAGAACGACCTGTTCACGGCCACGCGCGGCCGCGGTGCGTACCTGAACGACCGCCGCATCCGCGTCGGCCGCCGCGACCGCCTGTCGGACGCACTGGTCGGCACGGGCTTCCCGTTCCGCGAAAAGGACGGCCTCGATGCATACGCACGCCTCTTCACCGAAATGACGCAAGCCTGTACCGGCCTGCGTCGTCCGGGCGCAGCAGCACTCGATCTCGCGAACGTCGCGGCCGGCCGCCTCGACGCGTTCTTCGAGCAAGGCATCAACGTGTGGGACATGGCAGCGGGCAGCCTGCTGATCACCGAGGCCGGCGGCCTCGTCGGCAACTACACGGGCGACGCCGATTTCCTGCATCGCCATGAAATCGTCGCGGCGAACCCGAAGATCTACGCGCAGATGATCCCGATCCTGAACCGTTACACGCGCGTGCATCCGGCGGCGGAGTAAGCCCCGGCCGCGCCCGCGCGGCGCGGCTTTCGCGCACACCGCTCGCGGGCATCGTCACGACGGCGCACCGTTCGCCTCCCGGTTGCCGGGAGGCGGGAACATCTTCCCGCACAAGGGTTGCTTCGTGCGCCTATCCTGAAGTTGCTTGAGTTTGTCGGGGCCGGTCAGCGTACTGCCGGCCACACCGCCGTTCCCGCAATGACAATAAATGGTTTGCGTGCGGGTTTGCATGCGGCACGCCCGCGCGGCGGACAACCCCGCCGGCCTGCCGGCCCCCGACCGTATCAACACCGCCACGACGCCGTGGCAATCGCATCCGAGTCCCCATGTTACGGCTAAGCGAAATTAAACTCCCCCTCGACCACCCCGAAAGCGCGCTCGAGGCCGCGATTCGCGCGCGCCTCGCGGAGCTTGGCGTGGCCGCGGACGAGCTCCTCCGTTACACCGTGTTCCGTCGTGCGCACGATGCGCGCAAGCGCGCCGACATCAAGCTCACGTATATCGTCGACGTCGAAGTCGCGGACGAAGCCACCGCGATCAAGCGCCTCGCCGGCAAGCCGCATTGCAGCGTGACACCCGACATGGCGTACCACTTCGTCACGAAGGCGCCCGAGCACGGCAATTTCCTGCGCCCGGTCGTGATCGGCATGGGGCCGTGCGGCCTGTTCGCGGGGCTGATCCTCGCGCAGATGGGTTTCCGTCCCATCATCCTCGAACGCGGCAAGGCCGTGCGCGAGCGCACCAAGGACACCTTCGGCCTGTGGCGCAAGAGCGTGCTCAACCCCGAATCCAACGTGCAGTTCGGCGAAGGCGGGGCCGGCACGTTTTCCGACGGCAAGCTGTACAGCCAGATCAAGGATCCCAACCACTATGGCCGCAAGGTGCTGGACGAATTCGTCAAGGCAGGCGCACCGGAAGACATCCTGTATCTGAGCCGGCCGCATATCGGCACGTTCCGCCTCGTCAGCATGGTGGAAAAAATGCGTGCGTCCATCCACGAACTGGGTGGTGAAGTGCGTTTCGAAACGCGGGTCGACGACGTCGAGATCGATCAGGGCAAGGTGCGCTCGCTGAAGCTCTCGAACGGAGAAACGCTGCGGTGCGACCACGTGGTGCTGGCCGTGGGCCACAGCGCGCGCGACACCTTCCAGATGCTGCACGATCGCGGCGTCTACATCGAAGCCAAGCCGTTCTCGCTGGGTTTTCGCATCGAGCATCCGCAGGGGCTGATCGATCGCAGCCGCTTCGGCAAGTTCGCGGGCCACAAGCAGCTCGGCGCCGCCGACTACAAGGTGGTCCACCACTGCAGCAACGGCCGCGCCGTCTACAGCTTCTGCATGTGCCCTGGGGGCACCGTGGTCGCAGCGACCTCCGAGCCGGGCCGCGTGGTCACCAACGGCATGAGCCAGTATTCGCGGGCCGAGCGCAACGCGAATGCGGGCATCGTGGTCGGCATCACGCCGGACGATTATCCCGGCGGCCCGCTGGCGGGCATCGCGTTCCAGCGCAAATGGGAAGAGCGTGCGTTCGAACTCGGCGGCGGCGATTATCGCGCGCCGGGGCAACTGGTCGGCGATTTCATCGCTGGCCGACCGTCGACGTCGCTGGGCTCCGTGGCGCCGTCGTACAAGCCGGGCGTGAACCCGACCGATCTCAGCACCGCGCTGCCGGACTATGTGATCGAAGCGATCCGTGAAGCCCTGCCCCAGATCGACAAGAAGATCGCCGGCTTTGCGATGCACGATGCCGTGCTCACCGGTGTGGAAACGCGCACGTCGTCACCGATCCGGATTCGACGCAAGGACGATTACCAGAGCATGAACGTCGAAGGCCTGTATCCGGCCGGCGAAGGCGCCGGGTATGCGGGCGGCATTTATTCGGCGGCGATCGACGGCATCGAAGTTGCGCAGGCGGTAGCCCTCAGCCTGACGTCGGGACACACGTCCTGACACGCAGGACAGAGTCGGCGTACGAAGGTCCGTGACCCGAGTACGCCGACTTTTGCACGTTCGCCGCGCCAATCTGTTTCATCGGCGCACCACCGCGGCGCGCTTTGGGCACGCCCGTCAAAACACCCCGGGAATCAGCCGGTACCGGACCTTCGTCTTGTACGCACGATAATCGGCGTCTTCCGACAGCACCCGCTCTTCCAAACTGATTCGCCCGATCTGCAACAGCATCCAGATGCCGATCGCGAGCAGGTTTCGCGTACTGAAGTTTGCAAGCAGGAAACCGATTTCGGACAACAGATAACCGGCATAGATCGGGTGGCGCATGAACCGGTACGCTCCGGTCGAAACGACGCCGCGATTCGCCGGCAGCAAGCCGAACGAGCGCCCGAGCGACAGTTTCGCGAACAGTTGCCACGCAATCCCGCATATTTGCCAGGCGCCCCCTGCCCACTCCGGGATCAGTTGGGTACTGGCCGTCAGCTGATAGGTCAGGCAGTAGAACGAACCGCCCAGGGACAAGCACACTGCAACGGGATGCCAGTCGCGCCGTTTCGGCAATTTGGCAAACGCCGACATGCCGACGGTCAGTACCGCGGATACCAGCAGCAGGATCAGCGTGATCCGGCTCGGATCCAATCGCCACGGCGCATAAATCAGATAGGCAAATACGCCCAGCACGGTCACTGACGACACGCGAGCACCAAGCTCGATCAGATTGATCCGCTCCGACTCATCCGCGACCGTTGTAACGTGCGGCACCAGGGTACTTTGCGCGCACGCGCCCCCCGCATCCTGTATGGCCTGCTTCATGTTTGTGCCCCGAACTTACTGCGTTTTTATATATTGCCGTTTCAGACTAGCACGCTCCATTCATTGAAACCTGCCTAAGTTTCAGTCTTACGAGGTTGATTGGTGTAAGTCCCGAGAGCGTGGGCAAATATAAAGACCGAGTAACCGGATTACGCGGTCTGCCAAACGTTTCACAGTTCGTAGCGTTGCCCGGACGGACGAAATCGTCTGCAGTCGATGGTAACGAGTGGCTAGTCTCCCAGGCGAAAAAGGGGCCGAATGAGAGCCGCGGATCGGGTCGCCATGCTCGAAACCGACCGGCGTCGCCACGCAGCCGGGTTCGAAGCCGCCGCACGCCGCCTGACGTCCAACCACACGCTGATATGCGGGGCGGCGTCAGCACGCAAGGGTTCGCGCGATCGTCCGCACCTGGCCAAACGGCGAACTTCGCGCGTGCACATGGAAGCGACTGGTAAACTCGGGCAACCCAAGCAACAACTTCATGCCTGACCTATGACCACGCTGTCGCCCGAAGCCTTCGCCGGCCATACCCCAATGATGCAGCAGTACCTGCGCATCAAGGCCGACCATCCCGACACGCTTGTCTTCTACCGGATGGGCGACTTCTACGAGCTGTTCTTCGAAGACGCGGAAAAGGCCGCACGCCTGCTCGACCTGACCCTCACGCAACGCGGCGCATCCGCCGGCACGCCGATCAAGATGGCCGGCGTGCCGCATCATGCGGTCGAACAGTATCTCGCCAAGCTCGTGAAGATGGGCGAATCGGTCGCGATCTGCGAACAGATCGGCGATCCCGCCACGTCGAAGGGCCCCGTCGAGCGCAAGGTCGTGCGCGTCGTCACGCCCGGCACGCTGACCGATGCGGCACTGCTGTCCGACAAGAACGATGTCTACCTGCTCGCGATGTGCACGGGCCACAACAAGCGTGGCGTCGCGGTCAATGTCGGCCTCGCGTGGCTGAACCTCGCAAGCGGCGCGCTGCGGCTCGCAGAAATCGAACCCGAGCAGCTCGCTGCCGCGCTCGAACGCATCCGGCCGGCCGAGATCCTGACGCCGGACGGCGCAACCGACGCCGTGCCGGCAGGCGCAGGCGCAAGCAAGCGCGTGCCGGCGTGGCATTTCGACATCGCGTCGGGCACGCAGCGCCTGTGCGACCAGCTCGATGTCGCGAGCCTCGACGGCTTCGGCGCACATTCGCTGACGAGCGCGTGCGGCGCGGCCGGCGCGCTGCTGCTCTACGCAGCGGCCACGCAAGGCCAGCAGTTGCGGCACGTGCGCAGCCTCAAGGTCGAAAACGAAACCGAGTACATCGGGCTCGATCCGGCCACGCGCCGCAACCTCGAACTGACCGAGACGCTGCGCGGCACCGAGTCGCCGACGCTGTATTCGCTGCTCGACACCTGCTGCACGACGATGGGCAGCCGCCTGCTGCGTCACTGGCTGCATCACCCGCCGCGCGCGTCGGTCGCCGCACAGTCGCGCCAGCAGGCGATCGGCGCGCTGCTCGATGCACCGGCAAACGCAAGCCTCGATGCGCTGCGCAGCGCGCTGCGCCAGATCGCCGACGTCGAACGGATCACCGGGCGCCTCGCACTGCTGTCCGCGCGCCCGCGTGACTTGTCGAGCCTGCGCGACACGTTCGCCGCCCTCCCGGCGCTGCGTGAGCGCAT
This sequence comes from Burkholderia sp. LK4, assembly GCF_001043615.1. Lineage (NCBI taxonomy): Bacteria > Pseudomonadati > Pseudomonadota > Betaproteobacteria > Burkholderiales > Burkholderiaceae > Burkholderia > Burkholderia sp. LK4. Next base: position 326,202 of record NZ_LDUL01000010.1, read on the forward strand.
CAGCGCGATCGTCGCGAATGCGGACGCCCTCACCCGCGTCGACGCGGCACTCGCACCGCCCGCCGAATGCCTCGACCTGCTGACGAGCGCGATCGCGCCCGAACCGGCCGCGATGGTGCGCGACGGCGGCGTGATCGCGCGCGGTTACGACGCCGAGCTCGACGAGCTGCGCGACATCTCGGAGAACTGCGGGCAGTTCCTGATCGATCTCGAAGCGCGCGAGCGCACGCGCACCGGCATCGCGAACCTGCGCGTCGAATACAACAAGGTGCACGGCTTCTACATCGAGGTCACGCGCGGCCAGACCGACAAGGTGCCCGACGACTATCGCCGGCGCCAGACGTTGAAGAATGCCGAGCGCTACATCACGCCCGAACTGAAGACTTTCGAGGACAAGGCGCTGTCCGCGCAGGAACGCGCCCTGGCGCGCGAGCGAGCGCTGTACGACGCAGTGCTGCAGGCACTGCTGCCGTTCATCCCCGAGTGCCAGCGCGTCGCATCGGCGCTCGCCGAACTCGACCTGCTCGCCGCATTCGCCGAACGCGCCCGTGCGCTCGACTGGGTCGCGCCGACCTTCACCGACGAGATCGGCATCGAAATCGAACAGGGCCGCCACCCGGTCGTCGAGGCGCAGGTCGAACAGTTCATTGCGAACGACTGCCGGTTCGGCACCGAGCGCAAGCTGCTGCTGATCACCGGCCCGAACATGGGCGGCAAGTCGACGTTCATGCGGCAGACAGCGTTGATCGCGCTGATGGCTTACGTCGGCAGCTACGTGCCGGCCAGGTCGGCATGCTTCGGCCCGATCGACCGGATCTTCACGCGCATCGGCGCGGCAGACGATCTCGCAGGCGGTCGCTCGACGTTCATGGTCGAGATGACCGAAGCCGCGGCGATCCTCAACGACGCGACACCGCAAAGCCTCGTGCTGATGGACGAGATCGGCCGCGGCACGTCGACGTTCGACGGCCTCGCGCTCGCGTGGGCCATCGCGCGCCACCTGCTGGCGCACAACGCGTGCTACACGCTGTTCGCGACGCACTACTTCGAGCTGACGCAACTGCCGGCGGAATTTCCGCAAGCGGCCAACGTCCACCTGTCGGCCGTCGAGCACGGCCACGGCATCGTGTTCCTGCACGCGGTCAACGAAGGGCCGGCCAACCAGAGCTACGGCCTGCAGGTCGCCCAGCTCGCAGGCGTTCCGGCGCCCGTGATCCGCGCCGCGCGCAAGCACCTCGCGTACCTCGAACAGCAATCGGCTTCGCAGCACACGCCGCAGCTCGACCTGTTCAGCGCGCCGCCGGTGGCCGCCGACGATCTCGAATGCGCGGACGCGCCGGCGCTGCCCGACACACCGCATCCGGCGCTCGAAAAGCTGCGCGACATCGATCCCGACGATCTCAAGCCGCGCGAGGCACTCGACCTGCTGTACGAACTGCGCACGCTGGTCCGGTCGCACGATGCAGACGGACACGCATAAGCGCGTCTCGCCGGGCCTGCCGGCCCGTGCGGCCGCCGCGCTCGTCGCGGCGTTGATCGCGTTCGCCCCGGCCGGTGCGCAGGCGGCACCGCCGAAGCGCAGCACCGCGCCCTACTCGTTCGCGGTCGTGTCGGGCGTGATCAACACCCCAGCGGACGAACCGGCTGCACAGCGGCTGCTCGACGCGATCGCGCGCGAGCGCAATCTCGCGTTCGTGGTGTATGCGGGCGATCTCAAGGGTTCGAAGGAAGCGTGCCGCGATGCACTGTATTCGCAGCGCGGCGCGATCCTGGATGCGGCACGCGTGCCGCTCGTATTCATTCCCGGTCACGACGACTGGGCAACGTGCAACACCGTGGCCGGCGGTAGCTACGATCCGGTCGAGCGGCTCGACTTCCTGCGGCAGACACTGCTCGCCGATTCGGCACTGCCCGACCCCGGCGCGCTGCCGATCACGCGGGAAAGCGAAGTCGCACGGTTCCGGCCGTATCGCGAGAATGCCCGCTGGATGCGCGACGACATCGTCTACGTCGCGCTCAACGCGCCGGCGCCGAACAACCATTACCTGACGGCCGGCGGCCGCAATGGCGAATTCGAGGACCGCATCATCGCGAACGGTTTCTGGATCGACCACGCGGCCGAATACGCGAAGCGGCGCGAGGCGCGTGCGATGGTGGTGATGTTCGAAGGCGATCCGCAGTTCGAACGCTACGAACGCGCGGAACGCTTCGCATGGCTGCGTTTCAACCGGCCGCGCGTACGCGACGGCTTCCGCGAGTTGAAACGAACGCTGGTGAAGGCGGCGGCGACGTTCCGCGGCCCGATCCTGGTGATGCACGCGAGCGGCGAACCGCTGGCGAACGGCTTCCTGATCGACCGGCCGCTGCGTGCCGACGATGGTGAGCTGATAGGAAACGTGACGCGCGTCGCGATCGGACCGCGCCATCCGGCGAATCAGTGGGTCAAGGTGAGCGTGTCGCCGTCACGGCAGACAATCTTCAACGTCAGCCTGCAGGAGGTGCCGAAGAACCTGCCGGTGCCACCCGCGCTGCCGCTCGTGCCGCACGACGACGTGCCGCTGCCACAGATGCCGGAAATCCCCGCGTTGCCGGCGCTGCCCGACTCGTCGTCGGTCGCGCCGCCGCTGCAGGGTGACGGCGCCGCCCCGGGCGGCGCGTCGTGGCCTGCGCCGCCCCCTGCATCGGGGCCGACGCCCGGCCTGCCTGCAAGCTCAGTGCAGAGTACGCCCTGACGGCGCTTCGCCGTCTTCGTCTTCGTCATCGTCCTCGTCGACGATCTCGAGCCCTTCCGCGCCATGTGCGTGCTCATGCTCGATTTCGTCTTCGGTGGCTTCGCGAACGTCCTTCACGGTCAGCGCGAAACGCAGCGCCATGCCTGCCAGCGGGTGATTGCCGTCGAGCACGACCTTGTCTTCGGCGACGTCGGTGACCGTGTAGATCAGCGAATCGACTTCCTCGTCGCCGTCTTCCGGCGTGCCCTCGAACTGCATGCCCACTTCGAGCGGCTCGGGAAAACGATCGCGCGGCTCGATCTTCACGAGTTCGGGATCGTAGTCGCCGAACGCGTCCTGCGGCTCGAGCTGGACCTGCGCCTCGTAGCCCGGCTCGTGGCCGTCGAGCTGTTCCTCGATCTTGGGGAACGTGCCATCATAGCCGCCGTGCAGATAAACCATCGGCTCGTCGCTTTCCTCGATCAGATTGCCCTGTGCATCCGACAGCTTGTAAGTGACCGACACGACGGTGTTTTTTGCGATTTTCATCCAATTCTCCCAAATACAAGTCTCATTATACGATGCGCAACCGGTCTCAAGCCGAACCGCGGGATGCCGCTGCCGCCCCGTTCGGCGCGCCGCCCTCCGATCTTCCCACACCGCTGCTTGGCGGTCTTACGCCGACGCAATTCATGCGCGGCTACTGGCAGAAGAAGCCGCTCCTGATCCGCCAGGCGATCCCCGGCGTCGCGTCGCCGGTCTCGCGCGACGCGCTGTTCGAGCTCGCCACCGACTATGACGCGGAATCGCGACTGATCACCCATTTTCGTAACAAGTGGCAACTGGCTCACGGCCCGTTCGAACCGGGCTCGCTGCCGGCCGTCACGCGCAAGGCCTGGACCCTGCTCGTACAAGGGCTCGACCTGCACGTCGACGCGGCGCGCGCGCTGCTCGACCGCTTCCGCTTCATCCCCGACGCGCGGCTGGACGACCTGATGATCTCGTACGCGACGGACGGCGGCGGAGTCGGCCCGCATTTCGATTCATACGACGTCTTCCTGCTGCAGGTCGAGGGCCGGCGCCGCTGGCGCGTCGGCGCGCAGAAGGACCTGTCGCTGCAGCCGGACGTGCCGCTGAAGATCCTCGAAAACTTCGAGCCCAGCGACGAATGGGTGCTGGAACCCGGCGACATGCTGTACCTGCCGCCGCACATCGCGCACGACGGCGTGGCCGAAGGCGAATGCATGACCTGCTCGATCGGCTTCCGGGCGCCGTCCGCAGGCGAACTGGGCGCCCAGTTCCTGTACTATCTCGCGGAGCGTGGCGGCCTGCGGGACGGGTGCGGCGACGACCTCTACCGCGACCCGAAGCAGCCGGCCGTCGACACGCCCGCGCAACTGCCTCCGGCGATGGTGGAGCGCGTCGCGGAGATCGTCGACGCGATTCGCTGGCGCAAGCGCGACGTCGCGGAGTTTCTCGGCTGCTACCTGAGCGAGCCCAAACCGAACGTCGTTTTCGACCCGCCCGCGCGCCCGCTGTCCGAGGCCGCGTTCGTCACGCAAGCGTCACGTCGTGGCGTGTGTCTCGACAGAAGGGCCGCATTGATGTATAACGCGCGCTCGTACTTCATTAATGGCGAGGAAGGACCGCTCGAGCAGGCCAGCGAATGGCTGCCCGAACTGGCCAATCAACGCCAGATGGAGGCGAAACGGTTTGTAACACTATCCCGGGCTCCCTCAATGACAGCTTTATTGCACGAGTGGTATCGTGCGGGCTGGATACGGGTCGGAAACCGGAATTAGTGTGAGTCGCCCCGTATGCCCGTACAGATCAAATTCTGTATGGGAAAGACAACGTATTGACCCCGCATTTGTCGACGGTCGATAGGAAAGTGCATATAATTTCCGCCCAAGCCGTAGGGAAGATTCACGCTCTAGAAGTGCATCTCCACCAGCGGCCCAGGTCGGTGTTGGAGCACATTACCGGTATTGTTTCGCGCTGTTGCTTACCTTTAACCATAAAAGGACGTGATCATGAAGAAATCCCTCCTCGTAGCTTCCCTGTTGGCTGCTGTTGCACTGGCTGCTTGCAACAAGAGCGCTGATCAAGCTGCTTCGTCGGCTGCAAGCGACGCGGCTGCTGCTGCTTCGTCGGCTGCTTCGGCAGTTGCTGGTGCTGCGAGCGACGCTTCGGCTGCTGCTTCGTCGGCAACGGCTGCTGCGAGCGACGCTGCTGCTGCAGTGGCGTCGGCTGCTTCGGCAGCGACGGCTGCTCCGGCTTCGGGCGCAAGCCAGTAAGCCTCAGCGTCAGCTGAAAAAAAACCGGCCCGAGGGCCGGTTTTTTTACGTCTGCCGTTTTCGCGCCTGTCGCCCGGCAGTCATACGGGGCCGCCGCAGCGGCCCTGCCCCGCTCACCCGAGCGCCAGCCAGTCGAAGCCCGCGTCCTGCGTGGCCACGATCACGTCCTCCCCGTTCGTCCCCAGTACGCCGCCAAACGCCTGGCGGACCAGTTCCGGCAGGTTGTTCTGCTGGCTCAGGTGCGCCCCGACCAGGTGCCGAAGGCGGCTGCGCTCAAGCGATGCGAGGATGGCCGCCGCTGCGTCGTTGCTCAGGTGGCCGTGGTTGCCGCCGATACGCGCCTTCAGCGACTGCGGATAGCGGCTCGCGGCCAGCATTGCGGTGTCGTGGTTGGATTCGAGCACCAGCGCGTCACAGCCGCTCAGTACCGTCGTGATGTGCGGCGTGGCCATGCCGACGTCCGTCAGCACGCCGAGCCGGCTGCAGCCATCCATAAAGACGAACTGGAGCGGCTCGCGCGCGTCGTGAGGGACCGTATAGGGCATCACGGCCAGATCGCGTATCGCGGCCGTCTCGTCGCCCCACAGCACGTGGAGGTCGACATCGGCCTCGTCCGCGCCGACCGCGCGCGCGGTACCCCAGCTCATGTAGAGCGGCAGCGATGCCCGGCGGGCGAGCGTCAGCGCACTGCCGACGTGGTCGCTGTGTTCGTGGGTAATCAGGATCGCATCGAGATCACCGATGCAGAGATTCAGACGGCCGAGCCGACGCTCGACCTCCTTGGCGGAAAAGCCGCAGTCGAGCAGCACGCGGGTGGTCGTCGTGCCGCTCGAGGCCTCGACGACCAGCGCGTTGCCTTCGCTGCCGCTTCCGAGGCTGGCGAATCGCACGCGCTCAGTTCAGCTGCGCGTGGAGCAGCGAAATGATCCGCTGCGCGTCCGACGAGTTGTCGACCTGGCCGTTTGCGCCGATCACCGCGACCTGCGTGCCGCCGTTGCCTTGCGCGCGTACGTTGACGAGGAATTCCTTGCCCGGCTTCGCGGCCGCCGGGCCGCCGTAGAACAGCTTGCCGAACAGGCCGTCACGCTTCAGCTCTTCCATCGAATTCGCATAGCGCACGGTGTAGACGCCCTTCTCGCGGTCGCGATTGTCGACCGTGAAGTTGGTCCGGTCGAGCGCCAGGCCCACCCGCAGCCATGCGCGGTCGAACGACTCGGCCAGCTGCAGCGTTGCCGCGCCGTTGCTCGTGTCGCTGACCTGCGCCGGCGCCGTCGCGGGGCGTGCATCGGTCAGCAGCTGCTTCGCCTGCGCATCGGTCAGGCCGAACTTCTGCATCAACTTCGACAGGAACACAGCTTCCAGCACCGGGTTGCGCGGACGCTCCTCCCAGCGCGACGACGTGCCGCCCTGCGGGCCGACCATCATTTCTTCCATCGCGCTGTGCGTGATCGAGATGTCGGTGTTGCCGTCCGACGTGCGGTTCACGAGCGTACGGAAGCGGTCGCGCGTACCGGACGAGTAAGCGAAATCGATGACCTTGCCGATCGTGCGGCGGAACCAGTCATCGGGAATGTTCGCGCGGTTTTCGGCCCAGTCGGTGGCCATGATGCCCGTCGACGGCGCGTCGGTCTTCAGCGAGAAACCGTTCTCCTGCCAGAACTCCTTCAGGATCGGCCACAGCTGCTCGGGCGTCCGGCCGTCGACGACGAGCCAGCGGCGGTCGCCGTCGCGCTCGATGTGCATGCCGAACGGATCCTGCGCGCTCGGGATGCCGTCGGTCGCGTTGCCGGCCTGGGTCGTGGCCCGCGGCGGCAGCGTGCCGAGGCCGGCGTTGCTCGGCGGCGCGACGAACTGCTGCGTCGTCGGTACCGGCTTCAGGTCGCTCGGCACCGCGAGCGGCGGTGCCGAACCGGTGTTCTTGTAGTTGACCCGGTCGGGGGCCAGATAGTCGTTCAGCGTATCGCAGCCGGCGAGCGCGCCCAGCGCCAGCGCCACCACCGACATCTGGATGGCGCGAGAAGAAAAGGCGAAACGTTTCATGAAATCCTTCGTCTTGCTAGAACGCTCGTCAGGAGCGGCGCCGGACGGAGCCGGCCGGTGCGGGTTGATCAGGGTACGAGCCGGCGGCCGCAGGACGCGGCCGCCTCGGCATCAGGCGAGGACGCCGGCCTCGACGAGGGCCGAACGCACGGCATCGTGGCAGCGCTCGTCGAGCGCCGTGAGCGGCAGCCGGATGCCGCCCTGCATCTTGCCCATCGCCTGCAGCGCCCACTTCACCGGAATCGGGTTCGCCTCGATGAACAGGTTCTTGTGCAGCGACAGCAGCTTCATGTGCAGTTCGCGGGCCGTCTGGACGTCGCCGGCCAGCGCTGCACGGCACAGTTCGCTCATCGCGCGCGGTGCGACGTTCGCCGTGACCGAGATGTTGCCGTGGCCGCCGAGCAGCATCAGCGCGATAGCCGTCGGATCGTCGCCGCTATAGATCGCGAAATGCTTCGGTGCAGCCTTGATCAGGTGCGCGGCGCGATCGATGTTGCCGGTCGCTTCCTTCACGCCGATGATGCCCGGGACTTCCGCGAGGCGCAGCATCGTCTCGTTCGCCATGTCCGCGACCGTGCGGCCCGGCACGTTGTACAGGATCACCGGCAGGTCGACCGCTTCGGCGATCGTCTTGAAGTGCCGGTACATGCCTTCCTGCGTCGGCTTGTTGTAGTACGGCACGACCTGCAGCGTCGCGTCCGCGCCGACGGCTTTCGCGTGCTTCGTCAGCTCGATCGCCTCGGCGGTCGAGTTGCCGCCCGCGCCCGCGATGATCGGGATGCGTTTCGCCGCATGCTCGACCGCCGTGCGGATCATCAGGATGTGCTCTTCGACGTTGAGCGTTGCCGACTCGCCGCTCGTACCGACCACGACGAGCGCATCGGTGCCTTCCGCGATATGCCAGTCGATCAGTTTGCGAAACGCCGGCAGGTCGAGACTGCCGTCTTCGAGCATCGGGGTGACGATCGCGGGGATGCTGCCGCGGATTTGAATGCCGTCTTGGGTGCCGTTAGCCATGAAACGCGATTGAGATTATGTACCGGTAAACGTTGAGATTGTAGCGGATTAGCCGGGCAGTTCGTAACGTGGAATTCCCGCCCCCGCCTTCGGGGTCGCGCCCTCGCGCACTGCGCAGAGACGCTGGACGAACGCCTCGCGCGGCGCGGCAACGAACCCGTCCTCGTACGCAACCACCCGCAGGCGGCCGTGCACGGCGTCCAGCAGCTCGCCCGGGGCGAGCAGGAACGCGGGGTTGGACGGTTTACCGACCGATTCGTTTCCTTGCGCGAAGGTTTCGTAGATGAGCACGCCGCCCGGCGCCACCGCATCGAGCAGATGGGGCCAGAGCGGACGATGCAGATAATGGGTGACGATCACCGCCGAAAACTGCTTGCCGGCCGGCAATGGCCACGGCGCGCCTTCGAGATCGGCGTCACGGGCGTCGACGCCCGGAATCGCGCGCAACGCGGCCAGCGCGACCGGGTCGCGGTCGAGTGCGACGACCGGATGCCCGCGCGACGCGAACCAGCGCGCATGGCGGCCGCCGCCCGCGGCGACATCCAGCACCGCGCCGCCTGCCGGCACGAACCGCGACCATTGCGCGACCCAGCGCGACGGTTCGGCCTGGGCGACGTGGCCGCCCGCGGCGGCGATGACGGATGCGCTCATGCGGTCGATCAGTTGTACGACAGGCCCATCGCGTCGCGCACGTCGCGCATCGTTTCCGTCGCGTACTTGCGCGCCTTGTCGCAACCGTCCGCGACGATCGCGCGCAGCAGCGACGGATCGTCCATGTACTTCTGCGCACGCTCGAGCATCGGCTGCTGCTCGCGCAGGATGCCTTCGACGACCGGCTGCTTGCAATCGAGACAGCCGATGCCCGCCGAACGACAACCTTTCTGCACCCAGTCGTGCGTCGCTTCGTCCGTATAGACCTGGTGCAGCTGCCACACCGGGCACTTGTCGGGATCGCCCGGATCGGTGCGGCGTACGCGCGCGGGATCGGTCGGCATCGTGCGGACCTTCTTCGTGATCGTCTCGGCGTCTTCACGCAGCCCGATCGTGTTGCCGTACGACTTGGACATCTTCTGCCCGTCGAGACCCGGCATCCGCGATGCTTCGGTGAGGAGCGCCTGCGGCTCGACGAGGATGATCTTGCGCGCGCCTTCGAGATAGCCGAACAGGCGCTCGCGGTCGCTCATCGACAGACTCTGCGATTCCTGCAGCATCGCGCGCGCCTGTTCGAGCGCCTCGTCGTCGCCCTCCTGCTGGTATGCATTGCGCAGCTCGTGATAGAGCTTCGCGCGCTTGCCGCCGAGTTTCTTCGCGGCATCGAGCGCCTTCTCCTCGAAGCCCGGCTCGCGACCGTACAGGTAGTTGAAGCGGCGCGCGATCTCGCGCGTCATCTCGACGTGCGGCACCTGGTCTTCACCGACCGGCACGAGCGAGCCGCGATACAGCAGGATGTCGGCCGCCATCAGCACCGGGTAGCCGAGGAAACCGTAGGTCGACAGGTCCTTGTCCTTCAGCTTCTCCATCTGCTCCTTGTAGGTCGGCACGCGTTCGAGCCAGCCGAGCGGCGTGCTCATGCCGAGCAGCAGCGCGAGTTCGGCATGTTCGGGCACCTTGCTCTGGATGAACAGCGTCGCCTGGGCCGGATCGATGCCGGACGCCAGCCAGTCGATCAGCACGTCCCACACGTTCTTCTCGATGACCTCGGGAGTCTCGTAGTGCGTCGTCAGCGCATGCCAGTCGACGACGCAGAAGAAGCACGGGTACTCGGACTGCAGCTTCACCCAGTTTTTCAGCACGCCGTGGTAATGACCGAGGTGCAGCGACCCGGTGGGTCGCATGCCGGAGAAAATACGTTCAGGGAACATGGTTGTCGTTAGAAAAGCGAGGCGAATGGGGACAGGATGGCGCTCAGGACGGCGTAGCCGACGTTGACGAGCGGGCGCAGCCAGAAGTTCGTCAGCACGCCCGTCGCGACCAGCACGAGGACGATGATGAAACCGTACGGCTCGATGCGCGACAGCGCGATCGATTGTTTCGTGGGCAGCAGCGCCGCCAGGATGCGGCCGCCGTCGAGCGGCGGCAGCGGAAACAGGTTCAGCACGCCCAGCACGAGGTTCGCGCTGACGCCGGCAAACGCCATCCGCGTGAAGAACGGCTCGTCGATGCCGACGGCCGGCAGCACAAGCGTCAGCACGCCCCAGATCAGCGCCTGCACGAAGTTGCAGGCCGGCCCCGCGAGCGACACCCACAGGCTGCCCCAGCGCGGATCGCGCAGGTTGCCGAACGACACCGGCACCGGCTTCGCATAGCCGAACAGGAACGCGCCGCCCGTCAGGAAATACATCGCGAGCGGGATCGCGATCGTGCCGAGCGGATCGATGTGGCGCATCGGGTTGAACGATACGCGCCCCATCATGTAGGCGGTGTTGTCGCCGAGCAGGCGGGCGGCGTAGCCATGCGCGGCCTCGTGCAGCGTGATCGCGAAGATCACGGGCAGCGCGTAGACGGCGATGGTCTGTATCAGGGAAGCATCCATATCGCGTTATTGTAACAAGCGCACTCGCGCAAAAAATGGAACGGCGCGCTTACGGCGCCGAGAGGCCGAACGGCTCGAGCGCGCCGCGCCCCGCACGCACGAGCTCGGGCTCGTCGCCGGTGAGGTCGATCACCGTCGACGGCTCGCGCGGGCACGCGCCACCGTCGATCACGAGATCGACCTGTTTCTCGAGCCGCGCGCGAATGTCTTCGGGATCGTTGAGCGGCTCGTCGTCCGGCGGCAGGATCAGCGTCGTGCCGAGCAGCGGCTGGCCGAGCGACTCCAGCAACGCGAGCGTGATCGCGTGATCGGGCACGCGCAACCCGATCGTCTTGCGCGACGGATGCGACAGCCGGCGCGGCACTTCCTTGGTCGCCTGCAGGATGAACACGTACGGGCCGGGCGTCACCGACTTGATCTGGCGGTACTGGCGGTTGTCGACCATCGCGAAGTTGGCGAGCTCCGACAGGTCGCGCACGAGCAGCGACAGGTGCTGCTTCTCGTCGAGGCCGCGAATCCGGCGCACCCGCTCGACCGCGTCCTTGTCGTCGAGATGGCACGCGAGCGCATAGCTCGAATCGGTCGGCATCGCGATCACGCCGCCCTTGCTGACGATCTCCACGGCCTGCTTGATCAGGCGCGGCTGCGGATTATCCGGATGAATCCTGAAGAACTGGGACATGGGGGTACGTAAAGAGGGAAGAATCGGCAACGCATGATGGCGGCACGGGCGGCGGTCAGCCGCCCGGCGTCAGAGCCAGCGTTCCCAGACCGGCGTGAGATCGGACGGCAACGGCGGCAGGCTGCCGAGCTCGACGCGGCCCTCGCCCGGCGCGTGGAAATCCGAGCCGCGCGACACTTCGAAGCCGAAGCGGCGCGCAACATCCGCGTATTCGCGGTACTGGTCGGGCGTATGACTGCCCGTGATGACTTCGATCGCACGGCCGCCCAGATCGATGAATTCACCGAAGATTGCGTCGAATTCGACCGGCGTGTAGCGGTAGCGGCCCGGATGCGCGACCACGGCCTCGCCGCCCGCCGTACGGATCCAGCCGACCGCGTCGGACAGCGATGCCCAGCGATGCGGGACGAAACCGGGCTTGCCGTCGCCGAGCAGCCGGTCGAACACGTCGGACGTCGATTCGGCATGGCCGTTCTCGACGAGAAAGCGTGCGAAATGCGTGCGCGAGATCAGGTCCGGATTCGAGACGTACTTCAGCGCGCCTTCGTACGCGCCGGGAATGCCGAGCGTGGCGAGCTGCTCGCCGATCGCCACTGCGCGCGCCGCGCGGCCGTGGCGCGTGCGGTACAGGCCGTCGACCAGCGCCGGGTTCGCGGGATCGATGTTCAGGCCGACGATGTGCACGGTGCGCGACGCCCACGTGACCGAAATCTCGACGCCACTCAGGTAGCGCATGCCGAGCGCTTCCGCCTCGCTGCGCGCCGCCGCCTGGCCGCCGATTTCATCGTGGTCGGTCAGCGCCCACAGGGTCACGCCGCCCGCATGGGCGCGGCGCGCGACGTCGGCAGGCGACAGCAACCCGTCGGAAACATTGGAATGGCAGTGGAGATCGGCGTTCATTGTCGGCATGGCAGGTAAGGCTTCATTCTACTGCAACGCGGCAATTGCGCCGCCCGCCTGCCCCGCCGCTGCCGCTGCACGGCTTACGCGCAGAACGCCTCGATCAGCGCCGCGATCTGCTCGGGCTGGTCGTGATGCACCATGTGGCCGGCATCCTCGACGAGCTTCTCGCGCCAGTCGGGAAACGCGTCGAAGCGCGCCTTGAATTCCGGCAGCGGGATGTCGCCGGCGATGTGTGCGAGCGTCGGCGAGTTGACGGCCTCGACATGCAGCACCTTCGCACGCACCTGCGCCCAGGTAGCCATCACTTCGTCGAGCCGGTACAGCAGCGGACCCGGCATCTTGTGAGCGGGGTCGGCCAGCAGGTGGTAGAGGCCGTCGTCGCCGCGCTTCGACCAGTGCTTGGCGAGGAACGCGGCACGGCGCGGGGCGAGCCGCGGATTGGTCTTGATCAGGCGCGCCGCCACGTCGTCGAGTGACGCATAAGGGCGCAGCGCGGGCGGTTCGCGCAACTCGTCGAGCCAGCCGCGCAGCCGGCGCGGCGCCTGCTCGGCCCGCGCGGGCGCGAGCCCGAAACCCTCGAGATCGACCACGCGCCGCACGCGCTCCGGCCGTGCGCCGGCATACAGGCACACGACGTTCGCGCCCATGCTGTGCCCGACCAGGTTGACTTCGCCGGCCGGCGCATAGTGGTCGATGAGCGCATCGAGGTCGCCCAGGTATTCGTGGAACCAGTAGTGGCCGCCACCCTGCCGCGCGACCGGCCAGTCTGACAGCCCGAAGCCGCGCGCATCGGGCGCGATCACCTGCCAGTCGCCCGCGAGCGCATCGACGACGAACTGGAACGACGCCGCGACGTCCATCCAGCCATGCAGCATGAACAGCGTCGGCGCATCGGGCCGGCCCCAGCGCCGGACATGCAGCTGGACGCCGCGCACCATGACGAAATCGGAAACAGAACTCGAGGCACTCATCGCAGCCGCTCAAAAAAAGAATGGTCGTTCGATTATAGCGGCGGCGCCTTCTTTCCGGCGCCCGGCAGTCGAGGCGCCGCTCTAGCTGTGCCGGCGCGCGCGGGCCACCGGGGTGCGCCATCTGCCGGGTGCCCTGAACAGCCGGCGGTGGTCGAAACGCAGCCGAACCCGAGCGGGTCAGCGCGGCGCGCTTCCGTCCGCCCCGTCCTGCGCGGCCAGTTCGTCGAGTTCGGCCTGCTCGAATCCGGCATCGCGGCGTGCGTCGAAATTGAACGGGCCGCGCAGCCGCGGGGCATGGTATTGCTCGGCGAGCTGCCGATAGGTCGGCACGGGATCGCGGCCGGCTTCGTCGCACAGATGCCGGAACCAGCGGTTGCCGATCGCGACATGGCCGATTTCGTCGCGCAGGATCACGTCGAGGATCGCGGCCGACGCCTCGTCGCCCGCCTGTACGAGCCGCGCGCGGATCGGCGGCGATGCGTCGAGCCCGCGGGCCTCGAGCGTACGCGGCACGAGCGCCATGCGCGCCAGCACGTCGCCCTTGGTTCGCTCGCACATCTCCCACAGGCCGTTGTGCGCGGGAAAATCGCCGTACGCATGCCCGAATGCCGCCAGGCGCTCGGACAGCAGCGTGAAGTGGTACGCCTCCTCGGCCGCCACCTTCAGCCAGTCCGAGTAGAACGCGTTCGGCAGGCCCGCGAAGCGCCAGACGGCGTCGAGCGCCAGGTTGACCGCGTTGAACTCGATATGGGCGAGCGCGTGCAGCAGCACGGCGCGCCCTTCGGGCGAACGCATGCTGCGTCGCTCGAGCTGGCGCGGCTCGACGAGCGGCGGGCGCGCCGGGCGCCCCGGCAGGTCGGCCGGCTCGGGCAATTCGAGCGATGGGGCGATCGTCGCCCGCCCGGCCAGCAGCGCATCGTGGAGCGAACGCACCTGTGCGGCCTTGGCCGCGGGTTCTGCGTCACGCAGTGCGACAAGCGCGGCGCGGCGCACGCAGGCACGCGCCTCGCCGAAAGAAGAAGACTCCATGCTCATAAACGGGGACACCCTGCGCGCGCATCGCGGGAGCGCACGCACGCGACGGTTTACAATAGGCGATTGTTCCGCGGCGCAATGCGAACGCGCCGGGCAAACCGGACGCGCCATTCTACCGGCGCCCATCATCGAAGAGACAAGGAGACTCCGTGACGATCTACAAGCTGGGCGATACGGCCCCGACGATCCACGAAAGCGTATTCGTCGCCGATACGGCGGCCATCATCGGCAAGGTCGTGCTCGAGGAGAACGCGAGCGTCTGGTTCGGTGCGACGATTCGCGGCGACAACGAGACGATTACCGTCGGCGCGGGCAGCAACGTCCAGGAAGGCGCGGTACTGCATACGGACCCGGGCTTTCCGCTGACGATTGCCGAAAACGTGACGATCGGGCACCAGGCCATGCTGCACGGCTGCACGATCGGCGAAGGGTCGCTGGTCGGGATTCAGGCGGTGGTCTTGAATGGAGCGGTGATCGGCCGCAACTGTCTGGTTGGTGCCGGCGCGGTCGTGACGGAAGGCAAGACGTTCCCGGACAATTCGCTGATTCTCGGCGCACCGGCGAAAGTCGTGCGCGAGCTGACGGCGGAAGACATCGCGCGGCTGCGCACGAACGCGAAGACGTACGTCGAGCGGCGTGCGCATTTCAAGGAGCAACTCGTGCGAATCGGATGATTCGCACGGATTTCAAGGAAGAAGAGTGAGCGACCAGTTACAGAAATTCATGTTCAATGCGGCGCCCGTGCGCGGCGAGATCGTTTCGCTGCGCAATACGTGGCAGGAAGTGCTCTCCCGCCGCGACTACCCGGCCCCTGTGCGCACGGTGCTCGGCGAGATGATGGCCGCATGCGCGCTGCTGTCCGCGAACCTGAAATTCAACGGCACCCTGATCATGCAGATCTTCGGCGACGGGCCGGTCCAGATGCTGGTCGTCCAGTGCAGTTCGGATCTGTCGATGCGGGCCACCGCGAAGTTCGCCGGCGACGCCGCCCAGACGATCGGCGACGACACGAGCTTCGCATCGCTCGTCAATGCGAGCGGTCACGGCCGTTGCGTGATCACGCTCGACCCGGCCGACAAGCTGCCGGGCCAGCAGCCGTACCAGGGCATCGTGCCGCTGAACGGCGTCGACGGTCCGCTCGAATCCGTCTCGCAGGTGCTCGAGCACTACATGCATCACTCGGAGCAGCTCGACACGCGGATGTGGCTCGCGGCCGATCGCGACCGCGCGGTCGGCATGCTGCTGCAGAAGCTGCCGGGCGACGGCGGCATCGTGCCGCGCAACGCCGAAACCGATACCGATACGTGGGAACGCGTCTGCACGCTCGGCGGCACGCTGTCCGCCAAGGAACTGCTCGAGGTCGAACCGGAAGTCGTGTTCCGCCGGCTGTTCTGGCAGGAAAACGTGCAGCACTTCGAGCCGGCCGGCACGCGCTTCCAGTGCTCGTGCTCGCGCGAGAAAGTCGGTGCGATGCTGCGCATGCTCGGCCGCGAAGAAGTCGACAGCGTGATCGTCGAGCGTGGCCACGTCGAGATCCATTGCGAGTTCTGCAATCAGCGCTATGAATTCGATCCGGTCGACGTCGCGCAGCTGTTCGCGGCACCCGGCGTCGAGACGGGCATCGCACCCGCGACCGAACAGCGTCACTGAGCGGCGCCCCGATGCCCGCCGTCCGGGCACGGGCGCATAATGACGCACGAGCGTCGCACGCAAGGCTCGCGCGCCGAAGTCCCGCACTTCGGCGCAAGCCGCTTCCCGTCGTCGGCGCGCTGCAGGAGAAACACATGAATCGCCCGCTTCCTCTCCCGTTTCGCACCGTCGTCCTGACGAGCGTTGCCGCCTGCACGCTCGCGCTTGCCGGCTGCGCGATGCCGCCGCCGACTTCCACGATCCTGAGCCGCCTGCCCGAACCCGGCGCGTCGGGCGGCCAGCCGCCCGCGCTGTCGAGCGCCGAACGCAAGCGTTATGACGAGATCGACCAGCAGGTGCTGCGCGAACAGAACAGCGCGATGGCAGCCGAGGCAGCCGCGCGCGCGTGGGCCTATTACTCGCCTCCGCCCGTGACCGTCTACGGCGGTTATTACGGCGGATGGGGCAATCGCTGGGGCACGGGTATCAGCTACGGCTACCCGGGATGGTGGTGGTGAGCATCCGTCGCCCAGCCGATTGACTCCCGGCAGGAAATAAAAAAGCGCGGCATTGAACTGACCCCGCAAAGTTGGAC